>CAJWHM010000016.1 GCA_913041125.1 uncultured Bacteroidota bacterium | reverse complement strand
CTAATTTGTATATTAGGTATTATTAACCATAAATTAATTAAGTTGAAAAGGTATAGAAGAGAAACTTTTTGGCATTTTATCAATCCTGTTTGTCTTGCAGTAAGTATAGTTGGCTTACTATTATATTTTGAGGTAAGTTATTTAGAAATTGCTATTTCAGGACTTGGTGCTTGGGGTGTGTCAGGTGCAATTGGCTTAAATATAGAAAAAGAAGATAAAGATTAAATAGATGAAAAAAGTATTAGTATTATTACTATTCATAGCATTTAATTCTTGTGACACATTAAATTTTGGCGGTGATAGAAATATTTGTCAATGTGATATTGAATTAACATTTACTGATTTAGTTTTTGATGACAATGTATTGGGAACTTATAAACAAGATGTTAAAAGAACTTTAAATTCAGGTCAATTACCTTGTAGACAATGGTTTAATTCCATTACAAAGACTGAATTTACTGAATCAATTCCTATTGGAAATTATGGGCAAACTATTACTGAATCTTTTAGTATTGATGTAACTGATAATCCTGATTGGGATATTGATAATACAAGGTGTCGTGGTGGTATAATTGACGGTTAAACATCATAACTCTTTTTTTCGTTACCAAAATCATAGACATTACCCATTCATCTAGTTCAGGGACTAATTTGTATATTGATAATTATTAATCAAAAATCATAATAGATGAAAAATATTCTCCTAATATTTTTATTTACTACAATTATAATTTCTTGTCAAAACCAACCTCAAAAGAGTGGAAAGGAATTAAAATCAGAAATTTCTGAAAATATTGTTCTTAAGAATTTTGAATATATCTCCTCAGGAGATATGGATTCTTTTCAAAAAACTATTAGTAATGATTTTAAATTTATTTTATCAGGGACACTTAAATGGAACGATGGTAAGCCGCTTTCAAGAGTATATGAAGGTTACGACTCATTTATAAATGATTTCCTAAATCCTGCTTTGGAAACAATGCCAAATGGACTTAAGTTCAATTTTGATAAAATAATTGCTGATGATAAAGGTGCAGCTGTTATTTGGCACGGAGAAAGTGAAGCATTATATGGTACATACAATAATAAGTATGTTTACATATATGAGGTAAATAAAAAAGGTTTAGTCTCTTCTATAACAGAATACACTGATTTGCTATTGTCAGCATCATCTTTACTTGGACAAAAAGTCAACACAAACTTTAAAGAATAAAATTAAATCATCTACATATTCTTTTCATTAGGTTTTATAACTTCTAAAATCTCATAAATAGTAGTTAAAACTAGCTATTATAGATAAGTGTTTCATAGTTTTATAAAGCTTGGTTAAAACAGCTTTTATTTAATAATTTGTGTGATTGTTGTTGGTACAATTGTTATTTATCCTTATATTTAAATCTCAATTCAACTGAATTGGTTTATGGTTAATTAAAGGGCAGTTAAACAATTGCCCTTTTTCTTAATTAACTCCTTTTCTTTTGATGGAGACAAATCGTTGACAATTACTTGATTAGCCACCCACACCCTTTATAGTTTAAGTAAGGTGTAATTAAATAATATAATTTATAAGTTTTCATACAATTAGGTTACATAAAGATAGTCCTATAATCTAAATTATTTACCATTTTGTGAATTGTTTTTTTTCAAAAGTACCTTTTCGCTAAATAAGTTTTAGAAAAGAAAATCTTTATAGTTTTTTACAACAATAACATTTGTCTATACAAGAATAGTTAGATAATATATTAATTAACTGATATACATTCATTTAAAAATGATATTTGTATAAACAAATAAGGGGATGTAGGTTTAATGAAATGGAATATGTTTGACTGATAATAAACCACTCTTCACATTCCCTTTTTTTGTTTTAACTTAAATTTTGGTTTGTTTTATTTGTGGGGTTAATTGCTATGAAGAAGAAAATATCAATCATACCCCACTTTTTTGTCAACATATCATTCTCTACCCTATATTAAAACACTAATCCGTATATTGTTAATACTAATCATAAATCAATGTCAAAGATTTTTATTTTGGCTTTTTGCTTAATATTTTTTTCTTGCTATAAAACGAATGTAGTGCAATATGAGACTTGGAATCAAGATCCATTTACTAAAGCAAGTGGTTATCAAGTTAATCGCTTACCAAGACAATATAATTCATTTAGTGGTGCTAGATTTTTAAGCAAATATGACGAAACAATGTGGGCAGACACTGAAAATTATTACAGTGACTTTTCAGATATAAAATTTGAAGGATCTGGACCAGTATTTATATCATTCTTTAATATTGATAAAGATGTTTCGTATTGTAACGGATGGAAAAAATAGGAAAATATTTATGACGGAATTAAATGGTATATAACTATTAAGAAAGATGAGGAAGATATTTTATGGTTTGATCTTGATTATTACGGATCTAGTCAAGAAATTGAATATACAATTACCCATAAATACGAAGTAATTGATAGTCTACTTCATTTTTCTAATACAGAGGGTCAAGAATTTATTTTCCACCCATCTAATAAAAATTACTCAAGAGAATTAATTGACACAGGGAAAATAATTGAACAAGAAGGCTGTTTGTTTTTGTAATTGAGATAAACTAGATCATTGAAATATCCTCCTAATTAAATTCAGGGTCTAATTTGTATATTGCTACTTATTAACCATAAATCAATTAGAGTGAAAAACCGCTTTATTTATCTTTTTATTCTATTCTGCTATGGTTTTATTTTTTCTCAATCAGACAAAACTTTTTTTATAGCTGGGGATTTAAATGTCAATAATAATGGTATTGATTGGGTTCCACTTTTTTCAAGGGATAAGCCATCACTTATTACAAATTTTTCTTTTGGAGGAGAGAGACTCTCTATAAGTCCACTCATAAGATATGAGTTAGATGGTTTTCAACCTTGGGGTTTTGACATATGGTGGAATTATATAATAAAAAAGTCAGGAAAATTCAATTTTTCTATTGGAGGTGTTTTTCCTGGAATTGTAAATCAGAAAATAACAGTTCAAGATGAAAATTTACCAACAACTATTCTCCAACCTTGGTCCTCTGCCATAATAAAGCCTAGTATTTCCTATTTTTTTAGTAAAAACTTTGGATTAAACTTGTCCTACTTTGAAATTATACCATTAAAACTTGTAAATGCGAATCAAATTGAATCAGGGAGGGTGATTATTTTATCCCCACTTATAAAGTCTTTTCTAATTAAAAATTCTGTTTATATAAAATGGGATCCTCTACTTTATACTGTACAAATTGAAGATACCGAAACTGGTTTTTTTTCAGCACAAACGATAAATTTTGGTATTGTAAATTTCCCATTCTCTATTAGCACAGTAATGAATAAACCTATTAATTTTGGTGCTTTAACAGGGAAAAAATTTGATTGGAATATTGGTCTAAATTATTCCTTTGAATTAAAACTTGTAAAAGCAAAATAAGTATACTTTTAACACATACATTTACTAATTTGTATATTTAGTTCATTAACTATGAATCAAACAGGACAAAAAATAATAAATAGGTTTTGGGAATTTTTAATGCTCTTTATTGCGATTACTCTTGGTTTTTTTGTTGAAAATTATAGAGAAGTATTAGTCGATAGACAAAAAGAAAAAGAAATAATAGCATCATTTATTAATGACCTTGAAACCGACATTAAAGAATTAGATATTGTTATTCAACGAAGAGAAACAAGAGAAGTAAGGATAGATTCAATTATATATATTTTAAATAATGGCTTACAAGATGATTATGGAAAAGATCTTTACTATTATGCGAGATACTTACCACGCCCTGCTGTTTTTTGGGCGAACAATACAACAAATGAAGAATTAAAATATTCAGGAAATTTTATTTTAATAAAAAACCAAAAAATAATTGATACCCTCTTAGAATATAATGACAATTTTATTTTCATTGATTTCATAAAAGAAAGAGAGGAATATTTAGTTAGGAGACTATTTGATCAAATAAATGTGATGTTTGATCCTATGGTTTTCGATGAGATGAATGTTTATGATATAGAATTTGTTTATCCATCTGGAAACCCAAAAATAAATTCAAAAAACCAGGATGTGATTAACATTTTTTTAAGCAATCTACACTATGTGAAAACAGTAAATGTTGGACAGCTAGGACACTTGAAAAAACATCAAAAAAAAGCAAAAGAAATTTTAAATTTCATAAAGGAAGAATATCCTAATGTGGCAGCCAAAAAAAATAAATAACTATCTAACTACCCTCGAAAATGGAAAGATTTCTTACAACAGTATCTTCGGGATTATCGCCAAGTTCGTTTAATGCTTCTTGATATTCTTTACTATTATAACAATCTAAAGCATCTTTTAAACTATTAAATTCAACAACTGCAGCAAACATTAAATCTGATCCCTGAATTTTCGCTTCAGGTTGTCCTACTAGAACAGGAATATAGTTTCCTGTTTTTTCTTTCTGATGTTTTTCTTCAATTTGAAAGTATTTAGTTAAGTAATTATTCCATTTTTTTTCATCTTTTATTTCAAAAACATGGCCTGTCCAATATCCTTTTTTCATTGTTAATAGATTAATTTGGTTTAATTATCTCGAATATATGTATTGAATATGAAAAACCAAAAATAAAGAACCGAAAAATCATTTAGTAAAATTATATATTGCAAATGTTGCAAGCCAATGTTCACCTCCGTATCCACTATCAAACATAATATTGTATCCTTTATCAGAATGATTTCTAGCAATTGATTGTAATAGTCTTTTATCCTCTCTGTTATTTAGTTTAGTCGCAATTTCTTTTAAAGTCCAGGATCTGTGAAACATTAATCCAATTAAGTGACCAATCCCGGGATCAGTAGGATCAATTACCTCAGGGGGGGTAATTATATTATTAAATTTTGTCTTTTCAAATGTGGGAAAAAAATTATACAGCCACTTGTTAAATTGAATATCATCTAAAACCATTGCCATTAGTCCTGCCTCAGCCAAACATGGAGAAATAAAATCTGTCCCTGAAGGCTCATAATTTGTAGGACAATTAATATCTCCAAAAAAGTTTTTTATACTGTATTTCTTAATTTTATCTAATAATTTTTTATCTCCTGCAATTTTAGCATATTCAATCATAAGAGAAAAAGAAAATGCTGTATTTGAATGTGTTCCTGGTCTAAGTGGTTTTGAAAGTTTATCTAAGAATGAAATAGTTCTTTGACTTAGTAAATCAACAAGTGGTTTCATATTTGTTGACCATATCTGTGCCTTTTCGTAATCCCACGATAATAACTCAGAATAAAGCTTCATTAACCAAGCCCAGCCATAAGTTCTTTCAAATCCTTTGGCAAAATCCTGTTTAAAAAATTCATATTCTTTGTTTAAGTTTTCTTTACTTAAATTTTTCTCAAGTTTTGATATAATTTTATCTCTTTCTGAAATATCAGGAAATTCTTTTAGAACTTTAACCATTGCCCAATGGCCATGTACTGCAGAATGCCAATCCCAACACCCATAAAATGAAGGAGTGATTTCATAATGTGGTTTTATCCAATTTTCATCAATATATCTATAACCAATTTTATATGGATATTTTTGATCTACACATTTTACAGAAAGAGAAACTAATTCTTTTGCTAATTTTTCATCAAGTTTTATGCTTTCTATTTTTTTTTCATCACTTGTTTTACATCCTTGAATAATTAGAAAAAAAATTAATATATATGGCCTCATTGATTTACTTGTTTATTTTTTTGTATAATCTTATTAAAATAAAGTTTAAAATTGAAACACACCTAAAATGATGATCTTATTTTCCTTAATTTGAATAAAACTATTTATTTATGAAGAAAATTTCACCCTCACCGTCCCCTCCATATATATGTGCTGTATTTACATCAATTAGAACTAATATTGACGAAGGTTATGAAGAGATGAATAATTTGCTTTTTAATGAAATTAAAAATATAGATGGATACATTGGAAATGAAGTTTTTAGAGATAAAGATGGATTTGGTGTAAATGTTTCATATTGGAAAGACTTGGTTTCATTAAAAAAATGGAAAAATAATCAACTTCATAAAAAGGCTCAAAAGTTAGGAAAAACAAAATGGTACAAAGAATATAAATTGAGAATATGTAAAGTTGAAAGAGAATATGATTTTAGAATTAATTAAAAGAACCACAATTTTAATGACCTTATTTTTGACCTTATCTTTTTTAAAATATTCCATTATAAAATCTTAAACATGAAACTTAAATCTATTTTTATTTTTATCGTTTTTACATGCTGTGTTTTTTTTATTTTTGAATCTTGTGAAAAAGAAGATGAAGGTGTAATGATAATTCCTTCACCCCCTTCTCAACCGAGTAATTCATAGAATGAAAAAAAATATAGTTTACTTATTGGCATTAATTATTTTTACAACTTTCTCATGTGAAAAGGAAAATGATTCCATTACATATGATCCAATTCCTAATGAAGGATACTAAAAGAAGGAGATTATATTTTATAAATTAAAGTTGTATTATCTTAAATACAATAAGAATATTATATAACTAAATAAGAATTAAGTATTTAGCTTTATTGATAAATAATTTAGCAATTAAGATATTTGTACAGACTTTGTTTCATAATTGATTATTTGTTTAGTTTTTTATCTGAGTGGGAATGAAGCAATGATGTAGGATGATGACTGATGGATGTATCTTCATTTCTAATTTCCCACTTTTTTATTCGTAAAAATTTCTTTTAATCCCCTCTAATACAATAATGTTTTTGCAGCAACGTTATTATTGCATGAGACACGCAAACAAATTTAAAGAGACTTCACAGTTATTTAGGTTTTCATTTAAAGGTTACTCACTTCTTGCTCTATTTCTTTGGAATAAAATCATAGGGTAAATCTTCAAATCAAATTTTATCTTTTATTTGAGTAACTTATTTTATTTTAAGTTGCGTATTTAATAGGATGATGAAAAAATTAATCCTTAAGTATGGTTATTTTTTAGGAATCATTTCTCAATTAATTTTGATTCTGGTATTAATGTCATTACTAACTGATGTTAATGAAATATTTAGATATGCTGCAAGATTTTCAGGTCGTTTTTCATTTTCATTGTATTTATTAAGCGTATTGAGTTTTTTAAAATATTATACAAAAAATCAATCTATTATGTTTACAAGAAAAGTACTTGGTATTTTTTCATTAATTCATTTGATTCATTTTTATTTTTTAGCAACTTCTATTTATTTAAATTCAATTCCTATAATTCCTTATAGACTAGCCGGAGGTTTTATAGCATATTTGATGATTATTATTTATCCCTTTTATATAAATAAAATAAATAATAAAATACTTCATTTCATCTATTTTTATTATGTAGGATTTATAATGGTAATGACATATATATCTAGGATAAAGGGTCAGTTTAAAGGAGCTGAACCTGAAATGTTTCATTATTTAGCGATAACTTTTCTTATAATTACATTGATTGTTTTTAGTTATAAAATCTATTCAAAAAAGTAATTTTTAAATCTTCTTTAAATTAAAATTTTCGATCATTTGAAAATTATTATATTGTAATACTAATCGTAAATTATATTAATATGAAGAAATTATTATTATCATTATTTTTATTTAGTTCATTATCTATCAACGCACAATATTGTTTGTTCTTTGATATTAAAGTTGATGAACCTGAAATGGTTGTATCAGCTCTAACAGAAATAATGAACACAGAATGGGGTAAGAATATTCAAGCTACAAAATCACTGTTTGCTTATCTACCTAACGGAACTACAGAATCAACCCATTCAATTCAATTTTGTTTTCCAAATGAAGCGGCGTTCGAGCAAGCTTTTATGTCTTATGGTCAATCGCGTGATGCTCAATTACTATGGGAGGGAAAATTGGCTGAATTTTCTGAAGACATTTCTCAAACTTTAAATACACCCGTTTGGTACAATGGTGAGGACTGGGCAGAAGACAATGTCTTTATGATATATCAAATGGATGTATCTAATGCAGGAGCTTATCTGAAGGAATTTAAAAGTTTTTCTCAAAAAATGGCTAAAAAACTTGGCTTTGATAAAAATTCTTTTGGTTTAGCAGCACCAATTCTTGGTAAGAACAAAGATTATAGTCATTTTGCATGGATTGGCGCAGCTGATATAAAATCGTCTCTTTCAAGTACTAAGAAAATGTTGTCAGATCCAAGTTTTGCTGAATTTTCTAAAAAAGTATCTGGCATTAGAAAGGTAATAAACACTACAATGTTGGTCCGATTAGCAGACTTTTAAAATACTAAGTAAATCCCTCTTTAAAAGAGGGATTTTTTTTACATTATTTAAGTTTTAATTACAATGCATAAGATTGAGGAATACGGTATTTTTGGTGCATTGAATTATAAAAATTTCAGGCCCCCATTACATCAACCAATACTAAGCCAATGTTTAAAAAATCAAGCATTTAATTTAGCTTTAGATGTTGGTTGTGGTGTAGGACATTCAAGCATTGGTTTATCCCATTTTTGTAAAAGAGTTACTGGCTATGATATTAGTAAATATATGCTAAAACACGTCATAAAGCACGAAAAAATAACATACACTTCAACTAAACCAATTATAGAATATGATTTATTATGTTTTTTTGGATCTCTTAATTATGTCACCGAATCTGATGTTATAGGATTTATTAAAAACTTAACTATAAACGGAAAAATAATTTGTTGTGATTTCAAAATCAATTATAATCCAATACTGAAAATTTTAAAGATCAATCCTTCTGAAAAAGGATACAATTATCAAAAAAATCTAAATGATTATAATTTAAATCTCAAACTTATTGAATCAAAAAGTTCGTCGTTTGAATTTGAATGTGATTCAATTCAATTGTCTCACTTAATGTTAACTGAACCTAACATTAAAAAACTGATAAGTAAGAAAAATGTAGGACAAAAAAAACTTTCTCAAATTTTATTAAAAGAATTAAACGATGAACTACCATCCAAGAGGATAAAAATAAGCTCTAAGGGTTACTGTATGCTTTACAATAATCGAACATAATATTTAATTTAAGTTTAGTATTATCTAAAAATTAAAATATTTTCAAATAATAGATAATAAAAATAAAATGAAACAGTAAGCGCTATCGTGAGACCTATAGTTATACAGATTCTTTGAATGAAATTATCTTTTTTAATTTTATTTGTCACGTAAATAAACAAATCACTAATAAAATAAAAATTAATTGCATAATTATTAGATTATCATAAATAGACACTATTTTTTATATATTAATTATTATGTTTTTTTTAATTTTGTTAGAGATTGTTAATGAAGAAAGATTATGTTGGGACTACACGATATACAATATTTATACGAATTTTTATTTTGGTTATTTACATTTCTTATTTTACGCCTAGTATGGCATAAACCAACAGTTAGATTAATATATGGCTATGTAGTTGCTGGATTTAATCTTTTCGCAATAATTATGTACACACTTTCATCACTTTCTGGTCAAATTTCAAGTCTTGATGCTTTTTCATTTGGATTTTTGCATGCAATGGTTTCTACAGTTATGCTTACAGTTATTTATAAAGAAATAAAAATTGAGAATGCAAAAAAACAAACTTCATGAATAAGAAATATTCTGTTTTCATTTTATCAGCTTCCATAATAATTTCATCATTAATTTATTCATTATCAAATAGGTATATACCTTCTCCTGTTAATGAATCATTTATTATAGATTCTTGGACTGGAGACATATATGATATTCAGGGAAATAATTTAAGTAAGATTCATAAAAATTTGTCCAATCAAGATTTTAAAAGTAAATCTAAACCCGATAAAATTCAGTAAAGAACAAAATAACAGTTTCATTTCACTAAAATAGCTTTCTTTGTGAAAACTATTTTATGGAATTAGAAACTATTGATTTAATAGGTTGGTTGGCTACTACTTTTGTAATAGTGTCTTTTTTAATAAATAATATGCTTTGGTTAAGATTTGTAAATTTAATTGGAGCTATTTTATGGCTATGCTATGGTATAATTGATTTATCATATTCAATTATTTTTCTTAATGTAGTAATTGTATCAATTCAAATTTTTAAGATTTTTTCATTAATGAAAAAAAATAACTAATAATTATTCTGAATTATATTTATGTTTACTCTAAACGTATATTACTAATACCTATATCATTTTTACTTGAAGATGAAATTGAAAATGCAGTTTTAATTTTACTCATGTCCGCTCCCAATTCTTCAAAAGTTTTTAAGCTTATTTTATATTTCTTCCAATCTCCTTTTATGTTTAATTCGATACTTTTTTGACAATTGGAGTAACTATCACATAAACTAATTTTAGCAATTGCATTTTCATTCAAAAAAGATTTTGCGTAAAACGTTAATTTCATAGCCCCATTAGATTGACGTACCATATTGCTAGGATTTTTAGAAGTAATCTTAAAATGATTAGAGTCTAAATTTGTCCAGTTTATCCTTAGTGCATCTTCTTGAGCTAAGTGATCTGTTTTTTTAATTATTAATCCTCCTATTGAAGTTGGATAGCTTGCAATTTGTTTCTCCAACTCACCAGATACCAGCCACATACTCCAAGGGTCAATTGATTTACCTTTGCTAAAAAACTCTCCACTTGAAATAATAGCTTTGTTTTCTAATCCTGATGCAATAGGTAATAATTCAATATTTTTCTGTTCTTCATAACTTAGACCATAACCCAATTCAAATAAGTTTTTCCCATTTGACGGTTCTGGCGTCATTGGCCAACTATAAGATAAACGTCCCTTAAAATCATATAAGGGATCACTTCTAAACAAAAGATCAGAAACACCATTCCCTTCACTACCTGGTAACCAAGCTGCAATAAATGCGTCCGAATTATTAATCTCTGGATTAGTCCACAACGGCCTTCCAGATAAAAAGACTGAAACAACAGGAATGCCCTTGTTTTTAAAAGATTTTAGTTTTTCAGTATCAAAACCATTTGGAACGAAATCTAAATTTTCTCTATCCCCTTGAAACTCAGCATAAGGGTCTTCACCATAGATTGCAATCACAGCATCTGCATTTATTGGAGTATTTCCATTTTCAGAAAAAATCATTTCTCCTCCTGCTTTATTTATTTCATCTCTTATGCCAGTTAGTATTGAAATTGCATTTGGAAATTCATCATTATTATGATTATTCCCTTGCCAGGAAAGTGTCCAACCACCACAAATTTTAGAGATATTATCAGCGCCATCACCTACTACCAAAATTTTCTTTTTAGGGTCAAGGGGAAGTGTATTATTATTGTTTTTTAATAAAACAAGTGATTCTCTAACTGCTTGCCTACCAATGGCTTTATTACTTGGTAAACTCAAAAGTGATTCGTCTCCAGCATTTGGACGAGAACTAGGAATACCCTTTTCAAAAATACCTGAAGATATTTTTACTCTTAATATTCTTCTAACAGCGTCATCTAATCTTTCCATTGGAATAGTTCCGTCCTTAACTTGCATTAATGTATTTTCATATAAACCTTTCCAACTGTCTGGTGCCATAAACATATCTAATCCAGCATTTAGGGATGCAGCACAATTCGTATTTGAACATCCTGGAACTTGACCATGTCCATTCCAGTCTCCGACAACAAACCCGTTAAATCCCATTTTTCCTTTAAGTATGTCAGTTAATAATTCCTTGTCGCCATGAAGTTTTCTTCCACGCCAGCTTGAAAATGAAGCCATAACTGTTTGAACACCAGCTGGTATTGCACTATAGTAACCAGCTGCGTGAACAGTTGCTAATTCTTTTTCACTAATAAGTGCATCTCCCTGATCAACACCATTTTCAGTTGCTCCATCAGCTAAAAAATGTTTCGCACTAGAAATTACTTTCCCCTTACCCATAAATTGATCAGTTTCTATTTTTCCTTGAAGACCAATAACAATTCTATCAGCATATGAGTTAACAATTGATGGATCTTCAGAGAAACCTTCATAACTTCGTCCCCACCTTACATCCTGTGGAACAGCTAGTGTTGGTGCAAAAGTCCAATCATGACCAGAGACAGTTAATTCATGTGCAGTAACTCCAGCAATTTTTTCAATTAATTCTGGATTATTTGTAGCTCCCAAACCAATATTGTGTGGAAAAATAATAGCCCCTTTTAAATTTGCATGACCATGAACAGCATCAATCCCCCAAATAATTGGAATTGCTATTTCTACTCCCTCATTATCAATTGATGCTTTAAAATATTCATCAGCTTTACTAAGCCAGTCTTTGGTTTCAGCATATGGCAGTGGACCTGGCGCAGAATTACCTCCACTCAATACTGAGCCTAGTCTATACTTTTTAACGTCTTCAGGTGTGACTGAGTCACTATCACCTTGAATAACTTGGCCGACTTTTTGTTCAAGGGTAAGCTTGGGAATAATTTCATCTATTTGTTTTTCTATTTCTGGATTTAAAGAAAAAGATTCAGTTTTTTTCCAAAAGAAATTTTTATTCGATTCTTTAGGTATTTCACATCCAAAAAATAAGGGTGTAGATAAAATAATAAAAGTAGTAGCTATTTTTTTTTTACTTACAAAGTTTTCTTTTAGGTATTTAAAAAACATACTTTAAATTAAGTTTAAGTTTAATTGGTTTGAATTTAACGCAAGGTATTGTATTAATAAGTGATAAATAAATTTCTTTTAAATTTATTTGGTAAATACTGGTTAATATTTTTTTTGTTTTTTTGTAAGAGAGAATTAAATTTTATTGTGAGTGACATTAAATATTTACTAGCATACACCATTCCAATATCAGCTATAATTAGTATTCAGTTAGGTGGTATCTGGAGTTTTACTACGGTTATATATGCTTTCGGTTTGATTCCTATTTGGGAAGCTCTAATTAAGCCTAATAATAATAAATTAGATGAAAATCAAATAGAAAACCGTTTAGCTAATGGCCTTTTTGATTTTATGCTCTATTTTAATGTAATTATTGTCTTTTCAATTCTTTTTTATGGTATTTATCATCTGGTATCAAAAGAGTTGTTGCTTTTTGAAAAAATAGGTTTAATCCTTTCTGTAGGAATAGTTCTTGGGACTAATGGAATTAATGTAGCCCATGAACTAGGTCACAGACAAAAATTTTGGGAACGTATATTAGGAAAACTTTTGCTAATGCCTGCTTTTTATATGCACTTTTACTTAGAACATAATTTTGGTCATCACCAGCACGTTGGAACACCTAAAGATCCTGCAACTTCAAAAATCAATCAGTCTGTTTTTTCTTTTTGGTTTACATCTATATTTGGTCAAATACTAAATGCTATTAGTATTCAAAAAAATCTATTAAGAAAAAATAAAAATTATTTCTTTAGTTTTTATAATGATTTTTTCTATTACCAAATATTCCAATTCGGATATTTGGCTTTTATAGGTTTGCTTTTTGGAAAAAGTGCAATTATTTTTTCACTATTGATATCCCTAACGGGTATTTTACTTTTAGAGACTATTAACTACATTGAACACTATGGTCTAACAAGATCTCTAAAAGGGAAAAGATATGAAAGAGTAACTCCTATGCATTCTTGGAATTCTAATCATGCTATTGGTCGATTAGTACTATACGAACTAACTCGGCATAGTGATCATCACCACAGAGCTTCGAAAAAATACCAAATTTTAGAAAGCATAGAAAAAAGTCCTCAGCTCCCTTTCGGATATACAACTTCAATGCTCTTAGCTTTATTCCCCCCTCTGTGGTTCAAACTTATGAATAAAAGAATCCCAAATAATTAAATTATAGTCAACAGAATTAGAAAAAAATTACTACTAAATAAAACTTTCTTTTTTTAATAACATATAAGTTTTTTTTAGGTTCCTTATTAAGTCACCTTTTTATTATTTTTACATAGATGAAGAAACTAGAATCCACTTCATTTGATGGAGTAGAAATTTCCTGGTTTGCACCACTTTGTAACGGAGATGACGACTTTTTAGGAAACAGAAATCCTATTTATAAAAGTAATTGGTATAACACAAAAAATATTGTTGAGGCAGCTGACAAACTTGGATATAAAAATATCCTTTGCCCTTCTTCATATCAAGTAGGACAGGACACTTTAACTTTTATTGCTGGTATGGCTACTTTAACAAAGGAAATAAATTTCTTAGCTGCCATACGTTGTGGTGAAATTCATCCTCCGATGCTAGCAAGGACTATTGCAACATTAGATCATATGCTTGAGGGAAGGTTAACCTTAAATATAATTTCTTCAAATTTACCAGGAATGGAACTAGATTCAACAGAAAGATACTTGCGTTCAAAAGAGGTAATTGAGATACTTAAGCAATGCTGGACAAAAAATAGACTTGATTTTAATGGAAAGTATTATCAATTTAATCTTCCTACTCAACCTGTTAAAGTTTATCAACAAAATGGAGGGCCATTACTTTATTTTGGGGGTTACTCTGAAGCTGGAATGGAACTTTGTGCAGAGCATTGTGATGTTTATTTGATGTGGCCAGATACTGAAAATAAACTAGTAGAGTTAATGAAAAATATTTCTGAAAGAGCAAAAAAATATAATAGGACAGTACAGTTTGGATTAAGAGTTCATGTGATAGTTAGAGAGACAGAAGAAGAGGCTCGATCTTATGCTGATAATCTTATTTCAAAATTAGATTTATCATTAGGTGAGAATATTAGAAATAGATCTCAAGATGCAAAATCTTTGGGAGTAGCTAGACAAACAGAATTAAGAGAAAAATCAGATGAAAAATTTTTTGTGGAACCAAATTTGTGGACTGGTATAGGTTTGGCAAGATCGGGATGTGGTGCTGCTATTGTAGGAAACCCTGATCAAGTAATCACTAAAATTAATAAATATCAAAAAATGGGAATTCGTTCATTTATTTTTTCGGGATATCCTCATCTTCAAGAATGTAAAATTTTTGCAAAATTAGTACTACCTAAAATTAATACTGTTTCACTTGCTGAAGCTTTTGGTAGAGTTCCAAAATCCATTCCAGAGAGCCCTTTAGGAAATGGTCTAAGAACATAAAAAATGATTGATTTTAGTATAGTCTTGTTGTACTTCATAATTATTTTGTTTGTTGCTATAAGAGGAAGAGTAAGTAAAAATGGTACAGCAGAAGAATATTTTTTAAGTTCAAGAAATTTATCTTGGTATTCGGTTGCATTATCAACAATAGCAACTAATATTCAAGGTTATCAATTTTTGGGAATGATGGGGTCTGCCTATTTATTCGGATTGGCACAAGCAAATTTAGAAATCAACGCTGTTCAAGGAATTCTTATAGGTGCCTTTGTATTTGTCCCTTTATTTTTAAAAGAGAGAATAACAACAATTACTCAATTTATATCCAAAAAATTAGGAGAAAGAATTGCATTATTATACTCTATTGCAAATCTTGGATTGTTTTCAACAATAACACTTGGAGCAGCACTTTTTTGGGGAGCATATGCAGCTGATATAGTTTTTGCTGAACAGCTATCAATATTGCATCAAAATCGTATAATTAGAATCTCAATATTGATTGTTTTTTTAGGAATTTTTTCAGCTATATATACATATTTAGGAGGTTTAAATGCTGTAGTTAAAACTGATTTAATACAATTTAGCATATTGTTGTTAGGAGGTATAATTGTTTGCTTTACAGCAATAGATAAGCTTGGTGGATGGGAGCAACTTTATATCAAAACTCCAGATAGGATGCACTTACACTTACCAAAAAACCACCCCACCCTTCCATGGACCCATATATTTGGTTTATTTTTTTTAAATATTAATTATTGGTGTGCAAATCAAACAGTAATGCAACGTGCAATAGCTGCTAAAACTGTTAGTCATGCACAAACCGGTTTAATGGTAGGAGGTCTTATAAAATATCTAATGGCTATAATAATAATAATCCCTGGAATTGCACTGTACGGTGTTTTAGGAGATACTTTATCTGAGCCTGACTTAGCTTTCCCATATATAGTTAAAACTTATCTACCAAATGGTCTAAAGGGAATTATTTTATGTGGATTATTTGCTTCAATTATGAGCACTATTGACTCAACTTTTAATTCTATAGCTACCCTTTGGTCTACAGATATATATTCAGCTATCATAAATAAAAATGCTTCCGATAAACAGAAAATTGCAGCAGGAAGAAAAGCAATAATATTTAGCCTAGGAACTGCTCTTTTGATGGGTGTGATTTTGTTGTACTTAAAATTTGATAATCCTGATTCAGCATTTACTCACACACTTAATAATTTACGTTATTATATTAATTGCGGAATTGTTGTATTGATATGTAGTGCTGTAATTTTAGTTAAACCAAATCCTAATAAAATTCTAATTATTTTTTTAATCACTTTACCATTAAACATGGGGATACAATTTTTGTTCCCCTCTTTGAACTACTTTATTCGAGCTTTTTTTGTAATCATTATAGCTCTGACACTTAGTATTATTTTTAGTAAAAACAAACTTAATCCAATATTTTCTTTGTTTATTCCAGCAAATCAAATAAATAAATTTTGGGGATGGATCTTGGCATTTAGTCTTCTGTTAATTCACATTTCATTTCATTAAATATTTTAAACTTTTCAAATATGAGTTATAAAATATCCTTTTTACCTACTGCTTTTCTACTGCATATATTTTAAATTCCTTAATTCATTGATTATTAAGGGTTATAACTTTGTAATTTTATTGTAATATTGATAATTATTAAATCATATTAATGCGTCTATTACTCCCAGTTTTTTATTTACTTTCACTTTTCAATTTATTCTCACAAGAAGGTGAGTTTATCAAAATTGAAAACTTTATTTTCAATACAGATAGACTGAAAAAAAATGAAATGGGGATTATTATTCCTCAACTAGACAGAAATTTAAATGATCGAATTGAATTTTTTATTCTAGAAACTTTTGATGGTGTGATTGAAGATAGTAAAAATATAATTTGGCAATCATATGAAACTACAACGAACCCCATTTTAAAGTCCCATAATATGACCTTTACAGTAAGGGTAAGTATAAGGAATAATAATCAAAATATTGAACATAGATACATAGAGGTAGATTATTTTCCATCAACAGGAGACATCAATACAAATTATATATGGGATAGGGATAAAAGGAATTTCAGGCTAAGTGATCAAGAGAAAGAAAGAAGATCATATCTTCCCAGTCTATCAAATTTAAAAATTGAAAATCAATCTGAAAAACCAAGCGCAGAAGATATTTTAAATGAATATAAACAGCTTTTAAATGGAATTAATGACAATTTCATATACTTTAATAAAGCAAAGCAGGATGATTTGAGTAAAATAAACAGCTTAATTTCAGAATATTTGAAAAAAAATTACAGTAATGTAGAATTTGTTATGAATATAGTTTTTGATTCTTATCATACTTTTATTAGTGCTTATGATAAGTACCACTATTATACATTTGTTGTTCAGGTTAAACTAGCAGGAAAATCCATTCCATACTTCATAGAAGTATTTTACAACCCAAAAAGTGAAGTTGTAAATTCTGATTTTTTATGGAGTAATGAAAGAGATACATTCTATAGACCTGTTCAAGATGATTTGCAATAAAAAGGAAAATGAAATTATCGGAAATAAAAAATATTTTAATCTAATTGTTGTTAAAAAGCTTTGCGAGTTTTACCAAATATAGAAAAGACAATCAAAGTATTTTTAAAAAAAGAAATTGCAAATTCCCGTAAAGAAATATTAGAAATTTTAATTAAATATATTATTGGAAAAATTGAGAATAATAAACAAGTAAATTTGAATTTTATTTGTACTCATAATTCTAGAAGAAGTCAATTTTGCCAAATCTGGTCAAGCACAGCTTCTCAATATTACAATATTCCTGTTAACTGTTATTCAGGGGGTACAGAAATAACTGAATGTAATAAACGTGTAATTAAATCAATAATAAATAATGGTTTTCTTGTTACAGGAAATGATAAAAATAAAAATCCTGAATACTTAGTTGCTATAAGTGCTAATAAAACAATTAAATTATTTTCTAAATTATTCAAAAAATCAATTAATAATGATAGGACCTTTATAGCGGTAATGACTTGTTCAAATGCTGACAAAAATTGTCCATATATCCCAGGTGCTGAAAAACGTATATCACTTAAATACGATGACCCAAAAGAATTTGATAATACAGCACTTGAAATAAAAAAATATGAGGAGTGTTCATATAAAATAGCCACTGAAATATTTTATGTGTTCAGTGAGGTTAGCAAAAAAATTAAGATTCACTAATTGAATAATTATTAAAATAATACCTTTTTTTGAGAAATCCAGCTTTTATATTACATGCATTAAATCCTCTATTAGTTCCCTTGGTAGCAAATCAAATTTCTGACCAAGTAAATTGGAATATCATGGATTTTATAATCATGGGAATATTATTGATTTTTTCTGGATATTGGACCCAGAGAGTGATTAAAAAAATGAAAAGTAAATCAAAGAAGGTAGTTTTTATCAGTTTGATTCTATTAATTTTTTTGTTGTTATGGGCTGAGTTGGCAGTAGGTATTTTTAACTCTCCAATAGCAGGAAGCTAAAGTCTTGAATATTATCAAAATTAAATTTTACCTAATTAAGACATTTAATTTCTTTGTAAATAAATAAAGAAATCATTAATTTAATATCTAAATAATTAAGAAACCAAAAGTATGTTACCTCAAATTATTATTGCTTCTATTTGTATTCTAATTACTCTTTATGGAGTATTTAAAAAAAATCGAGTCTTTTTCAACTTAGGATATTTTATTTATGGATTAATAGTGGTGTTTTCAGAGATAGGGTTTTATGTTGAAAATAAAGCAGCTATTCATATTGCAACAGCCGCACTTTGGCTCATTCAGTCTTCATTGGCAATCCCAAACAAATTACCTTATGATGGAAGTAAGTTAGCCAAATCTGCAGCTATTAAAATTTATGTCAGTCTAACAATAATTAACTTATTTGGTGTATTTATAGTTAAGATATCTGATGTGCCTGATTTTGCCTCTTATTTCCATATTGTCTTAGCTGTATTACCTCTGGTTGCTATCTATCTTGTTCTAAATAATAAAGTTGAAATTACTAGTTAGTAAAAAAATTATTTATTAGAGAGTCCTTTAAAAAGAATTAAGCTATTCTTTTATTTTTCTTTTGATAAAATCAATTGGTGATTCCTGATAAGAACCGGAATATTCCAATCCAACACTAATCGCTTTTTTCCTAAGAAAATTTGCATGTTTATAACTATGAAATAATATATTAAAATCAATTGTGTTTTCTGATGTAATAATCTTGTCTTCATAAACTGGATTATATATATACAAAGCTGGGTCATTTGCATCCATGAAATTTCGATAATCTAGAATTTCGTCATTTTCAAAAGTGGATTCTCGTCCATAAAATTTATTATAAAGATCATCTAATTCGTTATCTTTTCTTCGAAGACTATCTAAAGAAAAATCAGGAAATAATTCCTCCCACTGATAAAGATCATAGGTGCTTTGAGCGATTGTCGCTAAAATACCTTTTACCTGTGAATTACTTTCCTCCCTAAAACCATTCCATTGAGCTATTCCAGCTCCTGCAGAAATTCCAGCTAAAATTATTTTCCCAGGTGGGATATCTAAAAAAGGAGATTTTTGTTTTATTAAATCAATTACAGCAGCTCCATCTTCTAATGATGAAATTACTCCATTTGAATTTTCATCCGAAATAAATCTATATTCAGCATTCACAACTGCAATATTTTCATTAAGTATAGATGAAATAATTTTTTGTTGTTCTCCTTCATATAAATCTTCTTTAGTACCAAAAAGAAAAGCTCCACCATGAAAAAAAATTACAACACCATCTAACTTATTTTGATTTGGTAAAAGAATATCTAATCGATTTCTTTCGTTTAAACCATATGGAATATTTTTAAAAAACGTGAATTCACCTTGAAAAGGATTTTCTGTATTTATTCCCCCCAATTCTGATTCAATATTATTAATTCTCTGTTCATCAATATTGTATGCGATTTCACATCCAATTAAAAGAAAAGCAGAACAAATTTTTAAAATTCGATTCAAAATAATTTAGATTAACTTTTATTTTTTCTTAAAACAAGACCAGATTTAATAGGTTTGAATTCTGTTTGGTCAACTGCCAATTTTCCATTAACAAATACATATTCAATCCCATCTGAAAATTGATGAGGGTTGGTGAATGTAGCGTTATCAATTATTGTATTAGGATTAAATAATGTTATATCTGCTTTATTACCGATTTTAATTAATCCTCTATCTTTCAATCCCATTGCTTTAGCAGGTAAAAAAGTCATCTTATGAATTGCTTCTTCCATACTTAATACCTTTTTTTCTCTTACATAACGACCTAGTACTCTTGGAAATGTTCCATACCATCTTGGGTGAGGATGTCCATCTCCTAGTTTAACAAGTCTGCCGTCTGAAGCTATCATAGTTTGGGGATGTCTCATTATATTAATTACATCATTTTCATCCATAGCGTGAAAAATACAGCTTGCACCACCATTTACTTGTGCTTCTATAACTAATTCAGCTCCATTTTCTAACGAAGGAGACAGCCCTTTTGTTTTACACCAAAATTTTAAAGTTTTACCTTCTAAATCTGGCATCCATTTAACTTTTGCAAATTGAACTCTGTCTAAGTCGTCTCCTCCTCTATCATTTAAAATATTAAATATTATTCCTTTTTTTATACTATCCCTTAATTTTCTGTCCTTTAATCTTTCATTAAATGCATTATCTCCTCCAGCCCTTGCCCATGCGGGTATGAGTACTGAAATTCCAGTATAACTTGCATTGTATGGATACTGATCAAGACGTATGTCTAATCCTTTTTCCCTCGCTTTATCTACTAATTCGAGCGTTTGATTACTTTTACCCCACATAGGTTTCCCAATAACCTTATGATGTGTAAGTATTACAGGTATGGATGCTTTCTCTGAAATCAATATAGCTTCTTTAACTGCTTTTAATACTTCTAATCCTTCATCTCTTAAATGAGATGTATAAATACCTCCTTTTTCAGAAGCTTTTTTTGAAAGCTCAATGATTTCATCAACTTTAGAAAAACTACCTGGTAAATATTTTAATCCAGTTGAGATGCCAAAAGCTCCTTTATCCATTGCGTCTGAAACTAATAGTTTCATTTGATTTAATTCAGTAGGTGTTGGATCCCTGTTCTCCATATTCATAACTTTTTTCCTAATAGAATTATGACCTGCAAGAAAACCAACATTCATCCCAACTCCTTTACGATCTAAGCTGTCTAAATAAATTCCAAAAGGAACAGGTCCCCCTCCATCGGGCCCTCCTAAACTTGTTGTAACTCCTTGACGTAAGTGACTTTCACAATCTGAGTGAGTAAAAATAGGATCTAAATGAGCATGCAAATCAATAAATCCTGGAGCTACAAATAGACCTGTTGCATCAATTATTCTCTTCGCTTTTTTATTTGATAAACTTCCAATGGCTACTATCTCGTCTTGATAGATACCAATATCTACAAGAGCAGGTTCGTCTAAACTTCCATCATATACTACACCATTTAAAATAATTACATCATAAGTTGTGGAATTTTTACAATTGATTATAGAAACCAAAATGATAAAAAGACATAATATTTTTTTCATTATTTAAAATTTATTGTTTTATGTACAATAACCAAGTCTTTATTACCATTCTTTTTGATTAATGTCGTCATATATTTGTTTATAAAGTGATTGAAAAAATATAGTTGCATAATCAATTAAAGTCTGTTGGTATTCCTTTACTACTTTTGGTTGAGATTGGATATAAATCTCTTTTTTTCTTCTACTTGTCATTAAATAAATATCTTGGCTCATCTCTATTCTGGCTTTTTGAAGAATTTCTTGAATATCTTCAGCAGTAAAGTCCATTCTAGCTGAAAAAGGCAGTTTATATTCAGTTAGGCTAGAATCTGTATATTTTCCATTTTGATATATTAGTTCTACACGATATTTCTCATCTTTTACTTCAATAATAAGAGTATAATTGTGTGAGTAGTCTATATAATCAGATAATACAGTCTCGTTAGGGTTCATTAATTTATAAGCGTCTAGTACTGGAACTAACGCTTGTGCTTTTACAACTATTTTCTTAGTATTCCCATTTATATATTTTATTACATCTTCTGAGTCTTGATAAAGTAACGAAAGTGCGAAATGAATCTCGGTAAATATTTCTTCTGAAGAGAGGTTAGGTACATTGTATATCTGATAGATTTTATTTTCCATAATTGTTTGTGAATACAAAGGATATCTAATAAGTAGGTAAAATATAACAATGACTAGTTTTCTCATATCATGCAATTATGAAATAAATTTTAGTGTTGGTTTAAAAGATTTTTACAATTTAAGATTCTGGTTCATCAGATTTAGGTACTCTAAAAAACTCCTCATCTTCAGCTATCCACTTAAAATCAGTTGTTACTTTTTCAGTTGCTGGATTATAAAATACTTCCAAGTATTTTAATCGTTTTATATTTTCAACTTTAACTTGGGCTATAAATACATGAAAATTATATTTATCAAATGGACTTAAAAATGTTGTATACGAATCCCAAATTACGTTTCGGGTGAACTCAACATTAGGATAGTTCGACTCATTAAATGCACGAATTAATTTATTAATCTTCGCCACATTTATTGGAATAATTTCATTTTCGGTTAATCCTAATCTGTCTCTTTCATCAATAAATCCTTGATGCTCTTCTATAAAATCTGATAAGCTTGCTATTTTTTCTTGATTAGAAATTTCTAACTCTTTTAAATTAGGTAATAATTTTTGGTTTTCAATCTGCTCATTTAGTAAATAAAATTCTTCGTCCTCAGGTATCCATTTAAAATCTCCCGTAACTTTTTTCTCATATGGATCATATTGAACTTCTAAATATTTTAATCTATCAATATTAGCTACTTTGACTTGAACAATAAATGTATGACTATGGTAACGATCAGATGGGCTTAAGAATGTACCATAAGAATCCCAAATTATATTCCTAGTAAACTCAACTATTTTAGGGTACTTTTCTTCAATGAAAAACCTAATTCTTTTATTTATCTCTTTTAAATTTATAGGGTTGATTTCACCTTCTTCATTTTCTTCAAAGCCATTATGCTGATTAACAAAGTCCTCAATTTTTACTGTTACAATTTGACCTTGAAGCAATCCCCCAGTAAACATTAAAAACAAGAAGGTTGAAAAAAAATGAAATCTCATAATTTGCTTAGATTTAATACTAATATCAAATATAGTGAATATGATTCTTTTTAAATATTAAGGTGTTTTCTAAGTTTATTTGAAAGAGAAAAAAAATGAATTAAAGTATTATTTAATTAATATTTTAGTAAATTTCAATATCATAAACCAAGTTCATGTAAAGTAAATAACTGGTTTACGTACTAACTTAGGAATTAATTAGCTAGAGTATCTGGTTTTTTAGTTTAAAACTAATATTATGGAAATTTTACAAAAGCGTCCACCAATTTTAATTTCAGAAAACAGATCATCTTGTCCAATAAGTACATCTCTTGAAATCATTGGTGATCACTGGTCCTTGGTTATATTACGTGATTTTTTTCTTAAAAGAAATACTTTTACTGATTTTAAAAATTCACCAGAAAAAATAGCTACAAATATCCTCACTGACCGAATCAATAAACTATCGAAATATAAGTTAATTTCATATATACATCATCCAAAAAATCGTAAAATCAAACAGTATTATTTAACTGAGTCTGGAATTCAACTTTATCCACTTCTTTATGATCTTTCTATGTGGAGTAAAGATCATCTTGATATGGAATTTCATCCATTGTCTAAAGAGTGGTATAAGAATAATAAAAATAAAAAAAGGGAAGAAGTTATCAATAACGCTATATCGGCATACAAATCATTCAAAGAAAAACTGTTGAATGCATAAATAATTATAATTTTTTTAATTAAAAACAACAAATCTCGATTTTTAAAGTATGCAAAAAGATTTGGAAAAACTCATTGATGCCGAAAGTAAAGCAGCATATTTATTTAAACAAATTGAACTCCTAAATATCATTCAACCCGAAAAAACTGAAAAAGACATAAACAATTCAATTTATGAACTTGCTTTTAAGCTTTTTGGTATAAAAAAATATTGGCATAAAAGAATTGTTAGAGCAGGAAAAAATACATTATATCCATATGATGAAAACCCAGAAAACTTGATGGTGAAAGAAAATGATATTGTTTTTTTAGATTTTGGTCCAATTTTCGAAGATTGGGAAGCTGATTATGGAAGAACTTTTGTTTTGGGTAATGACCCTTTGAAAAATAAATTAAAAACTGATATAGAAAAAGCATGGAAAAAAGCATGCTCATTTTATTTCAAAAGAGAAAAAATAACTGGATCAGAGCTTTATTCGTATTGTTGCAACTTGGCAATTGAAATGGGGTGGGAATTTGGAGGTATAATTGCTGGACATCTAATAGGTCATTTTCCACACGAAAAACTTGAAAAAGAAAATAAAACAAATTATATACATACTGAAAATAACATATATATGTCCAATCCTGATAAAAAAGGAAATCAAAGGCATTGGATTTTAGAAATTCATTTTGTTGACCGAAAAAAAGAAATAGGGGGATTTTTTGAACAGTTACTTATTCCTCAATAGTAATTAAAGAATTTTGAAATAGAGATTAAAAGAATATATATTAGGAAAAGAACTGATTAATTACTTTTAAAAAACATCACCCCCCTATTAAACTTTTTCCCTAAAATACAGTCTTAGTAAAAATGATATTCTAGCTTTGTAAAACCTTTTAGTAAGGGTAAAAGACAAATATATTGGTTTATAATTTTTTCCCATTTAGGATAAACATGTATTTATTCAAGTATACCCTTCTTTCAATTTTTTTATTCTCTATTTTAAATTCCTATTCTCAAAATGAAAAAAGATTTGTAACAGTTAAAAAAATAAGTGAGGAAATTATTTTAAATGGTATTTTGGATGAAAAAGTTTGGGAAAAAGCTGACAAAGCAGATGAATTTTGGCAACAATTCCCCTCTGATTCTGTAAAAGCTACTGATAAAACAGAGGTAAAGCTTCTATATAGCGATACCCACCTATATGTAGGTGTTACAGCCTACACTGTTGGAAAAAATTACACAATAAATTCTCTTAGGCGAGATTATAGCTCAAGAAATAACGATAATGTAACTATTGAGTTTGAAACCTTTAATGACGGACAAAATGCTTTTTTATTCGGAGTTAATGCTTTTGGTGTACAAAGAGAGGCTCTTATTTCAGAGAGAGGTGTTGGTGTTAGAGGATTCAATCTCACATGGGATACTAAATGGAGATCTGCAAGTAAATATTTTGACAATAAATATGTTGTTGAATATGCCATACCGTTTAGTTCAATAAAATATCCTGAAAATTCTAAAAGCTGGGGGTTTCAAGCATATAGATATGATTTTCAGAGTAACGAAAGAAGTATCTGGACCAATGTGGTCCAGGGTCTATTCCCAACACATATTGGATTTTTTGGAGAAATGATTTTTGAAGAACCCTTAAAAAAAAATAAAACACCTTTATATTTAATACCATATATAAATGCTCTAAATTCAAAAGACTTTAGTGATATTAAAAATGATAATTTATTTTCTTTAGGAGGAGATCTTAAAATTGCAATAGGGACCGGATTAAACCTTGATGTAACAATTAATCCTGATTTTTCAAATGTAGAGGTTGATGATGTGATTACTAACCTTACCAGATTTGAAATTACTCTTCCTGAGAAAAGACAATTTTTCATTGATAATGGAGATCTATTTGGGAGTTTTGGAAGTTTTAGAGATGCAATTCCGTTCTTTTCGAGAAGGATTGGAATAGCAAAAGATTCAGTAGGAAATACAATTCAAAATAACATTATTGGAGGAGTTCGCTTAAGTGGAAAAATTGACGAAAACTGGAGATTAGGTTTTTTAAACATCCAGAATAGTGAGGACATTAAAAACCAAATTGCATCAAATAATAATTCCATGTTTGCAATTCAAAGAAAAGTTTTTGGTGGTTCACAAATAGGAGTTTTTATAGTCAATAGAGAAACTTTTGGAAATTATGATTTTTTAGAAGCTAACGATAAATACAATCGCGTTGTAGGGTTAGATTACAATTTAGCATCTTCTAATAATAGATGGATTGGAAAATTTTATACTCATAAATCATTTAAACCAAATGATAAAGAAGGAAATCTTTCAAGTTTTGCTTCAATTTTTTATAATACCAGAGAATGGAGATTATACTCGAATACCGTTTTTGTAGATGAAGACTTTAGATCTGACCTTGGTTTTATCAGAAGAACTGGTATTATCAAAACAGGGAATAGCATTACACGAAATTTCTATCCAAAAAAAGGAAAAATAAATTCACATGGTTTTAGATTTTTACATCTCTCTTGGCTTCAACAAAATTTAAACTACTTTAAAACTGATGAATCATTTAATTTTGAATATACTCTTAGCACAAATAATCAAAATCAATTACAACTTGGATTTAATAACAAGTTTGTTTTTCTCTTCAATAGCTTCGATCCAAGCAGAACAGATGGCGCATTAGAATTACCAAGCGAAACCGATTATAATTATAATGAATGGAATTTAAATTATAGACTAAATTTTGCTAATCCATTTATTCTTAATTCAGAGTTAACCTACGGTGGGTTTTTTAATGGCACTAAATTATCCTACACCGGGACTATAGGATATAGATTTCAACCCAAATTTATTTTTACTCTACAATGGGATTATAATAAAATTAAGTTACCCAGACCATATTCGTCAAATGATATTATTCTAATTAGGCCTAAGTTTGATTTTACTTTTACTAAAAATATATTTTGGTCTACTCTAATTCAATATAGTAATCTAACAAATAATTTTGGCATAAATTCTAGACTTCAGTGGCGTTTTGCTCCATTATCAGACTTGTATCTTGTTTATAATGACAATTACTATACGCAAGAGTTTGGTCCTGTTTTTCGTTCAATAAATCTTAAACTTACCTACTGGTTGAATCTTTAATTTACAACTCAACATTTAATAATTGTCCTGTAATTTGAATCAATTGTAATTCTGAAAGTTTAGCCCTATACTTAGCAACTGCTCTCTGATTTTGTGCATTAGAAAGGTTAATTTGTGCTTGTCTAAACTCTATTGCGGTAATCGAACCTAATTTATATTGCGCTTGCGAGCGCTTAAAATTATATGTTGCAGTCTCGACTTGTTTTTTTTGGATTTCATAAATCTCTTTTGTATTTCTATAATTTTGAAATGAATTTTCCAAATCTCGCTCAAAACTCAACATTGCTTCTTGTTCGACTAATATTTGATTTTCAAAACTCAATTTTGCATTCTTTGTACGAATCTTTGTTCTCCCTCCGTCAAAAAGATTCCAATTCAAACTAGCACCTACACCCAAAGAATAGGTTGTATTATTTGTCCCTGGGAAAAAAGCAGTTGCTGGGCTTTTATTTAAATTCCATCCATAAGAGCCAACTAATCCAACTGTTGGTAGATATCCTGATTGACTAATTTTTATATCATAAGAATTGATTTTACTATTTCGTTTCTGTTTTAAAATTTCAACATTATTTTCATTAGCAGTTTCCAACCAAGATTGAATTTTTATATTATCAATAAATTTTAAGTCTAACTCAACATCAAAATTTTGATTAATGGGTTGATTCATAAGCAAATTAAGATCGCGTTTATAATTATCTAATTGCTGATTTGCCTGAATCAAACTTATACTATCATTTGTTACATCAACTTGGGCATTTAAAACAGAAAGCTTATTCCCTTGTCCATATATAAATGCAGTCTGAGCTCTTTTTTGACGTTCCTTAGAAATGTCTAAATTTTCCTTAAAAATCTTACTTGACTCAGTAAATTGAGCTATATTAAAATATACCTCAAAAAGTTGAAGCATTGTAAATTCAATAGTTTCTCTTAATTGTAATTCACTTAGTGCATATTGCTCTTTTAACTGCTTATAAATATATTTTCTCCCCATACCATCAAAAAGAGTATAGTTTAAATTTACCCCTGCATTAAAACGTTGGGATTCTTGACCTTCAAAAATCCGGTTTGGTATAGGATTGCCCTTTTCATCAAATTGATCTGGAAATGCAATTTCTGAGTCAGATCCTACATAATTACTCCCCCCTGATAAAGAGACAGTTGGCAAATATCCTGAATTTAAAAAGCTACTATTATTTTTTTGAATTTTTGTTGTATTTTTTGATACTTGAATACCAAAATTATTTTCTAATGCTAGATATAGTGCTTGTTCCTTGGTTAGTTTTTCTTGTCCTTTCAAAATCAAATTTAACCCAACAATAAAGAAAACTATAATAAATTCCTTGTTCATAGTGTTCGAGTTTTTGAGTTATTCATCTCGTCCATTTTTTGCTCTTCTTTCTTTTCAATTATTGCTCTTTCCACGATCTCTTTAGATGGATAGTTACCCGAAATAAGCCATTTAAAAATTACTTTTATATCATTATTCAACGATATAAAAATTGGTAAAAGTATTAGTGTTAAAAGCGTAGCAAAAGCTATCCCGTAGGAAACTGAGATTGCCATAGGTTTTAACCACTGTGCTTGTCTACTTTTCTCTAAAAGTAATGGTGTAAGCCCAGCAACAGTTGTGGCAGTAGTTAGAAAAATAGCTCTAAATCTAGATTTACCTGCATTAATTAGCCCTTCATTAAAACTAAAATTTTGTTTCAAATTATTATTAAATTTCCCAATTAAAACTAGGCCATCATTTACCATTATACCGATAAGGGCAATTACACCTAATAATGATAGAATATTTACCGGAAAGCCATGCACCCAATGACCCCAGGCTACACCAATTAAACTTACAGGCATTAATAAAAATAGTAATACAGGCTGTGAAAAGCTTCTAAAAGTAAATGCTATAGTAATATAAATCAGAATTAAAATTGGAATACCAGCGGCAGATAATGAATTAATTAATTTGAATGCTTCTCTATTTTGCCCCTCATAAGATGCACTTACAGTAGGATATCTTGCTTGTATTTCTGGCATTATATTTAATCGTATATCATTCATAATATCAGTTGGAGAGGATTCTTCAGAATTTTTTAGGTCCGCTGATACTTGAATCTCTCTTCTTCCATCAAGATGATTTATTGACACATCTCCTCTTTCTATTGAATATGTAGCCACCTCTTTTAATGCAATTACATTTCCATTTGGTAAATCAATTTTCATGTCTTCAAGTTGTGAAATTGAAGATCTATCTTCTTTTTTATATCTAACCCAGACCCTAATTTCATCTTGCCCTCTTTGAAATCGTTGCGCTTGGACACCAAAAAAACCAGCTCTAACCCTGCTCATCAAGTATCTTAAATCTAACCCCAATGAATAGGCATTTTCCTTTAATTTTAATTTTATTTCCTTTATTCCAGCTGGATCGTTATCCTCAACATCTTTAAGAAAGGCATTTGATTTCAAAGCTTGTTTTAATTCAATTTTAGCATTTTTTAATTCTTGTATATTATTAGACAATAAAGAGACTGATACTGGTTTTCCTCCAAAGTTTGATCCTGAACCATATACAATACTTTCAACACCAATTATAGGGCCAACAAGTTCTGATATTCTTGACGAAACCATTCTAGCCCTAATATTGTCAGGGCGTTGTTCACCAGGCAAAAGATTAATTATTAGGTTAGCTCTAGAAGATCCACTACCCAAAGTTTTAATAGAATTTACATAGAGATTTTTCCCAGTTCCCTTAAGAAACTTATCCGTTAATTCCTTGTTAACTATTTCAGAAGTTTCTTCTATCATTGTAATAATAGAGTCTGTTATTTTTTCATTTGTCCCATTAGGCATTACAAGATTTATTGAAATCCTATCTGATGCTATTGAAGGGAAAAAAGAAGTTCTTATAATTCCCCCACCAAATGATCCAATTGTTAAGGAAAATAACCCTACAAACATAGAGATGACTAAAAAACGATTTTTCAATGAGAAATCAAGAAAAGGCAGATATAATTTATCTCTCATAAATTTCATTAGTTTGTCTCCAATTTTGTTGAAATCTCTAAGTTTTTTAAAAACTTTTGAGATAAAGTTTTTTGGGATTTTTTCTTGCTTTAATAAAGCCTTGGAATGTGCCAAGTGAGCTGGAAGAATTATAAGAGCCTCTATTAGAGAAATTAGAAGTGTTAACATAACTACAGCTGAAACTTCACTAAAAAATTCTCCAATTCTTCCATCTAGAAATAGAAAAAGGGAAAATGCCATAATAGTAGTTATAATTGCAGAAACAACAGGAGGTATTACCTCAAGAACACCATCTATAGCCGCGCTGTAGGGACTTTTCCCTTTTTCGTAATGTTGGTATATATTTTCAGCGATTACAATTCCATCATCAACTAAAATTCCAATAACTATAATCATTCCGAAAGTAGACAATACATTTATTGTAACTCCAAGTAGAGGAGCAAAAATGAACATCCCCAAAAATGAAACTGGCAGACCAAACGCCACCCAGAAGGCTAACCTTGAATTTAAAAAAAGTGAAAGAAAAATTAAAACAAGAATCATCCCTTGAAAAATATTTTCTATCAAAAGTCTATTTCTTCCATTTAAAGTATCAGATGCATCTGATAGCACTTCAAGCCTTGAATTTTTATTTTGATTATTAAACTTTTCTATGTAATCTCTCACTTTTGCAGAGGATGAAATAACATCTTCTGAATTTGTTGAACTTACTGATATCTTTATTAGTACATCATCACTAAGAAAGCTCCGGTTTGGTGTTTCGGAAAATCTATCTTTAATATCGGCAACATCCCTCAAAAAAATTTTAGTCCCATCTAGTTTTGATAAAACTTCAATTTTAGAAAGCTGATCGCCATAGTAAAATTTATTATTAGCACGAATTAAAAATTCCTCTGCCTCTGTTTTTACTTTACCCCCAGTTATAATGATATTTGATTTTGCTACAGCTTGTGCAACATCATTAAAACTTAATCCAAAAGCTAATAGCTTATTTCTATCAACAGCAATTTCAATTTCTTCATCAGGATAACCTGAAACACTTATTTGAGAAATTCCTGGTATAGATCTGAGTTCATTTTCAATTTGACGACCAATTTTTTTAAGCTCTAAAAGAGTTTTATTTTCAGCTGTAAGTGCAAAATTTATAGTGGATCTTTGAGGCTCTTGTTTATAGACAACCAAGGGCTCCATACCTGTAGGATAACTTGGCACTCTGTCCACGGCGTTTTTGACTTCCAACAACATAAAGTTGATATCTAATTCCTCTTCAATCTCAACTGTTATATATCCTGTATTTTCACTCGAGACTGAGGTCACTCGCTCAACACCTCTTAGCCCTTTTAGATTGTCTTCTATCTTTAGAATAACTCCTTCTTCGATCTCTATGGGTGAAGCTCCCGGGTAAACAACTGCAATCCTAATTATATGTGATTCTGTTAGAGGAAAAAATGATGACTTTAATGATTTTAATCCTAAAATCCCAAATAATAAAAATGCTACAATAACTACATTCACTGCCACATGGTAGCGAATAAAATAATTAATAATTTTTTTCATTTGATTAGCTTATTTCTGTTCAAGATTAACAGGATTTATCTCCATGCCAGGATATGCTCCAATTAAGGGCTGTGATATAATTTCTTCCCCTTCGGATAAACCATTAACTATAGCCAATGTTTCAGTGTAATGAATTGGATTGACTTTAAGCAAAATAAGTTTATTGTCTCTAACTACAAATAATTCATTTGATCCATTTATAAGGCCTCTATCTACTGGGAAAACATTATTAAATTCCATAGCTTCAATTTGAGCTTCCATATACATCCCTTCTTTAAGCTTTTTATCTTTAATTCTAATATATACTTCTACAGATTGTGTCTGACTATTAACTTTTGCATTAATTCTTGAAACTAATCCAGTAAACATTTGGTCAGTATCAATAGATTTGACCTTTACTTCAGCTCCTTTTGAAATATTTGAAATATAAGATTTTGGAAGTGCTACCATTAACTCATAATCTACAGGAGCAATAAATTCTCCTAAAACTTGTCCTGGTCTTATAAGTGATCCTTCTGTCACATTTGCCTGAACCAAAACTCCACTAAAAGGTGCTCTGATACGATAAAAAGTCAAAGTTTTCTCAAGATTTTGTAACGAATAATAGGAGGAAATTATTCCTCTCCCAGAAACAAACAATCTAACTTTATCTTCCATTTTGGGAAGCGGTGGTACTGGCTTTTCCAAATTAAATTTCTTCAGATACAAACTCCAGTTCTCATAAGCTTGAGGAAAATCTAACTCTAAATCGGGAAGTACTGATGTTATGAGGTTATATAAAGATGCTCTTTGAGCAATCACATTTGCTCGGTACTCAGAAGATTCAATAAGTGCAATATTTTGTCCTAATTTATATTCTTGTCCAGATTTGAATAACGGCTTTATTGTTTTAAGAATTCCTTGAACACGAGATGTAATTTGAATTCTTTTATAAGCCCTTAAAATTCCATCCGAAGGGATTTGAACTTGATATGGCCCGTTTTTTACAGTTTTTGTATAAACATCTCTAACCGTATTTTCAGCTTTTTTTCTTGGAGGTGGACTACTATCTATAATTTTTTTTGAAAAAAGAAAGGATAGTGCGATAACAATAAATCCTAAAATGAGTAATATCCATTTTCTAATTCTTTTCAATAAAGTTTTTTCAGGCATATGGTTTATTATACGGTTCCAATTAACACAATATTATTATTTTGACAACTTAACTTTGATATATAGAGGTAGAAAATATTATGCTTTGGATTTTTTGTTTAACAATTTTTTTGCGAAGCTATAATTTAATTTTTAATTAACCTATCTAATTATGACTAAGTAAATTTTAATGATCCAACTATTTATAGACAAGTAATAATGTTTAAAGTTTAAATTATTTATATCTTTTGACATAATAAATTAATATGTCTATTCTTTATTTAATATGGAACGAGATAATTGGTTTTTTTGGAGTTAATCAATTCATTGAGATTTTAGAAAAAGAAGATTATAATCTTTTTTTAACCTATGATGGGATTATAGCTCTTGTAGTTCCAATAATTCCTTTTTTAATTCTTCTTGAACTATTACTTGGTTTCATTTATAAAAAGCCACAAACCAAAGTATACAAAGTAATCTTCTTGATTTATCTTTTTAATAAAATTATTGGCCGTTTTATAGCTATTGGTATGGTTACTTTCTGTATTGGATTATTAAAACCTTATGCCTTTATAAATATTTCATTTACATGGTATTGGTTTATATATGGATATGTAATATGGGAATTCGCTCATTTTATATATCATTACCTTGCACATAAAGTTCGTTTATTTTGGTGCTTACATGCTACACATCACAGTCCAGAGGAAATGAACTTAAGCGTTACTCATGCACATTTCTTTCTCGAGGCCCCATATGCTGATTTCATTAGAACCTCTATATGTATTCTTTTTGGGATTGATCCTTTAATGCTTTTCACCATAATGTTTATAGATGGAACATATGGAGCTTTTATTCATATTGGAGAAAATTTGGTCAAAGACGCTCGTTTTGGCTTTTTAAATAAAATTATTCTTACTCCATCTCATCATAGAGTTCATCATGCTAGAAACCCATTATATCTTGATACAAACTACTGTAATTTATTAAATATATGGGATCGCATTTTTGGCACTTATCAAGAAGAGGATCCAAAAATGATAATAGATTATGGAATTACAAGAGAAATTAATTCTGGAAACTTTATTGAGGTCTATTTTGGTGAAGTTATTCACTTAATAAAAGATGTAATTAAAGCACCAGGCATACTAAATAAAATTCGATATGTTTTTTATCCCCCTGGATGGAGTCATTTAGAGAATTATCAGACTGCTAAAACGATAAGAGAGGCTTATCTTAAAAAATAATTTGTTTTATTTGAAATAAATCTAAATAAGCTTGTTTAGATGAATTCGAGAAATTATTTTTGGAAAAAGAATTTCTTAGAAAGTGAAACCAAAAAAAAATTATCTTAGAATAATTCATCGTTACCTAGGTTTTTATCTTGGCGGTATAATGGCGGTATATTCTATTAGTGGAATTGCATTAATATTTAGAAAAACAGATGCTTTTAAAAAAGTAGTAGAGATAACCAAAACAATAAGTCCAAATTTAAGTGTTAAAGATTTAGAATCTACTTTAAAAATAAAAAATTTATATGTTAATAACATAGAAGGGAATATAGTTTACTTCGACAATGGGAGATACAATAAGCTAACAGGTGAAGTTGTTTATTCAAAAAAAGAAATTCCTTTTTTTCTAAAAAAAATGCAGACTTTACATAAAGCAACTACTAAAAGTCCAGTCTATTGGTTAAATATCTTTTTTGGAATTTCTTTACTATTTTTTGTTATTTCTTCTTTTTGGATGTTCCTCCCTTCCACCTCGGTTTTTAAAAAAGGAATTTATTTTTCCCTAGCGGGAATAGTAATGACAATTATTATTTTATTTATTTAAAATTGACTTAATCCTCAATTTGTCCTAAAAGCATAAACACCAGATATAGATTGATTGCCGTTGGTATCTATTGAGATAACTTTCCAATAGTATGTAGAATCATTTTCAACTTCAACTTCGACTGAGGTCTCGTCTGCTTGATAATTTATTGATTCAACTAATATTGAAGCATCAGTTTGATCAAGATATACCTCAAATCTGTCTAGGTCACCATCTACGTCTGTTGACGTCCAATTAAGAGTGATAAGGTTGTTAACCCCAGGTGTGACATTTGCTCCTGATCTTGGGGATAATAATTCAGCCGGGAAAGGAGCATAGTTGACAATTGCATCACCTGCCAAATAAAATTTCCATTGTTCACTAATGGCGGGTGTAGAACCAACCTCTCCAATACTTTTTACCTTCCAAGAATAGGGTTCTGCTTTGGTTAATGAGATTGTAATTTGATTCAAATTGCTTGAAAATGTTTGTTGCGATTGAGTTGTTAAATTAGTTACTATAACATCATATGAAACAGTATTTTGAGCTGAAGTCCATGAAAAATTAACATCACTTTGAGAATCGTTTATAGAGACTCCATCTAAACAAGTTTCATTATTAGCCGGAGACAATAAATTTGATGTCTGAGGGTTAAGAATTTCAGGAATTACCTCCTTAGAGCAACTTATAAAAAGAAGTATTATTGCCAAATATGAGATAAATCTTTGTTTCATGATCATTTTTTAATTACTTGTATGGATTGTTCTAAAGTGGCACCAGTTAATTTAATAATATAAACACCTTGTTTATAATTCTCAGTTTGCAATCGATAAGTTCTACTAAAAATAGGTAGTCTAATATTTTTAAAATCAATTAACTGACCATTAGTTGAATAAACTGCAATTTCTATTGTTTCATCTTCTCCACCTATGAAAAGATCTAGATGATTCGTAATGGGGTTAGGTGCATACTTAACTTCAAATGAATTAACATAACTATCCTCAAAAATACCTTGACATTCGACACCTGTTGAAATAGAGATTTGATTAATTCCTTTCTCAAGTGAAACTGTATATTTAGAACTACTTGTTTTTGTTGTTTTACCATTGTGAGTAATATTATATGATTCTCCACCACTTAGATTGTATGAAACTGATTGACTAGACTTACTGAAAATTCCATTAACAACAAGAGGTCTTGGTTCTGAAATTGTTATTTCAAAACATCTCTCAAATTCTTGGTAGCTTACTCCCTCTACAGTCACACAAATATTGTAAACACCACCAGAGAGTTTATTTAAACTCCAACTAGTACTTGAAAAAGTTTCCACTTTATTTACTGCTCCACTCACAGAAATATTATAAGTTACTGAGGTGTCTTGCACATCTAAACGAATAGAATTCTCCCCTGCACATTTCTCCGTCTTAGAAAGCCTGAAGTTATTTTGAGGTAGAGAATAAATTAAACATCCATTTAAATCTACTAATTCCCCTAGTGGAGTATCAGGACAGGTATCGAACGGATTCCATACACCATCATGATCAAAATCATCAGATACATCACCAATACCGTCTCCATCTTCATCTACTTGATCAGGATTAGAAACTAATGGACTATTATCAAAGATATCTGCTACTCCGTCACCATCAGTGTCATCAGTTGGTAAGGCAGGTAAGGATTGAAGCTCTAAAGCTTTTTTACCTCCTTCTGGAACTTGAATATTTGTTTGAGTAACAGATATTGGTACTTCTGGTTCTCCGTCTGCAGTATTAACGTACTCTATCTCTACTTCATATATATTATCACCATTAGCATCCCCGGGTGGATCAAAAACAGGGGGATTAATGAATTCTAAATAATCTTCATTTTCATCTTCTGCATCGTCATTCCCTTTTTGTTCACCTTTTGAAGTCGATGTAATTTTAAATTTTCCTGCATCAGCACCGCCCTTAATTCTCTTTTTAACTTTCCACTTTCCAACATTTTTATTATAAGGATTAAAATATCTTCTGTGATCTACTTTACCTCCAAATTGATCATCAGGCTGATCAAAAATTGAAATGAAAAAGGATGCTGAAAATTTAGTATTAGGAATATCAATTACATTAAATGATCCCTGTTCTGTGGTTGTGTAATCTGAGCTTCTTGCAAATATTGTGAAAGGATGAGTCTCTATTTCTTCAAAATCTAGTTTTCTTATCGTCCTTATCTCATTTCCAACTAGCTCAAGAAAACCATCACCTGAAAAACTTATTTGTATGTCTCCTCCAAGCGGATCAGATGCCTCAACTAATGCTATTATTGTTCCAACCTCAGCATTTTCATCAACTTCTAAATATTCAATTAAAACTTTAGGTGTTGGATTTTCTTCAATATTTATAGTAACATATAAATCAACTTCGTTTTCTGAGTCTTTAAGTGTAAATTTTAATTGTGCTCCATTATATTTTGAATTAAATGTTAAAGCATTACTGTTAATGACAGTTACTTTTCCGTCCTCACCTATTTTTAATACATTATCAAAAATATCAGGGCGATTAATAATTAGTAATTCTTCACCCTCTGGGTCAAGAGCTTTAATCTCACCAATTACAGCTCCTGCAATTGGTTTTTCAGCAAATAATAATTCTGTTATTAATAGTGATGGTAGCTCATTATCAGTGTCACACTCATCTCCTATTCCGTCACCGTCTTTATCAGATTGATCTGGATTAACTGTTTTAGGACAATTATCATCAAGATCTAAAATACCATCTCCATCGGTATCCCTTTGATCTGGTCCACATCCTTTTTCATCTATTTCTAAATTTATTAAGGTGTTACTAGTATCTGCTGTAAAAGGGTTTTTGAAATTAAGTTCCAGTTCTTCAATAGGTTTAGTGTCCGGACACTGATCTAAATCATCAAATACCCCGTCCCCATCAGTGTCTTTTTGGGATAAAGCACATCCTTTTTCATCTACATCTAACCCTTCAAGTGTACTCGGACATTCATCTTCAGAATCTTTTATACCATCACCGTCTTGATCAGAAAATAATTTTAAAGCAGCTGTATCATTACCAAAAACATCTGCAATTTTAAATAGAAAAATAATTTCCTCATCTCTTGAAGTTCTACTTGGTAAAAAATCAGCTGAATATGTGCCATCTTTATTATCTATAGTATTTAATTCTCCTGTGGGCCCAAAGATTTTTACTTGATATCCTCCATCAAAGAAGTTTTGACCCAAACTATCTTTAGCCCTTAAAATAATAGTTGCTTCTTTTTTCCCATCAGGAATCATTTCTTGAGGTGTAACTACAAGTATTGATTTTTCTGTTGAAATATTTCCAGAAACTGGTGGTTTTAACTGGAATTCGGAATTTCCTATTATAAAATTATTCCCTTTAATATCTACTATAGTTGATGAATTTAAAGCTGTTATTTTAAAAACTTCTCTACCTGTTGGTTTCAACCCAAAACCATTCAGTTTAAATCTTACTAATTTTTCTCCTCCTAATAAATTGCCACCAGAAATTAGAGAAATATTATCTATACTCAATTTATATGTTGGTCCTGATACCTGAGAAATAATAAAGCTTGAACTAGTAACAGATGTAGTTGGTGATACTGATCCGTATATTCCCTCACTAAAAGAAAGATCAACATAACCATTTTGATCGTCAATTTTTAATTCTAAAACTTTAGGCCCAGTTTTGTCATTAACTAAAATAGTATTGCTATGAGTTAAAGACAAGTCTACTTGGTCTCCCTTACTATCAAAAATTGAATTGCTATTTGGTTTTACTGTTAAAATTTCTTCACCCGATGCTAACCCTATTAATGAAAAATCTAAAAGATAAGTAAGAGTCCCACTGTTAGTAACTGAAATAGGAGTTGTACTTGACAAATTTGCTGTTCCTCCTGAAATAGTGATTTCAAAGTCATCAGGTTCTAAAGAAACTCCAGCACCAGAATCGGTTTTATACACTTGTTCGCTAAATGATATTACTAATTGTGTATTGTTAGTATTAATTTCTGTCCTTGTAATTGATGGCGCTGTATTATTTAGCTTAACGGTATTAGAAGATTGAGAGGTCAATGAGTAATTTCCAGATTTGTCTTTGATTTTAGAAGCACTTGCTGGTATAATTGTAATAAGCTCGTCTCCATTAGAAATCCCATTAACTGAAATATCAAAAATATATTCTCTATCATCAGAATTTGCATTATATGAAACTTTATTTACCGTAATGCTTGCTGTACCTCCACTACTGGTTACATTAAAATAATCTGATACATTAGAAATTGAAAAAATATCTGAAGTAGAGTCATACAAGAAAGTTGGCTCGTTAAACCTTAATTTAAGCTCCGAATTGGAATTATTTATAGTTAAAGATTCTATTTCGGATGGTGAATTATCAATCGTAAAACCAATACTATTATTGCCTAAATAAGAATTTCTTGCTAAATCAGTTCCTGAGACTGTAGCTGTAACATTTGAGCTTACGTTTGAAGAAACATTCCAAATATAATTCCAGACAGATGCTGAACTGGTAGCCAACATATTTTGATTAGTAACTAATCCAGAGATATTAATAGTTGGTGTTACAGCCATTGATTCACTAAAATTGGCTGTTATTGTTACAATATTTGATCCTGAAACTAAATTGTCTGATTCAGAGCTAATTAATGATATAAGAGTTGGATTGATATTATCAATTATGTAAGTTAAACTATCAGTCCCACTATAACTATTGCCAGCTAAATCTGTACCCGTTACTGTAGCAGTCAACTGACCATTATATAAGCTTGGAACATTCCAATCATAATACCATACTGAAGTAGTAGAAGCAGTCATTGAAGAATTACTTACTTGACCGCTTATTGATATTTTTGGAGATGAAGACATTGATTCATTAAATGTTGAAATTATTCTCACAGTATCTGAACCGTTTACATAATTATTTATTATGTTATCGGTTAAATTAACAGTTGGTGGATTAGTGTCTAATCCGTTTAATTGTGATGCTGATAGAACTTTATTGTAGTATTTTATTTTTTGAATATATCCATAAAATAAATCATCTGGCCCAGTATTGCCTTTAAATGAATTCGCCTCATTCCCATTACCCACATATCCAAACCTTGGTGTTTCATTATCACTTTGATTTGATATCGGACCAAAACTTCCAGAATGAGTGTAAACTAAATTTCCATCAACATAATATTTTAATCCTCCTGCTTGGTTTGCTTTAAAAGTGACGGCAACATTGTGCCATTGATTGTCTCTTAAATCATTCGTGTTTTCGGCATGAGTATCAAAAGTTGCATCAGAATTTGTAAAATGAAAAGCCAATTTTCCTTTTGCCGATTGATTAAAATCAGAACCAATTGAAAAACGAAAAACTGAAGACCTGTCAAAAGACAATATTATTCTCTGATCATCATTTCCACCCCTAGATATTACTGTTGAAGGAACTTTGATTCTTGCAAATATTGTAAGTTCTTCTATCTTATCCGATTCTCCGCTGACATAATTTAGACCAGATATTGCTAATCCTTTCCTGTCTTTTTCTTGATTCCCATTGAAAAACAATGCATTTTCATTTGAATCATAATAAATATCACTTGTGCCAACAATTTCTCCATTATAACCATTTCCACTTAAATCATTCACAATTTTATTCGTACTAGATGTAGGCTGTCCGTTATATGAGTTTGTGTTAGTAATATCATATTCGATTAATAAATTATTATTTAAGCTAAAATCTTTGGTTAAAGTAACCGAATTACCAGCTATATCATATATATTATTTTCAGCAATTGAAATGGTTAAAGTTTCGGTACCTGTTGCATATCCTGAAAGAGGTATTAATAAATTATATGTATTCCCAGATTTTGATATACTAGAAGGGTTTGAACTAGTCAGTACCGATCCTGAACCCCCTGATTGAGATATTGAAAAATCTGAAACAGTTAATGCATTGACTCCAGATCCATTTAAGAAATCCGTAAATACTTCCTCGCTAAAAGTTAAACTTATATTTAAATTATTTTGACTAATAGAAGAGGCTGAAATTTGATATGAAGAATTGTCAACAGTTATGGTTAAACTATCTGATCCAGAATAAGGGTTCCCAAGTAAATCTGTCCCTGATACAGTAGCTGTTAAAGATGAAGTTGAAGAAGTTGTACTCAAAATATATCTCCATATTTTATTATTACTCCCTAATGACATATCAAGATTTGAACCTATCCCTGTTATTGATATTGTTGGAGTGACACCCATAGCTTCAGAAAAAGTTGCTGTAAGTGTTACACTAGTTGATGCAGATACTACATTATCATTATCAGAACTCGAAAGGCTTACAGTAGGTCCAACATTATCAAATTGAAAATTTGTAGAAGATGCTGTATTAGTATTACCTGCTAAATCCTTGACAACCCCGTTAGCCAGGGTAAGAGTTACCATACCAGAATAATTTCCATTTGAAGTCAAAAAACCATTAAATATTTTACCGTTTGAAGAATTGTTTTCTACAAGTGTAAAAATCCCATTAGGCTGGATTGTAACATCTGAAGCAGTAAAACTATTTGCATCTATAATTTCATTAAACTCGACTATTATAGTATTAGTTTCTGTTGCACTTATTTGCCCTTGCCCAAGACTGTTTGAAATTGTAGATGATACAACAAATGGTCTTTGGTTATCCAAAGTAAAGTTTAAACTTGTAGTACCTGAAACTGTATTCCCTGCTATATCTGTTCCAGAAACAGAAACGGTTGGTGAACTAGAAGTAGAGGAAACAGTCCAAGAATATTGCCAGTTTGATAGTTCAGTTTGATAATTGGGAGATTTAATAACAAATTTTTCAGTACCTCCAAAAGAATATCCAGCAGTATACTCAGGAGACGTCGCAAAATACCACCAGTAGTCTGAAGTTGATTGATCACCAATTTTTATCTCAGTTATTTGATAATCTACTCCATTGATTTCTAAAAAATAATTCAATAAATCTCCAGAAGAAGCATTAGCTCCAAGAATTGTATCCCAATCATTACTCCCAACCGCAATCATATTATACCCATAATCACTAATATTAAGAGATGCTTCTTCTCTAATTATAGTATTTGTTGATACCAATGACATTGTTGAATTTGAGATCTGTCCTGCAATACTTATAGTAGGAGAAATGGTCATGGGCTCATTAAATTGTGCAGTTATGGTTACTTTATTGGATTGGGCAACTGCAGTATAACTAGATGTAGAACTAAGACTTACAGTAGGCTTAATGTTATCAATAATTAACCTCTTGTGTTTTAAGACTGTAACGTTTTCGACTCTTGCATTATATGGATTTCCTACAAGATCAAATCCTGTAACTGAAATTGATACTGTCCCTGTTGTTAGAGATGTTGGCGGAGACCATCCATATTTCCAAGTTGATTGACCGTTTGAATTGTTTGTACTTATATAGGTCATAGAGACAGCCTGACTATAATTTAAAGGAGAAATGCCATTAATATTTAACTTTGGGTTTGATGTCATTCCTTCTGTAAATATTGCAGTGAATGTTACGGTTTCAGAATTATTAATTATATAATCACTATTTGAAAAACTAAAACTGTGAAGTAAGGGGTTAACATTATCTACACTTAATGTAATACTTTCGGTTCCAGAATAATTATTCCCTGCAAGATCTTGACCACTTACTTTTACATTTATTTTATTTAAAACAGAAGATGTAGTGTAACTATAATTCCAACTTGTATTATTCCCAGAGATAGGATTCATATAGGAGTTATTTACTAAAGTTTTCCCTTTCAAAACAACTTGTTTTGTTCCACCTCCATTTGATGAACTTGGAGTATATTCTGGACTTGTTTCAAAATATACCCAACTCTGAGACTGACTATTCATTTTAGTTAACGTGTACGTGACACCTGTTGAAATAACCTCAAATGTATACCCAACTAAATTACTTGAGTTTCTTGTGAGATTATCAAATCGACCATTTTGCACATTAAGACCTATTTGGTTACTTGAATAATCGCCTATATCAAAATCTAAAGCTTGGTCGACTTCATTGATAGATATTGTAGGTGAAAGTATCATTGATTCAGAGAAATTTGCTGTAAATGTTACTACATCTGAGTGGGCTAGAATATTATCAGAATCACTTTCTGTTAACGTCAAGGTTGGAGATGTATTGTCACCGATTGTAAAAGTTATACTTTCAGTCCCTGAATAGTCATTACCTGCAATATCCTTTCCTAAAACAGTAACTATCGATGTAGCTGATGTACTTGTTGAAATAATCCATGGATAATTCCAAACTGAGCCAGTGGATGAACCATTGTCAACACCATTTATTACCAGGTTTTTAAATTTAAAACCATAAGATCCCCTCCAATATTCTCCTTCATTTATTTGGTGAAGTTCGACTCTAACTTTATTTGCATTATTAGGTACAGATAAACTTGTTTGATAAGTTTGAAGTGTACTGCTTCCTGTTAATGTTCCTGAATTTGTATCATTTGAACTAAGATGTGAATTCCCATTGTAAAATTTTATAATTACTTTACCGG
>CAJWHM010000015.1 GCA_913041125.1 uncultured Bacteroidota bacterium | reverse complement strand
AGTTGGTAGAGCGTCAGCCTTCCAAGCTGAATGTCGCCGGTTCGAACCCGGTCTCTCGCTCTCTTTTTGATTAAGCCGATGTAGCTCAGGGGTAGAGCGTTTCCTTGGTAAGGAAGAGGTCGGCAGTTCAAATCTGCTCATTGGCTCACTGATTACAAAGGGGTTAGATCAAAGTAACTTTCCCCTTTTTTTAATTGAAAATTAAGAACAATTTCACAACTTTTTGAATAATTATTTTAACTGTCATAATTTAATTGTTTAACGATAAAAAATAAATCACAACTTATAATTAAGAGTTACAGCAAAAAAAAAAAGATAATGCAGAAATTTTAATAAAAAATTAATAAATTTGCGCTCCTAAAAATAACATTGAAACAATAACTATTATGGCTAAAGAAACATTTGACCGCTCAAAACCACATTTAAACATTGGAACTATAGGTCACGTTGATCATGGTAAAACGACCCTAACTGCTGCAATTACTAAAGTTCTTGCGGACGCTGGTTTCTCAGAAGCTAAAAGCTTTGACCAGATTGATAACGCTCCCGAAGAAAAAGAACGTGGAATTACTATTAATACTTCTCATGTTGAATATCAAACTAGTAATCGCCACTACGCACATGTTGACTGCCCAGGTCACGCTGATTATGTGAAAAATATGGTGACAGGTGCTGCACAAATGGATGGAGCTATATTAGTTGTTGCCGCAACTGATGGCCCAATGCCTCAAACAAGAGAGCACATACTTCTTGGGCGTCAAGTAGGGGTTCCAAGGATTGTTGTATTTCTTAACAAAGCAGATATGGTGGATGATGAGGAATTATTGGAATTAGTAGAAATGGAAGTAAGGGAATTACTATCTTTTTATGACTACGATGGTGACAATACCCCTGTGATTTTAGGATCAGCATTAGGAGCCCTTAATGGTGAACAAAAATGGGTTGATACTGTCCTTAAGTTAATGGAAGAAGTTGATACCTGGATAGAACTTCCTAAACGTGACGTTGATAAAGACTTTTTAATGCCTGTTGAAGATGTATTTTCTATTACTGGACGTGGAACAGTTGCTACGGGTAGAATTGAAACTGGAGTGGCAAATACTGGTGATGAAATTGATATTATTGGAATGGGGGCTGAAAAAATGAAATCTACCATAACAGGTGTTGAAATGTTTCGTAAAATTCTTGATAGAGGAGAGGCCGGAGACAATGTCGGAATTTTATTAAGAGGTATTGAGAAAACAGATATTAAACGAGGAATGGTACTATGTAAAACTGGCTCAGTAACCCCACATGCTAAATTTAAAGCCGAGGTCTATATTTTGAAAAAAGAAGAAGGTGGAAGACACACCCCATTCCATAATAATTACAGACCACAATTTTATGTGCGAACAACAGATGTTACTGGAAATATTTCACTGCCCCAAGGAGTAGAAATGGTAATGCCAGGAGACAACTTAACAATAAACGTTGATTTAATTCAGCCAGTAGCCTTAAACACAGGACTTCGTTTCGCAATACGAGAGGGCGGAAGAACTGTTGGTGCCGGTCAAGTGACAGAGATTCTCGACTAAACAAAATGTTTTAAATTCTTATCAAAAAATTCTTGATTTTTAAGGTTTTTTTTGATAAATAAAACGGGTTTAGCTCAGTTGGTAGAGCACTGGTCTCCAAAACCAGGTGTCGGGAGTTCGAGCCTCTCAACCCGTGCTGAAAAAATTGAATAATAATATGATAAACTACATTAAAGATTCTTTTTTAGAACTGAGAAATAATGTTGCCTGGACTGAGAGATCCGAACTACAGCGTTTAGTTATCATTGTATTAGTTTTTTCAGTACTATTTTCACTAGCTATTTGGGGTGCTGATACTATTTTGTCTAGAATAATAAAATTTTATTTTAACCTAATTGGATAATATGACTACAACTGTGAGTAATAAAAAGTGGTACGTTGTTCGAGCTGTTAGTGGCCAAGAATCAAAAATAAAAGACCATATTAAATCTGAAATTTCTCGTTTTGGCTACGACAGCCAAGTGGAAGATCTATTAGTACCAACTGAAAAAGTCATTCAAATAAGAAATGGAAAAAAAATTAATAAAGAACGGACTTATTTCCCAGGATACATAATGATCAAGGCGAATTTGTCAGGTGAACTCCCACATATTATTAAATCAATTACTAATGTCATAGGTTTTTTAGGAGAAACCAAAGGTGGAATTCCAGTTCCAATGAGAGAAACAGAAGTAAATAGAATGCTTGGTAAAGTTGATGAATTAGCATTGACTACAGAACACATTCCTATTCCTTTTACTACCGGTGAAAATGTTAAAGTTATAGATGGGCCGTTCAATGGTTTTACTGGTTCAATAGAAAAAGTAAATGAAGATAAACGCAAACTTGAAGTTATGGTTAAAATTTTTGGAAGGAAAACACCACTTGAATTGAGTTATATGCAAGTAGAAAAATTGTAAATGTTATAATTAAGTACAAAGGATGATAATGTTGCTATTAGTTAAAATTTGATCATTCTAAAATTTATTAATAAAAAATGGCAAAAGAAGTAAGTAAAATTTTAAAACTGCAAGTGCGCGGTGGGGCTGCAAATCCTTCACCACCGGTAGGACCAGCTCTTGGCTCTGCAGGTGTTAATATAATGGAATTTTGTAAACAGTTTAACGCAAGAACACAGGACAAGCCTGGTAAAGTGTTACCTGTTGTGATAACTGTATTTAGTGATAAGTCTTTTGAATTTGTAATAAAAACACCTCCAGCAGCTGTTCAACTGATGGAAGCTGCAAAAGCTAAGAAAGGTTCTGGAGAACCCAATAGAAACAAAGTTGCTACTGTGACATGGGACCAAGTTAAAAATATTGCTGAGGATAAAATGCCTGATTTGAATGCATTTACTATTGAGTCTGCAATGAAAATGGTAGCAGGTACTGCACGTTCGATGGGTTTTAGAATTTCAGGGGAATCACCATTTTAATTTTATAAAATATACCAATGGCTAAATTAAGTAAGAAACAAAAAGAGGCAAGATTAAAGGTTGATTCTAGTAAAATTTACACCTTGAAAGAAGCCTCTAGTTTAATAAAAGACATCACATCAGTTAACTTTGACCCAAGTATTGATATGGCAATTAGATTAGGTGTAGATCCAAAAAAAGCGAATCAAATGGTTCGAGGTGTTGTAACTTTACCTCACGGAACAGGAAAAAATGTTCGTGTATTAGCATTAGTTACCCCAGACAAAGAAAACGATGCTAAAGAAGCAGGCGCTGACCATGTTGGACTTGATGACTATTTACAAAAAATAAAAGATGGGTGGACTGATATTGATGTAATTGTTACCATGCCAAGTGTAATGGGTAAATTAGGTCCTTTAGGGCGTGTTTTAGGACCAAGGGGTCTTATGCCAAATCCTAAGACAGGAACTGTTACTATGGATATCAAGAAAGCCATATCAGATGTTAAGGGTGGAAAAATTGATTTTAAAGTTGACAAAAATGGAATCGTTCACGCTTCCATTGGAAAGTCATCATTTACAGCGGAAAAAATTTTTAAAAATGCAGATGAGTTACTTAAAACAATTATCAAATTAAAACCTTCAACCTCTAAAGGTGTTTATGTTAAAAGTGTTTATATGTCCAGTACAATGAGTCCTGGGATTTCAATAGACACTAAGATAGGTTAGAACAATATTAATAAAATGACTAAAGAAGAAAAAAAAGTTGCAATAGAAGATCTTAAGGACGCTCTTGGTAAAATGAAAAATCTTTACTTAGCAGACATCGCAGGTCTAGATGCTATACAAACCAGTAATTTACGTCAAGCTTGTTTTAATGAAAACATAAAATTACAGATTGTAAAAAACACACTATTATCTAAAGCTATGGAGGCTTCCGACCATAACTTTGGTGAATTAACAAATATTCTTAAAGGGAATACTTCGTTAATGTTTTCCGAATCGGGAAATGCGCCTGCAAAGGTTATTAAAAACTTTAGAAAAAAATCTGACAAACCTATCCTAAAAGGAGCTTTTATTGAAGAAGCAATTTATCTTGGTGATGACCAATTGGATAAGTTAGTTGCGATTAAATCTAAAGATGAGTTAATTGGTGAGATTATAACATTGTTATATTCGCCAACCAAAAACGTAATTTCATCACTACAGTCAGGAGGTGGTAAATTAACTGGGATTTTAAAATCACTTTCAGAACGTTCATCCTGATAAAAATTTACGCACTCAAAATAAATTTATATAAACAGAAACATAACATAATTAAAAATGGCAGATTTAAAAGAATTCGCGGAAAAACTAGTCAATCTTTCAGTTAAAGAAGTAAATGAGTTGGCTGATATTTTAAAAGAAGAGTATGGTATTGAACCAGCTGCAGCTGCGGTAGCGGTTGCTGGACCTGTTGCAGGTGCTAGTGCCGGTGAAGCAGGAGAAGAAAAGTCAGACTTCGACGTTATATTAAAAGCTGCTGGAGGCTCAAAACTAGCTGTAGTTAAATTAGTAAAAGAATTAACAGGTTTAGGTCTTAAGGAGGCTAAAGATTTAGTAGATGGTGCACCTGCTCCCTTAAAAGAAGGAGTAGCTAAAGATGAAGCTGAGGCGCTTAAAAAGTCGTTAGAAGAAGCAGGTGCTGAGGTTGAACTTAAGTAAAATAAGTCAATATCAGTATTATTTTAGGCTTTTGGATCTTCCAAAGGCCTTACCCCATTTATTGCTAACCCATATAAATATTAGTACAAATTAAATATAGTTAAATGCTTACAAAATATAATAAAAGAACCAATTTTTCTGGAGCACAAAACACTCCAAAATACCCAGATTTCTTGGATATACAGATAAAATCATTCCAAGATTTTTTTCAACTTGAAACAAAGTCTGACGAGCGTAATGAAGAAGGTCTTTTCAATACTTTTAAAGAAAATTTTCCTATTTCGGATACAAGAAATCAATTTGTACTTGAATTTCTAGATTATTTCGTTGACCCTCCAAGATATTCAATACAAGAGTGCATAGAAAGAGGCTTGACATATTCTGTTCCTTTAAAAGCAAGATTAAAATTATATTGTAATGATATTGAGCATGAAGATTTTGAAACAATAGTACAAGATGTATTTTTAGGAACAATCCCCTACATGACTCCAAGTGGCACCTTTGTGATTAACGGTGCTGAAAGAATTGTAGTTTCACAATTGCACCGGTCTCCTGGGGTCTTTTTTGGCCAATCATTCCATGCTAACGGTACTAAACTTTATTCAGCAAGAGTAATTCCATTCAAAGGCTCTTGGATTGAATTTGCTACTGATATTAACAGTGTCATGTACGCTTACATTGATAGAAAGAAAAAATTACCTGTAACTACTCTTTTTAGAGCTATAGGATTTGAACACGATAGAGATATTCTTGAAATTTTTGATTTAGCTGAAGACATAAAAGTCACAAAAGCAGGATTGAAAAGAGTGCTTGGGCGAAAATTAGCAGCACGAGTTTTAAAAACTTGGCATGAGGATTTCGTAGATGAAGATACCGGTGAGGTAATTTCAATAGAGAGAAACGAAATTATAATTGACAGAGATACTATTATAGACAAAGACCATATTGATGAAATTTTGGAAGCAGGCGTGAAAAACATCTTACTCCACAAGATAGATGCCCACATGTCAGATTACGCTATTATATATAATACACTACAAAAAGATCCTACAAATTCTGAAAAAGAAGCAGTAGAACACATCTACAGACAACTTCGAAATGCTGAACCACCTGATGAAGATACTGCAAGGGGAATAATAGATAAATTATTTTTTTCAGACCAAAGATATAACCTTGGTGAAGTTGGACGTTACAGGATGAATAAAAAACTTGGCTTGAATGTCGAGATGGAAAAACAAGTCCTAACTAAACAAGACATTATAACAATTATTAAGTATTTGATAGAACTAATAAATTCAAAAGCTGAAATCGATGATATTGACCATTTATCAAATAGAAGAGTGCGTACAGTTGGCGAACAATTATCATCCCAATTTGGTATAGGTTTAGCTAGAATGGCTAGGACCATTAGGGAAAGAATGAATGTAAGAGACAACGAAGTATTTACCCCAATTGATCTTATTAATGCAAAAACTCTTTCTTCAGTAATAAATAGTTTTTTTGGGACTAATCAATTGTCTCAATTTATGGATCAAACAAATCCTCTCGCAGAAATTACGCATAAACGTCGTTTATCTGCACTCGGACCTGGAGGACTTTCAAGAGAAAGAGCAGGGTTTGAAGTAAGAGACGTTCATTATACCCATTATGGTCGTTTGTGTCCTATAGAGACTCCGGAGGGCCCAAATATCGGACTGATTTCATCACTTGGAGTATATGCAAAAGTAAATAATCTCGGCTTTATTGAGACACCATATCGAAAAGTTGATAATGGTAAAATTAATTTAAATGAAATTCATTACTTAAGTGCTGAAGAAGAAGAAAATAAGCTTATCGCACAAGCTAATATTGGTTTTGATGATTCAGGAAAAATAATTGATGAAAAAATAATTGCACGTGACCAAGCTGATTTTCCTGTTGTTGGCCCCGAAAAAATAAATTACACAGATGTAGCACCTAATCAAATCGCGTCAATATCTGCCTCTTTAATACCTTTTTTAGAGCACGACGATGCTAACCGTGCACTAATGGGTTCAAATATGATGCGTCAGGCTGTTCCTTTATTAAGACCAGAATCTCCAATAGTCGGGACTGGATTAGAGAAACAGGTTGCATCTGACTCTCGTGTACTGGTTAATGCAGAAAACAATGGAATTGTTGAATATGTTGATTCAAATAAGATTACCATACGATATGATTTTTCTGAGGAACAAGAATTGGTAAGTTTTGATGGAAATTTGAAAACATATAATCTTGTAAAATTTAGAAAAACAAACCAAGGAACTTGTATCAACTTAAAACCAATTGTTAAGAAAGGAGATAAAGTTCATAAGGGACAAGTTTTATGTCAAGGCTATGCTACAGAGGCAGGGGAATTAGCTTTAGGAAGAAACATGAAGGTTGCTTTTATGCCATGGAAGGGATATAATTTTGAAGATGCAATTGTTATATCTGAAAAAGTAGTAAGAGAAGATATTTTCACGTCTATACATATAGATGAATATTCTTTAGATGTTCGCGACACTAAATTAGGATCAGAAGAACTTACGGATGATATACCAAATGTAAGTGAAGAAGCTACTAAAGATCTTGACGAGAATGGAATGATACGTATTGGAGCTGAAGTAAATTCTGGAGACATTTTGATTGGTAAAATTACTCCCAAGGGAGAATCAGATCCAACACCAGAGGAAAAACTATTACGTGCAATTTTTGGAGATAAAGCAGGTGACGTAAAAGATGCATCTTTAAAAGCACCTCCATCCTTAAAGGGAATTGTTATTGACAAAAAACTTTTCACAAGAACTATAAAAGATAAAAGAAAACGTAACCAAGATAAAGAGGAACTAGAAAAACTTGAAAACTCATATGACACAAAGTTTGAAGAATTAAAAAACATTTTAGTTGAAAAATTGTTTTCAATTGTAAATGGTAAAACTTGTCAAGGAATTACTAATGATTTAGGAGAGGAAATCCTTCCAAAAGGAAAGAAATATACCCTCAAGCTACTTTCTGGAGTTGAAGACTATACCCACTTAACTAAAAGTACTTGGACTACTTCAGATAAAACAAATAAATTGATTGCTGATTTAATACACAATTATAAAATAAAGGAAAATGATCTGCAAGGTGCCCTCCGTCGTGAAAAATTTACAATAAGTGTAGGTGATGAACTCCCAGCAGGTGTAAAAAAACTTGCTAAAGTCTATATTGCTAAGAAACGAAAACTAAAAGTTGGAGATAAAATGGCTGGACGTCATGGAAATAAAGGTATCGTTGCGAGAATTGTTCGTGAGGAGGAGATGCCATTTCTTGAAGATGGTACCCCAGTCGATATTGTACTAAATCCTTTAGGTGTTCCTTCAAGGATGAATATTGGTCAAATTTACGAAACTGTATTGGGTTGGGCTGGACAAAAATTAGGAGAAAAATATTCTACTCCAATTTTTGATGGTGCAACTATTGAAGAAATCAATTCATTAACTAATAAAGCAAAAATACCTCAGTACGGACACACGTATTTATATGATGGTGGTACTGGAGAAAGATTTGACCAACCAGCAACAGTTGGGGTTATTTATATGCTTAAACTAGGTCATATGGTTGACGATAAGATGCATTCAAGATCAATAGGGCCCTATTCATTAATTACACAACAACCGCTTGGTGGTAAAGCGCAGTTTGGTGGGCAACGCTTTGGTGAAATGGAAGTTTGGGCTCTTGAAGCATATGGTGCTTCGAGTACTCTACAAGAAATTTTAACTGTTAAATCTGATGATGTTATAGGAAGAGCAAAAACTTACGAGTCAATTGTTAAGGGTGATTCATTACCAGAGCCAGGTTTACCTGAATCATTTAATGTATTAATGCACGAATTAAAGGGTCTTGGACTAGACATTCGACTTGAGGAATAATTAAAAAATAAATAAATTTAGCTATGGCTAGAAACAACGAAATCATAACACAAAAAAAATTTAATAAAATTTCAATTGGATTAGCTTCACCTGAGGTTATATTGGGAAACTCCCGCGGTGAGGTCTTAAAACCTGAGACTATTAATTATAGAACTCATAAACCAGAACGAGACGGCCTTTTCTGTGAACGAATTTTTGGTCCTGTTAAAGACTTTGAATGTGCTTGTGGGAAATATAAAAGAATAAGATATAAAGGTATTGTTTGTGATAGGTGTGGTGTTGAAGTAACAGAAAAAAAAGTTCGACGTGATCGCGTGGGTCATATTAATCTTGTTGTACCTGTTGCTCACATATGGTATTTTAGATCTTTACCAAATAAAATAGGTTACCTACTTGGACTACCTTCTAAGAAGCTCGATATGATAATATATTATGAGCGCTATGTAGTTGTTCAGCCAGGTATTGCAAAAAACGAGGAGGGTGAGCCAATCAAAGTCATGGATTTTTTGACTGAGGAAGAATATTTAAACGTCATGGAACAAATTCCAGTTGAAAACCAATATTTAGAAGATTCCGATCCAGATAAGTTTATCGCGAAAATGGGTGCCGAATGTCTCATTGAATTACTTTCTCGAATCGATTTAGAAACACTTTCATATGAGTTGAGACACAAAGCTAATAATGAAACATCAAAGCAGCGTAAAACAGAAGCTTTAAAACGTCTTCAAGTCGTTGAAGCATTTCGTGATGCTAATGATCGTGGAGAAAATCTTCCTGAATGGATGATTATGAAGGTCATTCCTGTTATCCCACCAGAGTTACGTCCATTGGTTCCTCTAGATGGTGGAAGATTTGCTACTTCTGATCTAAATGATCTATATAGAAGAGTTATAATTCGAAACAATCGTTTGAAAAGATTGGTAGAAATAAAAGCACCAGAAGTAATTTTAAGAAATGAAAAACGAATGCTTCAGGAATCTGTAGATTCTTTATTTGATAACACAAGAAAAGCGTCAGCAGTTAAAACCGATTCTAATCGACCACTTAAATCTCTCTCAGATTCACTAAAAGGGAAACAAGGTCGTTTTCGTCAGAATTTATTAGGGAAAAGAGTTGATTATTCTGCAAGATCTGTTATAGTTGTTGGACCAGAACTAAAATTATTTGAATGTGGACTTCCTAAAGGTATGGCTGCAGAACTTTACAAGCCTTTCATAATTAGAAAAATTATTGAAAGAGGTATAGTTAAAACAGTTAAGTCTGCAAAAAAAATAATCGATAGAAAGGAACCTGTGGTATGGGATATTTTGGAAAACGTACTCAAAGGACATCCTGTTCTTTTAAATCGTGCGCCTACATTACATCGATTAGGTATACAAGCATTTCAACCAAAACTTATTGAAGGCAAGGCAATACAGTTACATCCTTTAGTATGTACTGCATTTAACGCGGATTTCGACGGTGATCAAATGGCTGTTCACCTGCCTCTTGGTCCAGAAGCGATACTTGAGGCCCAACTTTTAATGTTGGCCTCCCACAGTATATTAAATCCAGCAAATGGATCACCAATAACAGTTCCATCGCAAGATATGGTATTGGGTCTTTACTACATGACCAAGGCAAAAAAGTCAACACAAAATAATAAGGTTAAAGGAGAGGGACTAACTTTTTATTCAGTGGAAGAGGTTCACATAGCTTACAACGAAAAAAGAGTAGATCTTAACGCAATGATTAAAATCAAAGCGAAAGTTTTCAATGAAATAAGTGAATTAGAATATAAAATTATTGATACAACTGTCGGAAGAGTTTTATTTAATGAAGTTGTTCCAGAAAAGGCAGGTTTCTTTAATATGGTACTGACAAAGAAAAATCTTCGTGAAATTATTGGAGATATTCTTAAAGTAACAAGTGTTCCTGAAACGGCAGAATTTCTTGATAGGATAAAAGCTATGGGATATGGATTTGCATTCAAAGGAGGTTTGTCATTTAGTTTAGGTGATATAATTATACCACCTGAGAAGGTCACAATGATTGACGAAGCAAATGTTCAAGTTGATAATGTTATTGGTAATTATAATATGGGCTTAATTACCAACAATGAAAGATATAATCAAGTTATTGATATATGGACTTCTACAAATGCAAAACTCACAGAACTTGCGATGAAACGAATTAGTGATGATCAACAAGGATTTAATTCTGTCTATATGATGTTAGATTCTGGAGCCAGAGGATCAAAAGAACAAATTAGACAGTTAACTGGTATGAGGGGTTTAATGGCAAAACCAAAAAAATCAAACGTTGGTGGAGGAGAAATTATTGAAAATCCAATTTTATCAAATTTTAAAGAAGGGCTTTCTATTTTAGAATACTTCATATCGACTCATGGAGCGAGAAAAGGTCTTGCTGACACAGCATTAAAAACAGCAGATGCAGGATATTTAACACGCCGTCTTCATGACGTTTCTCAAGATGTAATCGTAAATATCGAAGATTGCGAAACCTTGAGGGGTGTTGAGGTAAAAGCGCTTAAGAAAAATGAAGAGATAGTTGAAACACTTGGAGAAAGAATACTTGGTAGGGTTGCCCTAAATAATATTGTTGATCCAAGGTCTAATGATATAATTCTTAAAGCAAGTAGTGAAATTAAAGAAGAGCACATTGCTCTTATAGAACAAACTCCAATTAATTCAGTTGAAGTTCGCTCTCCTTTAACTTGTCAAGCTCAACAAGGTATATGTGCAAAATGTTATGGGAGAAATCTAGCAACAGGAAAGATGGTACAACGTGGAGAGGCTGTTGGTGTAATTGCTGCTCAATCCATTGGTGAACCTGGCACCCAGTTAACTTTGAGAACATTTCATGTAGGTGGAGTTGCAGGAAATATATCTGAGGAAAATAAGCTTATTACTAAATTCGATGGAATTGCTGAAATAGAGGACTTAAAAACAGTTAAAGGAAAAGATACTGATGGTCAAGATGCAGAAATCGTTATTTCAAGAACTACGGAAATAAAAATATTGGATTCTAAGACAAAAAGTGTACTCAGTACAAAAAATATACCTTATGGTTCTTCACTTCAAGTAAAAAGTGGTGAAAAATTAAAAAAAGGGACAACAATATGTCAATGGGATCCTTTTAATGGGGTTATAGTTTCAGAATTTACAGGAAAAATCTTATTTGAAAATATTGAACAAGGAATTACTTACCAAGTTGAAATTGATGAACAAACAGGTTTTCAAGAAAAAGTCATATCTGAATCTAGAAATAAAAAAATAATTCCAACTTTATCTATTGTAGATAAAAAAGGAAACGTTTTACGTTCATATAATTTACCAGTTGGAGCTCATCTTATTGTAAATGATGGAGATAATATAGAGGAAGGAAAAACTTTGGTTAAAATTCCTCGAAAATCAGCTAAATCAGGAGACATTACCGGAGGGTTACCTAGAGTTACTGAGTTATTTGAGGCAAGAAATCCTTCTAATCCAGCTGTTGTGTCAGAAATAGATGGCGTCATTTCATTTGGTAAAATAAAACGAGGTAATAGAGAAATTATTGTTGAATCAAAGTTTGGTGACATTAAAAAATATCTGGTTAAGCTTTCTAACCAGATTTTAGTTCAGGAAAATGACTTCGTTAAGGCAGGAATGCAATTATCAGATGGATCAATTACTCCTGAAGATATTTTAAATATAAAAGGTCCTTCCGCAGTTCAACAATATCTTGTTAACGAAATTCAAGAAGTTTATAGACTTCAGGGTGTTAAAATAAATGATAAGCACTTTGAGGTTGTAGTTCGCCAAATGATGCGTAAAGTTCGTATTCTTGATCCAGGTGATTCTATATTTCTTGAAAATCAATTAGTATTTCGTTATGATTTTATGAAGGAAAACGATGCTTTATATGGAATGAAAATAATAGAAGAAGTTGGGGATTCAGAAAACATGAAGTTGGGTCAAATTGTATCTTCAAGACAATTACGTGACGAGAACTCATTATTAAAACGTGAAAATAAGAATATAGTTATAGCAAGAGAAGCGGAACCAGCCACTGCAAAACCTGAGTTACAAGGAATTACACGTGCTTCCTTACAGACAAAGTCCTTCATATCTGCTGCTTCTTTCCAAGAAACAACAAAAGTTTTAAATGAAGCTGCTGTTAATGGAAAAGTAGATTTCTTAGAAGGTTTAAAGGAAAATGTTATAGTAGGACATAAGATACCTGCAGGTACAGGTCTAAGACACTATAATAATTTGATTGTTGGTTCCAAGGAAGAATATAATAGTTTACTTATTGATAAAGAGGAGGAAGAAATAACATTTTAAAATGAGTGAAAAAAAAAATGATAACCAAAAACAATTAAATATTGCAATTGATGAATCTGTTGCTAATGGGATTTATTCAAACTTAGCAATAATTAATCACTCGAATTCTGAATTTATTGTTGATTTTATTACCGTCATGCCAGGAGCTCCAAAGGCTAAGGTTACGTCAAGAGTTATTTTGACACCAGAGCATGCAAAGCGATTCAAAAAAGCTCTTGAAGATAATATTATGAGATATGAAAATGCTAACGGTGAAATAAAAATTAAAGACTCCCCTAATATTCCTTTAAATTTTGGTCCTGCAGGCGAGGCTTAATTTTTAAGTTTATAAAACAGTATTAAATCTTTCAACATTTGATTTTATTTTAAAACTCTGATGTAAAATGAAATTTTAAAGTGTCATATTTTTCTATTGTCATTTGTAAAGAAAAAGCAGAATCGGCAAGAAAAACTAAGTTGTCATCCTTGTCCTTGGCCAAAAATTTTTGCTTTATCCTAATAAACTCCTTGTATGAATTACTTTTTACATCGCCCTCAATCCAACAGGCTTTGTGAACTTTTAAATTTTCAAAAGAACATTTTGCACCATATTCATGGAGTAATCTATATTGAATAACTTCATATTGTAGTGCACCTACAGTTCCAATAACTTTTCTACCATTAAAATTAATATTAAATAATTGAGCTACACCTTCATCCATTAATTGATTAATCCCTTTAGAAAGTTGTTTAGCTTTCATTGGATCTTCATTGTTAATGTAGCGAAAGTATTCCGGTGAAAAACTCGGAATCCCTTTGAATTGAAGTTTTTCTCCACTAGTAAGAGTATCACCAATTTTAAAATTACCAGTATCATGAAGTCCTACTATATCACCTGGGAAAGAAACATCAATAATTTCTTTTTTTTCTGCAAAAAAAGCGTTGGGCGACGAAAATTTAATTTTTTTATCTTGCCGAACATGAAGATACGGGATATTTCGTTCAAATTTACCAGAGACTATTTTTACGAAAGCTAAACGGTCACGATGTTTAGGATCCATATTGGCATGAATCTTAAAAACAAATCCTGTAAATTTTTTTTCCTCTGGTTTTACGGTTCTTTCATTTGTAAATTTTGGTAAGGGTTCAGGAGCGATTTCTATAAAACAGTCAAGAAGTTCTTCAATTCCAAAATTATTTAAAGCTGAGCCAAAAAAAACTGGCTGAATTTTACTTTCTAAAAATTTCTGTTTATTGAAATGTGGATATACACCTTGAATTAATTCAAGTTCTTCTATAAGTGTTTTATGTTTCTCGTCACCAATTATATTTTTGAAAACAGGATCTTCTATCGAATTAAATATTTTTTTTTCTCCTATCATTTGTTTTTTTTCATCTTTAAATAATTTGATATTTTGTTTCCAAATATTATAAATACCTCTAAAATCATAACCCATACCTATAGGTATAGACAAAGGAGTTACATTTAAGCCTAATTTTTTTTCAACCTCATCAAGTAAGTCAAATGCATCTTTCCCTTCACGATCAAGTTTGTTTATAAAAACAATTATTGGAATATTTCGCATCCTACACACTTCTACAAGTTTTTCTGTTTGTTCTTCTACACCCTTTGAAACATCTATTACAACAATTACACTATCAACAGCAGTAAGTGTTCTAAAGGTGTCTTCAGCAAAATCTTTGTGTCCAGGAGTATCAAGAATATTTATTTTTTTATTTTTATATGTGAAGGCTATAACTGAGGTTGCAACTGAAATTCCTCTTTGACGTTCAATTTCCATAAAGTCACTAGTGGCAGATTTTTTTATTTTATTTGATTTGACAGCACCAGCTTCTTGTATAGCACCACCATAAAGTAATAACTTCTCAGTAAGTGTAGTTTTACCTGCATCTGGATGAGATATTATTCCAAACGTTCTTCGTTTTTTTATTTCTTCTGAAATGTTCATTATTAAATTATTAACAAAAATAATTCAAATTATTTCTGTTGAGAAATCATTATTGGTTGGTTATTTAAAAATTATAAATAAATTTGAAATGAATGAAAGAGGACAGAGTAATTTTAGTAGATAAACTTGATAATCAAATTGGGACAATGCCCAAGATGGAAGCCCATCAAAAAGCAATTCTTCATCGCGCTTTTTCCGTTTTTATATTAAATGAAAGAGGAGAATTAATGTTACAGCAAAGAGCACATGATAAATATCATTCCCCTAGCTTATGGACAAACACTTGTTGTAGTCACCAAAGAGAGGGAGAAGGAAATGTTGAAGCTGGAAAGAGAAGACTAGAAGAGGAGATGGGTTTTACAACAGATTTAACAGAGTTATTTCATTTTATTTATCAAGCCCCATTTGAAAATGGATTAACAGAGCATGAATTAGATCATGTTCTTTTAGGTTATTATCAGGGACCCCCAAAGATTAATAATTTAGAGGTAGCTGATTGGAAATGGATGAACATAAAAAAAATTTCAGAATCCATAAAAATAAATCCTCAAGAGTATACTGTTTGGTTTAAAATTGTTTTTGATCAATTCATAAAAAAAATTAATTCATTGTAATGAAAGTAACAGTAAGTAGAAAAGCACATTTTAATGCTGCTCACCGATTATATAGAAAAGATTGGTCAGATGAAAAAAATAATTCAGTTTTCGGGAAGTGTTCTAATCCTCATTTTCATGGTCACAATTATGAATTAATTGTTCATGTAACTGGCAATATTGATCCTGAAACAGGTTACGTTATGGATATGAAAAATTTAAAAAATCTTATAAAATTAGAAGTTGAGGATAAATTAGACCATAAAAACCTTAATCAAGAGGTTCCTGAATTTTATAATAAAATTCCTACTGCTGAAAATATTGTAGTCTTTATATTTAATGCTTTAAGGCCTAATTTAAATTCTGAACACCAACTTTCTATAACACTTTACGAAACACCTAGAAACTTTGTTAGTTACTCTGGTTAATAAAAAGAAATTTCTTCCTTCAATCTAAAAAAAAAATATATATATTGAAATAACATATAATAAACCATGCCAAGTATTAGATTATTAAAAAAAGAGATTAACAATGACATTGGTGATTTGATTGAAGAAATATATTTATGGGAATTATCAAATCCAAAAGGAGATCTAGTTAAAAGTGAAAAATTAATTGACGAAGCAATTAATGCTTTTGATGATTTAATTGTGAAAATTAATTCTGTAAAAGGAAATAACAAGAAGGAACAATTTAAAACTATTGAAAAAGAACGCCAAAAGATTATGTCATTATTACTGAAGAAATCCGCAGCACTTTAATTTGATATTTCAATTTTTCTTCTTTTTTCGAGAAAAATTAAAAATTCCTTTCCATACTTAGAGCTTTTAACCTCTTGGGTCATTTTAAATGCAATAGAATCTAGCAATGCTAAATTCGCATCAAAAACTTGTGTTAGTGCTAAATATGGAGCTACGTTTTCATTAGCATTTTGAGCAGCAAAATTAATAGTATACAAATATCTTCTTTTCAAAAGGTTATCAATTTTAATTTGAAGTGAATCAATAATTTTGTTTTTTCCATTAGCTTTGGCTAAAAATTTACTTTTCATTAACTCAAGATTTTGATCATTGAATTTTCTATTAAAGGTTTGATATTCCTGAAGTAGTTCTTGATTTTTTGAACCAGATATTTTAGCACTACTTTCAAAAGTATTCAAAAGTGTATTTATTTCAATTGTGTTTTTTTCTCCAAAAAATAAAATTCTATCATTTAAACTATCACCATCTTCCTTATCTAAATAAAGATAAAATATTTCTGCTGTTTCAATTGGAGTATTAAATTCAAAATATGGCTTTCCATTTATAGTAACTGAGTCTATATTGATAAGACTAGTATCTTTAATTTTTTGTAGAAAAAGTGTTCCCTTTCTCAATCCTTTAATTGTGCCCTTTACAATCATTGTGTTTTTTAAATTTTTTTCAGCATTATTATTTGTACAAAAAATAAAAATCAATACAATTGAAAGTATAGTTACAAACTTAAAACTTGTCATTTTTAAATATTTAACCAATAAGTTAATTTAAGATTAAAACTACGATTTCTAGGTGAAAAATTATCAGTAGAAATATAATTATCATTATAAACTAAAAATAAATCTGAAAGTGGTGAAAACCTCCACTGCATTCTAGAATTAATACCTAGATTTTCTCCTTGAGAATTATATTGAACAAATGTGATCCATGTTAAAGTTTTAGTAAATGTAAAATCAATTTTAGGACTTATAAGCCATATATTTTTTGATGGGTAAGGATTTGGAAGAACTATAGAGTTAAAATTAATTATCATACTCGCATTTAAAATTGGTTGTTTTCTCCACTTAATTTCATTTTCAAGTGTAAATTTTGTGCCATTATAGAATGTCCCATATGAAATTTTTGAATCAAAATTTAATCGCTTTCTCTGATCTGATCTATACGAGAATTCTGCATCATCGTATCTATAACCTATATTCGAAGGAAGTTTTGTTCCATCAGGGGTACGAGTAGGATCAAAATTTGAAGTTAAATAAACATAGCGATTATTATATTCAAATGATAAACTACTACTGTTAAGGAAGCTTTTTCTTATTGTAGTTTTATATACTCTGTCAGTCATTAAATAATTTCTACTAGTATCATAAACAAAGAAACCTCTTTGGGTAAAGCTATAATTATTTACGTTAGGATTTTTAGGATATATTCGATAGGTATATTCAGGGGTAATTTTCATAAAACCTGTTCTTCTAAAAAAACCTAAATCTGACCTAAAGTCCTCACCTCCATGGATAAATCCAGTAGATATTCTATTTCTTAAAGTATTACGTTGTATTCTCATTCCAACAATTTGATCATCCCCTTCAAGCCCTTCTGTAAAAGATTTATGATAAAAAGCACGTCCAACCCATTTACTGTCGGGTGAAGCCAAATTGTATTCAACTCCAGAAACACTGTTTTTTTTATCCTGTTTATTGATAAAATCATACTCTCCTATTGTTCTTCTATCAATCAAAAAGAAGCTTATGTTAGAACGATCAAATACTTTTTGTCTTAGAGTAAAAACTGTATTTAAGTTTGAAGCTATTTGATTATTTACATCCGATTCAGTTAACATATTTAAAAAACCAAGCCTTAGATTTGAATTTAATTTTCCGCTTAATCTTGCACCAGCCATAATTTTATTTTCTATAGTATTACCATCTAGATCTTGAGCAACACCAATTCTTCTTGAGAAAAAGGGAATTACATCTCTATTTTCACCAAAATCCTTGAAAAGATCATCATTTTGGGTGAAAAATTGTCTCTTTTCAGGTAGTGAAATAGCAAATCTAGTCAAGTTAACTACTTGGTCATCAACTTCAACCTGGGAAAAATCGGGATTAAATGTTAAGTCCAAATTTAATGCATTCCCAATTGGAATTTTTGCATCACCACCTAAAGAAATATTTGATTTAGATGTAGAGTATATAAAATCATTTTGAGCAGCACTGCTTAAATATGGTATCAATGAAATTGGATTTTTCCCTTTTTCAAGTGGTGTTTCAAAAACCATTTTTCCCATAAAAGCTAAATTTCCAATTAATTGGTTTTGTGGTATTTTGATCCAAGTACTTGATTCATTAATTTGTGTATTTCCTCTATATATATTAAACCTCCAAAATTGTTGTGAATTATCATAGAAAAATGAGCTGAAAGGTATACGAATTTCTGCAATAAAGCTATTTTCATTTATTTGAGTTGCTACGTTCCATTTAGTATCCCATGCATAATTTCTATCGGTACGATAATTTTGATTTCCTCCAGAAATAAGCCCGTCAGCTTTTAATCCAATTGGATTTGTTGCAAATGAAAATGCATTTGTACCATCATTAAAAGTATCAAACAGAAGTGTTAGGTAGTCTGTTGGATAAGTACTGAAGTCTCTTTTTAAGTTAGGAGTATTAAAATTTTTTCCGTCCGTATCCGATTCTATTAATATGAATAAATATTTATCATTTCTTATAAGTTTGAATCGGGTTTGTTTTTTTGCTTGCAAGCTATCAGTAGGCCTCCACATCCAGAAATTAGATCCCCATTTGCTTTTACTCCACTCAATTTCATCACCAATTCCATCAATATTTATTTCTGAATTAATTGTTCTAACCAAGTAGTTTTTAGAATCCAGTTGTGCATGGGTGAAAGAGAACGTTAGAAAAATTATTATGTAAAAAATAAAGCGATTTCGACGCACCAGCAATTTTTTTGGGAACGCAAAAATAGCGATCTTTAATAAGACTATAAAACCTTATAAAAGTTTAATAAGAAAATGAAATTGATAATTATTTTCACACTAATTTTTTATTCCAATTATTTTAATAATGACTGGGGTTCAACAGGACACCGAGTAGTAGGGAAAATAGCTGAACAAAATATTTCTAATGAGACAAGAAAAAAAATATTTGACCTTCTAGATGGAAATTCAATAGCTTATGTTTCAACATACGCAGACGAGATTAAGTCAAATTCTACTTTTAAGAATTATAATAATTGGCATTATGCCAATTTAAAACTTCATCAAAAATATAAGACAAGTAAAAAAAATCCTAAAGGAGATGTTTATTTTGGAATAAAAAAATGTATTGATATACTAAATGATAATACTATCTCAAAAAAGGAAAAACAATTCTATTTAAAATTGCTAATTCACCTTATTGGCGATCTTCATCAACCATTACATTTGGGAAAAAAAGAAGATCGTGGAGGTAATGATATCAAAATTAAATGGTTTGATAAATTTTCAAATCTACACCGAGTTTGGGATAGCAATATGATAAATTATTCTAGATTAAGTTATTCAGAGTTGGCAAATAACTTGCCAGCCGTATCAGATAAGGTGAAAAAACAAATTATATCAGCGCCAATTGAAAAATGGTTTGAAGAAACTCATAATCTAACTAAATATATATATAACAAACTTCCAAAAGACAAAATCCTAGGATACAAATATTATCATGAGAATTTTGATATTATTAGACTTCAATTACTAAAAGCAGGGCTTAGACTAGCATATACTTTAGACCAAATTTTTAAATAATTTTTCTAAAAGTTAGATTAATCCTAGGACCAACTTTACGTGATGTTTTTGCAATTTGATGTAGCCAATATTTTTGGGTTTCTCCTTCCATAAATAATAAGCTTCCTGAAGTTAGCGGAATTTTCATTCTTAAATCTTTTTTATTTCTATGCTTAAGATGAAAAAATCGTTCTGCACCAAAACTTACTGAAGCAATGACTGGATTTTCACCTAATTCTTTCTCATTATCTGCATGCCAACCATTACTGTCTTTTCCATTACGATATTGATTTAGTAGAACTGTGGTGAATTTTGAATCACTAACTTTTTGAATTCTATTTTGAATTTCAACTAACAAAGGCGTCATCTTCTTAGGGTACATTTTTATGCCAGAATATGAATAAGGAATACTATTATTTGCATATAAAGCTGTGAGTCTTGGTTGTAAATAGGTTTTACCAAAAATCGTTATAGGGTCTTGCTGCCATTTTATCTGTTTTACAAGCAAATTGAAAAATATTTCTGCTTCATTTTTTGAGAAAAAAGAATCAAAATATCTTAGTGATGCTCCAGGAAAAATAACTTGTTTTCCGTCAGAAGGAATATGATTTATCATGTAATTGAGAAATATTAAATAAAAGCGCCCTTACTAGGGCGGTAAAGTTTATTTAATAAGATCTACACTTCTTTGAATAAATTGTGTTAAGTCTTCACCTTTTAATAAGTTTTGCGATAGCTTTGCTAAATCCAATGCTTGTTTAATAAGTCGATCTTTTTTGTTTTTTGTTTTTGTATTGAGAATTTGACTGACCAATTCATGGTTAGTATTTACTACTAAATTATACATGTCTGGCATATTTCCCATCATTCCACCTCCACCGGTTTGTTGCATTTCTTTCATTCGACGCATAAATTCTGGTTGAGTTAATACAAACGGGAGACTATTGCTATCTAGAGCTTCAAGCTGTACAGTGTATCCTCCTTCTTTAACTACCTCTTCAATAATTGGCTTTAATGTTTCCTTTTCCTTGTCACTTAATTTTGATACTGTAGCCTCTTCTTTTTTAATAAGATTTTCTAATGTATCTCCATCTACTCTAGAAAAGGATATTTTTTCTTTACTACCCTCAAATTTTTGAATCAAATGACCAATAATAGGGGAATCTAAGAGTAGTATTTTATATCCTTTAGCTTTTGCTTGTTCGATATAACTATGCTGTGCTTCTTTATCAGAGGCGTAGAGTATAATTAATTTATCATCCTTATCAGTTTGGTGATCTTTTATTAATTCTTTTAGCTCTTCAAAAGTATGGTAATCCCCATCAGTGGTAGGATATAAAGCAAATTTTTCAGCTTTTTCAAAAAATTTGTCTTCACTTAACATTCCATATTCTATGACCACTTTGATATCATTCCATTTTTCTTCAAATGCTTTTCTGTCTTTTTTAAATAAGCTGTTTAATTTATCACCTACTTTTCTAGTAATGTAATTGCTAATTTTCTTTACAGCGCCATCGGCTTGTAAATAACTTCTCGACACATTAAGTGGTATATCTGGAGAATCAATTACGCCTCTTAGAAGAGTTAAAAACTCAGGAACAATACCTTCAACATTATCAGTTACAAAAACTTGATTTTGATAAAGCTGTATTTTATCCTTTTGAATATTCAGATCATTATTCAGTCTGGGGAAATATAATATTCCTGTTAAATTAAATGGATAATCAACATTAAGATGAATATTAAATAGTGGCTCTTCAAATTGCATAGGATATAATTCCCTGTAGAAAGATTTGTAATCTTCATCCTTTAGTTCAGATGGTTTTTTTGTCCAGGTTGGATCAGGGTTATTTATAATATTGTCTACAGTGATTGTTTCCGGTTTAGCATCCTTTTCGGCGTCCTCAGGAAGAGGAAGGGTTTCTTCTTTTGTTCCAAATTTTATTGGAATCGGCATAAATTTATTATACTTCTGAAGAAGTTCTCTTATGCGGTTTTCTTCAAGAAATTCTTTGGATTCTTTATCGATGTGCAAAATGATTTCTGTTCCTCTAGATTTTTTATTGGATTTTTCTATTGAGTATTCAGGAGACCCATCACAAATCCAGTGGGCTGCTGGATCATTCTTATGAGATTTAGTAATTATTTCAACTTTTTCAGCAACCATAAAAGCAGAATAGAAACCAAGACCGAAGTGCCCTATTATACCGCTTTCTTTTGCTGTATCTTTGTATTGATCTAAAAATTCTTCAGCTCCCGAAAAGGCAACTTCATTTATATATTTTTGAACTTCTTCTTTGGTCATCCCGATACCTTGATCTATGATGTGAAGTTTTTTTGCTTTTTTATCTACTTTCACTTCAATTTGTAAATTTCCAAGGTCACCCTTAATCTCACCAAGGCTGCTAAGATGTTTTAATTTAGTTGTAGCATCAGTAGCATTAGATATTAATTCTCTTAAAAAGATCTCGTGATCACTGTACAAAAATTTCTTTATTAGAGGGAAAATATTTTCGACAGCAACATTTATTTTACCAGTACTCATATTCTTTATAATTTATTTGTATCAATCAAAAAAAATACCATTCATCATTTGTGTGACAATATGGCACCATATCAGATTAAGATAATTCATTAATGTTAATTTGTTAAACACTTTAAATAATGTAAATTTCAATAATATTTAATTTATATGTACAATTCTAAAATAATTGGGTTAGGTAAATATCTTCCTAGTAATGTGGTTACTAATAGTGATTTAGAGAAAATAATGGATACTTCTGATGTATGGATTCAAGAGAGAACAGGCATTAAAGAAAGAAGACACATTAAAAAAGGTAGTGATGATAGTACTTCTTCAATGGGAGTAAAAGCTTCAAAAATAGCCTTGGAACGATCAGGAATTGATGCCAAAGAAATTGATCTTATTCTTTTTGCAACCTTAAGTCCGGACTATTATTTTCCAGGTTCGGGAGTTTTAGTTCAAGATGAATTAGGGATTCCTGATTGTCCTGCAATGGATATTAGAATGCAGTGTTCAGGGTTTGTTTATGCATTAGCAACTGCAGATCAATTTATTAAAACTGGAATGTATAAAAATATTTTAGTGATTGGCTCAGAATACCACTCAGGGGGACTAGATATGACAACAAGAGGGAGAAATATTTCAGTAATTTTTGGAGATGGTGCAGGTGCTGTTGTTATTACCCGAACAAAGAAAAATGATGAAGGAATTTTACATTCTCAGTTACATTCAGAAGGGAAATATGCTAAAGAACTTTCATTAATTGGTCCAAATACAGGAAGATGGGTTCCTGAAATCATAAATAAAAACGATCCTAATGATGTGTCATACTTCCCGTACATGAATGGGCAATTTGTTTTTAAAAATGCTGTTATTCGTTTTTCTGAGGTAATTATGAAGGGACTTGAAAAAGCAAAATGGAAACCAAGCGATATTGATATGTTAATACCCCATCAGGCAAATCTTCGAATTTCTCAATTCGTGCAAAAGAAATTTGGACTTAGTGATAATCAGGTTTATAATAACATTCAACGATATGGGAATACAACTGCTGCATCCATACCCATTGCTTTAACAGAGGCCTGGGAAGAAGGAAAAATAAATAATGGAAGCAAAGTTATTTTAGCAGCTTTCGGTAGTGGTTTTACTTGGGGAAGTATAACGATGAAATGGTAGATTATAAAACTCTAGTAATAGGTGCTTCTGTTAATCCTGATAGATACTCCCATAAAGTAGTATTAAAACTATTAGATTCAGGTATTAAAGTAATACCAATGGGTATAAACCAAGGAAATATTACTGACTTAGTGATTGTCAGACCCTTTGAAAAACAAAAAAATATTCACACTGTCTCAATTTATATTAAACCTGAAATTCAAAAAGAATATTATAAATACATTATAAATTTACAACCTAAAAGAGTTTTATTTAATCCAGGAACTGAAAACCCTATTTTTTCTCAAATACTTCAAAAACATAATATCTACTGGGAAAATTCTTGTAGTTTAGTTTTACTTTCTACGAATCAATACCAATCCTAAAAAAGTTAAAAGACCGTTGATTGGTAATAATTCGTAACCTACTTGGTATCCACCTAATTGGTTTGAATCTAGTGAACCAAAAATGCTAATTAAAATAAGAACAATTAAGATAACAGGCCACAGCCAGCGATCTTTAATATTATAATCAGTAAAAATTCCAAAAGCAAAAAGTCCTAGTAATGGACCGTACGTATATCCAGCAACTGTTAGAAGACCATCTATTACATTTCTATCTAAGATGTATTTAAATAAAATAACAACAAAAATTAATAACAGACTCATTCCCACATGCACCTTTTTCCTTATTATTTTTTGATTAATTTTTTCTCGCTTTTCAATATTTAAAAAATCTATGCAAAAAGAGGTTGTTAAAGAGGTTAATGCACTATCAGCACTACTGTATGCAGCTGCTATTAAACCTAATATAAAGGTAATACCAACAATTAAACCAAGATCACCACTTAATGCAATCTCAGGGAAAAGCAGATCAGTTTTTGGACTCCCATCCATTAATGGTATAGATAATCCTTGTTGTTCGGAATAAATAAAAAGTAGTGCACCTAATAATAAAAATAAACCTGTTACTATTACTAAAACGAAACTAAAGACAACCATATTTTTTTGAGCATCTTTTAAATTTTTACAACTTAAGTTTTTTTGCATCATGTCTTGATCTAATCCTGTCATACAAATAGTAACAAATGCTCCACCAATAAAAGATTTTAAAAAATGATTTCTACTCAAAATAGAATCAGTTACAAAAACCTGATTAAAGTTTGAAATCTTATTTGAACTAAGAAATTCAAAAAAAGACCAATCTAATTCAGAGTTTATATATGTAATTGATAAAATAACTGATAGTATCATTAAACTTGTTTGCAAAGTATCAGTAAATACTATGGTTTTTATCCCCCCCCTTTGAGTATAGACCCATATCAGAACTATAGATAAAACAACGGTTGCTTCAAATGGTATACTCCAAGCATCAAAAATAAATTGTTGTAATACTATGGCAACTAAAAATAAACGAAATGCTGCTCCAAGAACTCTCGAAACAAAGAAAAAAAATGCTCCTGCATAATGACTTGATTTTCCGAAACGAGTTAAGAGATATTCATAAATGGAAGTAACGTTATTATGGTAGTAAATTGGAAGCAAAACAAAGGCAACAACTAGGTAGCCAAATAAATATCCTAAAACTACTTGAAAATAGGTAAACTTTGATGCTTCAACCCATCCTGGTACAGAAATAAAGGTAACCCCAGAGAGAGAGGCACCTACCATACCAAAGGCAACAAGATACCATGGTGAATTACGATTTGCTTTAAAAAAAGTTTCATTTGAATCTTCCTTAGCAACTAAGTAAGAAACACTATATAACACAAGAAAATACCCTATTACTAATGAAAAAATAAAAAAAGGGGTGATCATTTAATTTTTTCTTTTTAACGAATATACAAAAACTAGAAAGCTAGTTTTTTGTAAGTTTGTTCATGGATTTTTCGTCAAAACTACTTAAAAATGCTGTAGATGAAATTTCACTTTTACCAGGTATAGGTAAAAGAACTGCACTAAGGTTAGCACTTCACCTTTTAAAACAACCAAAAGAAAATACCCTGATGCTTTCGAATGCTTTAAAAGCTCTTAGGGAGAATATTATCTTTTGTGAAAATTGCCATAATATTTCAGACCAACCAATTTGTGAGATATGCCAGAATCCAAAGAGAAATAAAAATGTTCTTTGCGTAGTTGAAGACATAAGAGATGTTATGGCAATTGAAAATACAGGACAATTTAAAGGGATTTACCACGTTCTTGGAGGAATTATTTCACCTTTGGACGGTATTGGACCTCAAGATTTAAATATTTCATCATTAATAGATAAGGCAAAAAAAGGAAAAATTGACGAAGTAATATTTGCACTTAGCGCAACTATGGAAGCTGACACCACAAATTTTTATATTTATAAATTATTGACATCTTATAAAATTAGAACATCAACTATTGCTAGGGGAATACCAATAGGTGATGAATTAGAGTATACTGATGAAGTAACTTTAGGGAGATCAATTTTAGCAAGAATACCCTTTGAGGATTCAATACCAAAAAGTTGATATTTTTTTAAATCCTTTATAGTCTAATAAAACTTAATTCCCAATCAAAATTTGATATTTTTGCAAAACAAACTAGTATGGGACAATATTATTTAAAACTACCCAAAATGGGTGAGAGTGTTGCTGAAGCAACAATAACTAAATGGTTAAAGAACAATGGTGATACTGTATCATTAGATGAACCTGTAGTTGAAATTGCCACAGATAAAGTTGATACAGACGTAACATCTGAAGTTGAAGGTATAATATTGGAACAAAAATTTAATGAGAATGATGTTGTTCAAATTGGTGAGGTTTTAGCTATAATTGAAACTGATTCTGAAATACCAACAAAAAACAGTTCAAATAATAATATTCAAGAGCCGAGTGATGAAACTAATAACGAAGATCATGATATTAAGCAAGTTGCATCAATTCTTGATCAAGAAATTAAAGAGATTGAATTTGAAACTTTAAAATCAACTCAAAGGTCTGGCCGATATTATTCACCTTTAGTTAGAAGTATTGCAGAGAAAGAAGGTATTGAAAGTGAAGAATTAGAAAAAATTACTGGAACAGGAAAAGGAGAAAGATTAACGAAAAAAGATTTAATTAATTATCTTAAAACAAGAGAAACTTCACAAACTTCCAATTCACCATCTGTAAAATTAAATTCTAAAGACAAAAAAAGTTTAACTAGTCTAGAAATTAACGAAAAAATTTCAATTAGCGGAGAGGATAAAATTATAGAAATGTCTCGTATGGAAAAACTAACTTCAGAACATATGAAGTCTAGTTTAGAGACAGCTGCTCATGTTCAATCTTTTATTGAGGTTGATGTAACAAATCTTTGGGAATGGAGAGAAAAAGTTAAAGACTCTTTTTACAAGCGTGAAAATGAAAAATTAACTTTCACACCACTTTTCATTACAGCTATCGTTAAAGCACTTAGAGATTATCCTGCATTAAACGGGAGTATTAATGGAGATAAAATAGTTATAAAAAAAGATATTAATCTTGGTATGGCTACTGCTCTAAGTGATGGTAACCTCATAGTACCCGTAATTAAAAATGCAGATCATTTGAATTTAGTAGGACTAACAAAAGCAGTAAATGATTTAGCCAACCGAGCAAGAACTAATAATCTCAAACCAGATGAAATAAAGGATGGGACATATACATTTACAAATATTGGAAATTTTGGTTCAATAATGGGGACACCAATAATAAATCAACCCCAAGTTGGTATTTTAGCCATTGGAGTAATTAGAAAAACTCCATCTGTAATTGAAACTCCAAATGGTGACTTTGTTGGTATTAGAAAAAAAGTTATACTCTCACATAGTTACGATCATAGGATTATAAATGGTGCTTCGGGGGGACTTTTTGTTAAACGTGTAGCTGAATATTTAGAAAATTGGGATGAAGAGCTTCCCTTCTAATGCAAAAATTAATGAAACTTCAACTCAAAAAACCCCTTTGCTTCTTCGATTTAGAAACTACCGGAACTGATATAAGTAAAGACCGAATTATTGAAATAGCTATTTTGAAACTTTATCCGGACGGTAAAAAGGAAACTTTCGAGACCAGAATAAATCCAGAAATTCCAATACCAATAGAAGCCTCATTGGTTCATGGTATTACAGACCAAATGGTTTTAGATCAACCTAGTTTCAAAGAGGTTTCAAAAAAGATATATGCTTTTATTAAAGATTGCGACCTAGCAGGATTTAATTCTGACCGCTTTGATATTCCTTTATTAGTTGAAGAATTATTGAGAGCCGAATTAGATTTTGATTTTACAAAAACAAAGACAATTGATGTTCAAACTATATTTCATAAAATGGAAGCAAGAACATTAACTGCAGCACTTAAATTCTATTGTAATAAAGATCTACAAGATGCACATTCTGCAAAAGCAGATGCACAAGCAACCCATGATGTTTTATTCGCTCAACTTGATCAATATTCTAGTCTAGAGCCTAATATTGATTTTTTAAATGAATTTAGTACTAGGAGAAAAACTGCAGATTTTGCTGGATTTCTTATATACAATGAAAGTGACGAAATTTGTTTTGGTTTTGGGAAACATAAAGGTAAAAAAGTAAATGAAGTGTTAGAAAACGAGCCGGGTTATTTTGGATGGATTTTAAATGCTGATTTTCCAAGATATACAAAAAAAATATTAACTGAAATTAGACTAAAGTCATTGAATACTAAATAATAAACTTGTGAAAATTATTTGTATCGGGAGAAATTATCTATCACATATTTTAGAATTGCAGAATCAAAAACCTAAGGAGCCTGTTTTATTTTTAAAACCAGATACATCAATTTTACAAAAAGGGCAACCATTTTTCATTCCACATTTTACAAATGATATACATTTTGAAGTTGAGGTTTTAGTTAAGATTAAAAAAATTGGAAAGCATATTCAAGCAAAATTTGCTAATAAATATTATCAAGAAATTGGTTTAGGAATTGACTTTACCGCAAGAGAACTTCAAACAAAACTTAAAGACAAAGGAATGCCATGGGAAAAAGCAAAAGCTTTCGACGGTTCAGCTCTTATTGGAGAATGGATAAACAAGTCAGAAGTAGATAATTTATATAACCTAAACTTTTCATTAGAAAAAAACGGAAAAGAAGTTCAATGTTCAAATACAGCAAACATGATATGGAATATAGACGAGTTAATAAGTTATATTTCCAAATATTTTACCCTTAAAATTGGTGATATTATTTTTACAGGTACTCCTTCAGGTGTAGGACCTGTTAGTGAAAATGATATTTATAAAGGATACTTAGAAGGAAAAGAGTTATTCAATATCAAAATTAAATGAATTGAAAGCAGAACTAATAACTATTGGAGATGAAATCCTTATTGGACAAATTGTAAATACAAATTCAGTCTTTTTAGCAAGAGAGCTTAACAAAATAGGTGTTGAAATTCGTCAAATAACAAGTATATCGGATGATAGTAATTCTATTAAAAAAGCATTAGATTTATCTTATAATCGTTCAGATTTAGCAATATTAACTGGTGGATTGGGACCTACCAAAGACGATTTGACAAAACATACTTTATGTAATTATTTTAAAGATAAACTAATTGAAAATAAAGAGATTTTAGAACATATCGAAGAAATATTCGATAAATATATAAGCACTCCTATAAACGATCAAAATCGAAAACAAGCATTACTTCCATCCAAAGCAAAAATATTTAAGAATCAACATGGTACTGCTTCTGGAATGTGGTTTAAAAGAAAGAATCAAATAATTGTTTCCCTTCCTGGGGTTCCTTTTGAAATGAGAGAATTAATGATAAATCAAGTTATTCCAGCTTTACAGAAATATTTTGTCAGACCTTTCATCTTTCATAAAACAATTTTAACTTATGGATTAGGTGAAAGTGCTATTGCAGAACGTATTTTAGATTGGCAAAATAGTCTTCCAAAAGAAATAAAACTTGCCTATTTACCAAATTTGGGTAGAGTTAGATTACGTCTTTCAGGGAAAGGAACCAATGAAATACTTTTGAAGCAAAAAATTAATAGTGAAGTAGATAGGCTTTTACCATTGATTAAAGATATTTTTGTTGGATATGAAGATTTGTCTTCTTTAGAAGAACAAATTCAGAAGAAGTTCTTAGAAAAAAAAATGACTTTGTCATTAGCTGAGAGCTGTACTGGAGGAGAAATTGCAGCTCGATTGACAAAAATACCTGGATGTTCTTCTTATTTTAAAGGAGGTGTTGTTGCTTATCATACTCAATCAAAAGTTGATCTGTTAGAAGTTCCAAATGACATAATTTTAAAATATTCTGTTGTTAGTGAACAAGTAGCTGAAATTATGGCTAAGCATGTAAAAGCGAAGTATGATACAGACTTTGGAATTGCTACTACCGGTAATGCTGGTCCACTGAAAGGAGACTCTGATGTAGAAATAGGAACTGTATGGATAGCTATTGCGACTGATAAAGGTGTAGTAAATAAGAAATTTGTATTTGGAAAACACAGAGAAAGAGTAATTGGAAAAGCTGTTAATAAAGCTTTAGAATTGGTATATAAGGAGTTAATTTAAATCAAAATAATTTTAAAACAATTTTGTTTGTGTATAAAAAACAGTAAATTTGCAGCCGCATTAAAGGATTAAAAATGTCTAAAATTTGTGAAATTAGTGGAAAAAGAGTGATGTTTGGAAACAATGTCTCCAAAGCTCTAAACAGAACAAAAAGAAGATTTGATCCTAATATTATAAAGAAAAGATTTTTTATTCCTGAAGAGGACAAGTGGATAACTCTAACCGTTTCAACATCAGTTTTAAAAACCATTAATAAAAAAGGAATTTCAGCTGTACTAAAGGATGCTAGAGAAAAAGGAACTTACAAAGGTTAACTATTATGGCAAAAAAAGGTAACAGAGTGCAAGTAATATTAGAATGTACTGAACATAAAGAGTCAGGACTTCCAGGAACCTCACGTTACATATCTACTAAAAATAAAAAAAATACACCTGAGCGTTTAGAGATTAAAAAATTTAACCCGATTTTGAAGAAAATGACGGTTCATAAAGAAATAAAATAGATTATGGCAAAGAAATCCGTAGCATCTTTACAAACTGGTTCAAAAAGATTAACTAAGGCGATTAAAATGATTAAAAAACAGGGTAGTAAATCATACAGCTTTGTTGAAACTATTATTCCACCCGATCTCGCCTCCGAGTGGTTAAGTAAAAAATAATTTTATTTTAAGTAAAAATGGAAGCTACCGATACGGTAGCTTTTTTTATTTTTATGCCTATGGGAAAACTTAGGGCATTCTTTTCGAAAAAAGATCAGAAAAAACTTGAGGATGGTTTAGCTAACACAAAAAAGTCATTTTTTTCTAGATTAGGAAATATTATTATTGGGAAAAAGAAAATTGATGAAGATACATTAGATGAGTTAGAATCAATATTAATTCAGTCAGATGTAGGAGTAGCTACTACATTAAAAATTATAAATTCTCTAGAGGATAGAATTGCTAGAGATAAATATTTAGGTTTTGATGACTTAGTTAAAGTACTTAGAGAAGAAATTTCTAATTTACTTGTCAGAAGTGAAACTCAATTTACACATATTGAAAAGCCCTATGTTGTAATGGTAGTTGGAGTTAATGGAGTTGGGAAAACAACTACTATTGGAAAATTAGCTCATTTCTATAAATTATTAAATAAAAAAATAATTCTTGGAGCTGCAGATACTTTTCGTGCAGGTGCAATAGATCAATTACAAATCTGGGCTGACCGCGTGAAGGTTCCACTGATTAGACAAGAAATGGGGAGTGATCCTGCCTCTGTCGCATTCGATACCGTTCAAGCTGCTACTGCACAGGATAAAGATATTGTCTTAATTGATACAGCTGGAAGACTTCACAATAAAGTTAATTTAATGAATGAATTAACAAAAATAAAAAGGGTTATGTCAAAGGTAATTCCAAATGCACCTCATGAGGTATTATTAGTTTTAGATGGTTCAACAGGACAAAATGCTTTTGAACAAGCGAAACAGTTTACAAATGCAACAGAAGTTACAAGCTTAGCTATCACAAAACTAGATGGGACTGCAAAAGGGGGAGTACTTTTAGGAATTTCAGATCAATTTCAAATACCAGTAAGATTTATTGGTGTAGGTGAAGGTATTGATGATTTACAAGAATTTGATCCCCAAAATTTTATTCAAACATTATTTAGTTAAAAGTAAATACTTATGAAAATTCTCAGAGGTATAGTTGTCTTTATTTTAGTTTTAGGAGGAATTTATTTGATCGGTCCAAGTGTTAAAACACCAGAACTAAATAACGATGTTGTCGAAGTTCCTTCAGATATAAATAAATTAAAGAAATGGATAAACAATAAAGAAAATAGTTTAGGGAATGTTCGAATAGGAAATGAATCTTACATAGTTTTTAATGACTCTACTCCAAAAAAAACTGAATATAGTGTTGTTTATTTACATGGTTTTACTGCATCAGGTAAAGAAGGAGATCCTGTACACCGTGACATTGCAAAAAAAATAGGGGCTAATTTATATGTTCCTAGATTATATGGACATGGTTTGAAAGAAAAAGAACCAATGCTAAATTACAATAATGACGATTATTGGAAATCTGCAAAAGAAGCTATTTCAATAGCAAAAGTATTAGGTGATAAAGTCATTGTTCTTGGAACCTCTCATGGTGGAGTTCTTTCTTTGATTTTAGGTACTGATCCAAAGATTGTAGCAATTTGTCTTTTCGCTCCAAATATTGAAGTATTTGACCCTTTAGCTAAATTAATTTCTAAACCGTGGGGGCTTTTGTTAGCAAGAATTGTTAGAGGAGGTAAATATCATTATATGGATAACATGAACGCTGAAAAGAAAAAATTCTGGACACATAAAATTCGTTTAGAAAGCACACTTCACATGCAAAAATTATTGGATATTAAAATGACAGAGGATACATATAAAAAAATAAAAATTCCAGTATTTATGGGCTATTATTTTAAAAATGACAGTATGCAAGATAAAGTTGTCTCAGTCCCTGCAATGTTAAAAATGTTTGATAAATTAGGAACTCCTAAAGAACTTAAAGTAAAAAAAGCTTTTCCAGACGCAGGGGACCATGTTATTACTTGTTCATTGAGCACTAAAAGTTATGATAAGGTCACAAAAGAAGTTATTACATTTTTAACTGAAAAATTAAAAATTTAATATGTTGAAAATTAATTTTTTATTAGCTATCACATTACTATTATTATGCAGTTGTAAAATTGAAAAAGACCAACTTAATAAGTGGATTTCTTATGATGAGTCTTATGAGATAAAAAAAAATGTGAGTCATTCATTAGAGCGAATGCGCTATCTAAGGATTCAATCAAAACATACCGATAAAAATTCTTTTTTTATACCATTTCAAGATGCATTACTAAATTTTTCTAATGAAGAATATGAAAAGCTAAAACCATTAATTCTTGAAAAAGATATTTTAGAAATTCAAAATAACATAAAACAAGGTAAAATAACTTATGAAAAACTATGTTTGTTTTATTTATACAGGATATATCTTTTCGAAACAAATAAGAACACTTATTTAAATTCCATAATTGCCCTTAACCCTAATGTTCTAATTAATGCTAAAAAGAAAGATCAAAACAGATATAAAGAAATAAACCATCCTTTATATGGGATGCCGATCCTTTTAAAAGACAATATTGATGCATTACCAATGTCAACAACTGCAGGAGCTGCAGCACTTAGAAATAATATCCCTATTAATGATGCTTTTATTGTAAAGCAACTAAGAAAAAAAGGTGCATTAATATTAGGGAAGGTTAACCTTAGTGAATGGGCATACTATTTTTGTGAAGGATGTCCTCTTGGTTATAGTGCAATTGGGGGTCAAACTTTAAATCCTTATGGGAGAATGAAATTTGAAACAGGAGGCTCTAGTTCTGGTAGCGCAGTTTCTGTTGCTGCTAATTTTGCTGTAGCTGCAATTGGTTCAGAGACCTCAGGCTCAATATTATCTCCTTCAGGAAAAAATAGTGTTGTAGGGCTTAAACCAACAGTAGGATTAGTGAGTAGAAGCGGAATTATTCCTATTTCTAGTACACTTGATACCGCTGGACCTATGACCAAAAATATTATTGACAATGCTATTTTATTAAATGCAATAATTGGAGAAGATCCTAATGATTCTTATAGCTTTTCAAGTAAACCAATATACTATCAAGGTTTGGATACAGTTAGTCTTAAAGGAAAACGAATTGGTATTTTCAGAAAGTTTGAAAAAGACAGTTTAATGAAACAAGTTTTAATAAAATTAAGAAAAGCAGGTGCAACAATTGTTAGCCTAGTTTCTCCTGAATTAAAACTAAAAAAATTTAGAAAATTATTAGATATTGATATGAAATATGATTTACCAGAATATTTTAACAATTATGCTTCAGATCAGTTGCCTTTTGATTCTATTGAAGATATAATTGCATTTAATAATAAAGATTCAATTTTAAATGCGCCTTATGGTCAGAAAATTTTCTCAAGGATTGTAAAAGAAAAGAGAGATAAAGAGGACTTTTTAAAAGAAAAGAAATTATTAATGACTACTGCCAAAGAGTATTTCAATGATATAGAAAAGCATGACTTAGAGGCCATAATTTCTATTGATAATTATACGGCATCTTTTGCTGCTGCTGCTCATTTTCCAGCACTTGGAGTTCCAATGGGATTCAGAAAAAATGGTCAACCACAAAACCTTACTTTCATAGCGCCTTCAAAAAAAGAGCAAACTTTATTAGAACTTGGAGCTGTTTTTGAAAGAATTAATCGTGTACGTAAACTACCATTACTTTATGAATAAATAATATATGAGAACAAAGTATTCTAAAAGGAATGTAATTAATGTAATTACACTTGGATGTTCAAAAAACATTTTTGATTCTGAAGTTTTAATGGGACAACTAAAGGCAAATGATAAAAATGTTGTTCATCAAGAACATGGAAATATAGTGGTCATTAATACATGCGGATTTATTGATAATGCAAAAGAAGAGTCAGTAAATACTATTTTAGAGCAAATTCAATTTAAAAAGGAAGGTAAAGTAGATGAGGTTTATGTAACAGGATGTTTAAGTGAGCGTTATAAAACAGATCTAGAAAAAGAAATTCCACAAGTAGATGCTTACTTTGGAACAACTGACCTCCCACAATTATTAAAGGTTTTAGGAGCAGACTACAAGCATGAATTAATAGGAGAGAGGATGCTTACCACACCAAAGTATTTTGCATATATGAAAATTGCTGAAGGTTGTAACCGTCCCTGTTCTTTTTGTGCAATTCCATTGATGAGAGGAAAACATAACTCAACACCTATAGAAGAGCTTGTCAAACAAGCAAAACATTTAGCAAGTGATGGTGTTAAAGAATTAATTTTAATTGCCCAAGATCTAACTTACTATGGACTAGATCTTTATAAAAAAAGAAGTTTAGCAGACTTGCTTCGCTCTTTAGTAAAAGTTGAAGGTATAGAATGGATAAGATTACATTACGCATTCCCAACGGGTTTTCCAGAAGATGTTTTAGAAGTTATTAGAGAGGAAAGTAAAATTTGTAATTATTTGGACATTCCACTTCAACATATATCAGACTCAATCTTAAAATCAATGAGAAGAGGGACTTCACAAAAAAAAACAACCTCATTAATAAAAAAAATAAGGAAAAAAGTACCTGGCATTATTCTAAGAACAACACTAATTGTAGGTTATCCAGGAGAAACTGAAGAAGATTTTGAAATCTTAAAAAACTGGGTTAAGGAGATGCGTTTTGAAAGGTTAGGGTGTTTTACTTATAGTCATGAGGAAAATACTCATGCCTTTAAACTACATGATAATGTACCCGAAGAAGTTAAACAAGAAAGATCTAATATTATTATGGATGTTCAATCACAAATTTCATGGGAAAATAATCAAGCTTGTGTTGGGAAAATTTTCAGATGCCTTATAGACAGAAAAGAAGGGTTAAATTTTATTGGTAGAACTTTCATGGACTCACCAGACGTTGACAATGAAGTTTTAATAGATGCTAAAAATTTTTACCTAAAAAGTGGCCAATTTGTAAACATAAAAATTACAGAAGCCACAGATTATGACTTAATAGGAATTCCAATTAATATCTAAATTGAGGGACTTAAATAGTTACTTCTTTAAATTAAATTATTTTTGCTAGAAATGTCAAATTTTTTAATTCAATACAGTGGATACTCTATTTTCTAAAAAAAATAATGCATTTGAAAAAATTTGTTTCCCATTATACCAAAAACCCCTAAACAAAGGATTATCAACAAAATAAATCACTTTACCGTAACCAAAATTTTCATAACCAAATAATAGAGATTTTTTCTGATTTTCTTTAGCCAGATGTCCAATGAAACCGGAAATTGGAGATGCTTTTTCATCTAATAAAAATGTATTCCCTCCATTCTCTAATAAATCATAAGAGTCAGGGTCAAGTTTTAAAGTATAATATGTATTTATTCCAAAACTTAATGGATCAGTTTTATCTAACTTAGCTTCAAAAATGCTGCCAGTTGTAATTTCACTTATTTGTTTTTTTTCCAAATCAGCAAAAGGGGTTAATGAAGTATTTTGTTTGTTTTTTTCTTTTTTCCTTAAAGAAAAGATTTCAGATTTTGTAAAGAGATTAAGCGCACTAGATAAAGCTATGATTTTACCACCTTTATTTAACCATTCTTCAATAACGTCACCATTATTAAATTCTGACCACTTATTATAGTTTCCATCTGGTATAATTAGTAAATCTACTTTAGGTAAAATTTTGATTAGTTTTTTTTCATTTACTTGAATCAGAGGATATTCTATTTGTTTTTCAAAAAAGTGCCAAACTTCTCCGTAATTATATGGAGAAGTGTCATCACTTCGATAAATAGCTATTTTAGGTGGATAAATAAATTTTAATTCATCTGCACCAAGATCAGGACCTTCATCTGAATATCCTGTTGATATTTTATGTATTTTCTTATTATGTTTTATGACTAACACACTTAATTTATCTGCAAAATCTTCATTACTTCTGTTATCTCCTTTAAAAATAAAAAGTGTGCCTTCATCCCAATTTTTACCACTATTTTTTATCGGTTTTGTATTATATCTAACATTTATATTTTCTTTAAGAAGTCCTGCTAAAAATTTACTGTCATCAAAACTTTTATAAGTGATCGCATATCCATATGCATCTTCATCAATTAATACTTGTTTTTGTTTTTCTGTTATAACATCAACTGTATTAATATTTTCTTTTGTGGCAATTCCTTTTAAACCATAAGCATATACAAGTGACCAAGCTGTAATATCATAGGTTAATGAATCACTAAGTTTTGTTTTGGGCTCAAATAAAACTTGAACCATTTTTCCTTTTACTTGATTTGTAGGAATAACTAAGGAATTTTTTTTGAATGAAAGATTAGTATTTTTTTGATCTTTAAAGTCAATCCCTCTGATTATTTCTTCGGACTTTAAATAACTACTTTTAATTTGATGTTTATTTAAAAAATCTTTTAAATTATTAATTTTATAAATATCCCCTTCTAAAACAAAATTTTTGTATTTCAAATTTTTATCACTAAAAAAGGTTTGATAATTCTTATTGAGTTGAATTCTATTTTTTGAAGCCATTTCGACTGTTGATATTCCAGTTGTGTAATGGTGTTCAATCCTATCTTTTAAAGTTAATACTAAATTTTCATCATTTTTAACCCCAAGTCCCGCAATACCTCCCCCAGCTTGTTCATATGTCATGCCTATACTTCCCAAAAACATAGGGTAAGTATCTCCATAACTAGGATATAAAAGATCAAAACGCTGTTTTGTAAAGTAAAACCATCCATTTTTATCAAAATACTTTGCATGATTTTTTCCTAAAGTATCTTGAAAATCAATTTGAAAATCTGTAATTATTTCGTGATAAGGTTTAGCAGCTGGAGCAAAATAATATGGACTATTTATTCCTTGCTCATGAAAATCAACATGAATATGTGGTAGCCATCTATTATATTGAACAATCCGATTTTGTGATTCTATTTGTGTAAGCCAAGCCCAGTCACGATTTAAATCAAATATGTAATGATTTGTTCTTCCACTATGCCATGGTTCTGTATGTTCTCTAGAATCTCTATTATTATCGTAAGGAATACTTCTGTTTTGTTTAAAAAAAGTAACATACCTATCCCGTCCGTCTGGATTAACGCAAGGATCTATAATTACAATTGTGTCTTTAAGCCAATCCTGGTGTTTAGTGAGCAGTGAATAGGCAGTCTTGAGAGAGGCTTCTGAACTTGAAGATTCATTTCCATGAACATTGTAGCTTAGCCAAACTATTGATTTGTTTTCATTTTTTTTTCCTTCATTACTCCCACTATTTGAAAGATGATTAATTCTAATTTCTTCTAAGTTTTTAATATTCTGCTCAGTTGAAATAAATGCTAATTGTAATAAGCGACCTTCATTTGTTTTCCCATAAGTAACTAGCTTTATTTTAGAAGAGTTGCTCTCCAAATGTTTAAAATAGTCAACTATTTGATAATGTAGACTAAATTCAGAACCTAATTCATATCCAAGGAATTCTTTAGGAGATTTTATCTGACTCCTGACTTGAAATTGAAAAAAAATTAACAGGAATAAAAAAAAATTATGTTTCATTTTTTAATTTAAAATTACACTTTCTTAGCAAACTTCAAATTCCTTTTTTCTAAAAAACGAATATCTTTACACAAATTGTTTTATGAAGACTACTCATATTCCTATAAAAGCCACTGGACGTTTTTCACAATTAATTTGTGATTATCTAGACAAAAACAAAAAATTAGAACAATTTTATAACAACTTTCCAAATATAGAGTCTTTTAAAGATCAAATTCAAAGAAAGAAAATATCTTATTCGAGACAGCACCGAAATATTTTAGTTAATGTTTTGAAAGATCAATATAATGGAATCAATGTCACCGAAGAAGTCAAAAATCAGCTAGAATTGATTGGTAAAGAGAACACTTTTACTGTTACAACTGGTCATCAATTATGTTTAATGACAGGGCCACTTTATTTTATCTACAAAATAATAAGCACGATTAATTTATGTAAGCAACTTAAAGAAAAATATCCAGAATCAAATTTTGTTCCAATTTATTGGATGGCTAGCGAAGATCATGATTTTGATGAAATAAACTCTTTCCAATTCAAAAATAAATATTTTACATGGAAGAAAGATTACAATGGAGCGGTAGGCCAACTTTCATTAAATAACTTAGAAAAAGTTCTTGATGATTTTGAGTCAATATTGGATAATAAAATTGAATCAACAGATATAAAAAATTTAATTAAAAAAAGTTATAGAAAAGCAAAAAATCTAGCAGAGGCAACTTTTCTTATGGTTAATGAACTTTTTGGAAAAAGCGGACTGTTAGTTATTGAACCTCATAATAAAAAATTAAAAACACAATTCGTCCCCTACATAAAAGATGAACTTTTAAATCAAAAAAATTACTCAGAAGTAATTAAACAAACTGAATTATTAAAAAACATATATGATAAAAATTATTCATCTCAAGTAAACCCGAGAATTATTAATCTTTTTTACCTAACTAAAAAAAATAGATTTAGAATAGAAAAAATTGATAAGGACTTTACTTTAATTGATACGGAGAAAAAATTTTCAAAAAAAGAAATTTTAGAACTTTTACATAAAAATCCTGAACGTTTTTCCCCTAATGTTATTTTAAGACCACTTTATCAAGAAGTAATTTTACCAAATATTTGCTACATAGGTGGGGCAGGAGAAATAGCCTATTGGTTACAATTAAAAAAGATGTTTGATAGAAACAATGTTTTATTCCCTTCTTTATTATTGCGTAATTCCGTATTACTTTATTCGGAAAAACAAAAAAATAAAACACTAAAATTAAATTTAAATGTGACAGATCTATTTTTAAACAGAGAGAAGTTAATTAATCAAAAAATTCAACAGTTAAGTAAAATAAACTTAGACCTTTCCTTTTTAAAAAAGAAATTAAAGAAACAATTCATTTTTCTGAAAGATTTATCTGATAAAACTGATAAATCTTTTATAGGAGCAGTTAGAGCTCAAGAAAAAAAACAAATTAATGGAATAGATAAATTAGAAAAAAGATTACACAAAGCTCAAAAAAGGGTTTATAAAGATGAATTAAATAGACTAACTCATTTGCACGATCAATTATTTCCAAATGATCAACTTCAAGAAAGAAATTTTAATTTTTTTACATTTTATCATGAAATTGGACACAAAATGATCCCAATTTTATTAAATACTCTAAATCCTTTAACTACAAATTTTACATTAATCAAATATTAAAAAACAATTGTATTATTTTGATAATGGATTTTCCAGGCTTGGATTAAATTGTATTTTTGCTCATGCAGAATAAGGTACTTATACTCGATTTCGGATCACAGTATACACAATTAATTGCTCGCCGTGTCAGAGAGCTTTTTATATTTTGTGAGATTCATCCATTTAACAAGCTTCCTAAAGATATTTTAAGTTTTAAAGCAGTTATTCTATCTGGATCACCATTTTCTGTTAGGTCTAACGATGCACCTCATCCAGATTTAAATAAGATAAAAGGAAAAATTCCTTTACTTGGTGTATGTTACGGTGCTCAATACTTAGCTCATTTTTATGGAGGTGAAGTAAGTCCATCAAATTCGAGAGAATACGGACGGGCAAACTTAACATCTTTTAAATCAAGTGATCCAATCTTCAAAGATGTGTCAAAAAACAGTCAAGTATGGATGAGCCACGCAGACACAATTTTAACTTTGCCAAATGGAGGTGAATGCATTGGTAGTACTGAAGATGTCATCAATGCAGCTTATAAAATCATAAATGAACCAACTTACGCGATACAGTTTCATCCAGAGGTTTATCATTCGTCAGATGGAAAACAAATTTTACAAAATTTTTTGGTTGACATATCATCTGTTGAGCAAGATTGGACGCCAAATTCTTTTGTTGATATGGCAATAAAAGATATTAAATCTAGGGTTGGACATGATAAGGTAATACTTGGTCTTTCTGGTGGAGTCGATTCTTCTGTTGCAGCAACTTTACTTCATAAAGCTATTGGAAATCAACTGAATTGTATTTTTGTTAATAATGGTCTTTTGAGAAAAAATGAATTTAATCAAGTATTAGATCAATATTCTGGGATGGGACTTAATGTTAAGGGTGTTGACGCTTCAAATAAATTTCTGAGTGCATTGGAAGGTATATCTGATCCAGAATCAAAGAGAAAAATTATTGGGAAAATATTTATTGATGTATTTGATTCTGAATCTCAAAAAGTAAAGGATGCAAAGTGGTTAGGACAAGGAACAATTTATCCTGATGTAATTGAATCGATTTCTGTTAATGGTCCTTCAGCTACAATAAAATCCCATCATAATGTTGGAGGATTGCCTGACTATATGAAACTTGAATTAGTTGAACCTTTAAGAATGTTATTTAAGGACGAAGTTCGTCGTGTTGGAAAAAGTTTGGGAATGGATCCAATATTACTTGGTAGACATCCTTTTCCAGGTCCTGGATTAGCTATAAGAATTTTGGGTGAAATTTCCCCCGAAAAGGTTCGTGTTCTTCAGGAAGTTGATTCAATATTTATTCAAGGTCTGAAAAAATGGAATTTGTATGATCAAATTTGGCAAGCAGGAGCTATTTTTCTACCAGTGAATAGTGTTGGTGTAATGGGTGACGAGCGTACCTATGAAAATTGTGTAGCATTAAGAGCTGTTCAATCTACGGATGGTATGACTGCAGATTGGGTCGATTTACCATACACTTTTTTACAAAAAATTTCGAACGAGATTATTAATAATGTAAAAGGTATTAATAGAGTTGTATACGATATAAGTTCTAAACCACCAGCAACAATAGAATGGGAATAGTTTTAAAAAAAAGCCTGTTTATGAAAAAAATTTTTCTTTTCTTTTTTTTGTGCTTTGCCTTAACCAAAAATTTTGCTCAGGTTCCTAAAAGTTTTCTGTCACATCGTGTTAAAAAAGATGAAACCTTAGATCAAATAATTAATAAATATGATATTAAAGAAAGTCAACTTTTAGAGTATAACCCATTTTTAAAAAAAACAGGAATAAAGAAAAAATTACTTTTGAGAATTCCAGTATATAATCAAAATAAAGAATTAAAGCTTGTTGAAAAAAATATTCCCTCACAGACATATAATATTCATGAGGTCAAGCCAAAAGAAACAAAATGGCGATTAGCATACAAATATGGAATGACTATTCGTGAACTTGATTCTTTAAATCCAATTTTAGTAAATGGATTAAAAATAGGACAAGAAATCAGAGTAAGAAATACTTTACTTTTGGATTCAATACCCGAGAAAGACACTCTTTATAATTATTATAGTGTTCAACCATCTGAAGGGTTTTATAGGATAGAAAAAAAATTAGGTATTAATCGTTCTGAGTTAGAATCACTTAATCCAAAATTAATAGAAACAGGTCTTCAAGTAGGTATGGTTTTAAAAATTCCTGAATTACTTACTGGAGAACTAAAAATTAAAAATGATTTGCTTGTTGAAAGAATTAATTTGATTGATTCTTTATTAATAAAGAAAAAATTAAAATTTGGAGTATTGCTTCCTTTTAAATCAAATGAGATAATTTTTGACTCTATTGAGGATACAAAAAGAATTTTAGAAGAGAGAAACCTTCATACAGTTTCTTTAGATTTTTACTCTGGTGTTCTTTTTGCCGTCGATAAATTAATTAATAAAGGATTAGAAATTGATTTATTTAATTATGACACACAAAATAATCTCACTCGAATAAAAGAAATAATTGAGTCCAAAGAATTAGAATCATTAGATTTTATCTTAGGCCCTTTAATTCCCTCTAATTTTGATTATCTATCTAGTAATAATAATTTAAAAAATATTCCAAAGATTTCTCCTCTATCAACTAGACCAGTTGAATACAGAAAAAATGTAATTCAATCTGTGACAGAGGAATCTTTTTTTCGAAATAAAATGTATGAATATTTAGAAAAGAAATTAGACACTACACACCACATAGTTATTGTCGCTGATGAAAAAAATAGAGATATTGAAAATGAACTCCAATCACGTTTTCCTTGGTCAATTAAATTACGTCCTGAGAAGTCTGATTATATAATTCCTGAATTAGTTGATTCTCTTTTATTAGATTCAATTGAAAATAAAATTATTTTAGAAACACAATCTTTCCCTTTAATAGCAAGTGCAATTTCTCAGTTCAATTCCCAAAATACTGAAAATAGAAATGTACAAGTGTATACAACATATCGAGGTAATGCATACAACAATGATAATTTATCAAGGAAAGCTTTAGGAGGAATAAAACTTAAATATCCAAGTGGATTCAAACCATTTTATAAAACTTATGATGAAAGCTATGTTAAAAGCTTTATTGATAAATTTGGCAAATATCCTAATATAGAGGCTTTACGTGGATACGATGTTACCATGGATGCTATTTTAAGAACAGCTTTTGCAAAAAATTTTTCAAAATCAATCGAATTAGGAGAAACACAATATGAGTCAAACAGATTCTTATATGAGGAAAATGATAATGAATCCTACATTAATAAAGCATATTATATCTTGGAACATAATGGCTATGATATATTTGAATTAAAAGAATAGTTATCTAAAACTATAATTTAACCTGATTTTCGTAAATTTGAGTCCGGTTTTATTAATGAACTAAATCAACCGGATGCCAACTAAATATATTTTTGTAACTGGAGGAGTAACCTCATCATTAGGGAAAGGAATAATTGCTGCATCTTTGGCAAAACTATTACAATCACAAAGCTTTAAAGTAACTATACAAAAATTTGACCCTTACATCAATGTGGACCCGGGAACTCTTAATCCTTATGAACACGGAGAATGTTTCGTTACTGATGATGGTGCTGAAACAGACCTAGATTTGGGTCATTATGAACGTTTTTTGAATGTGTCTACATCTCAAGCAAATAACGTTACTACCGGTAGAATTTATCAAAGTGTCATTGA
>CAJWHM010000014.1 GCA_913041125.1 uncultured Bacteroidota bacterium | reverse complement strand
AAGGATCAAGAAAAGGATCAAGATGGAGACCAAGAAAACAAAGACCAAAAAAACCCTAAAAAGGAAGGAGATGAAGGAGATGAGTCAGACGATAAAGGTGATCCAAATAAAGAAGGTGATCAAAAAAAAGAACAAAAACCTAAAGAACAAAAACCTCAAAATGACAGACCAAAGAGGGGACAACTTTCACCACAACAAGTTGAGAGTTTACTTGAGGCCATGAATAATCAAGAAAAGAAAGTTCAAGATAAAATCAACGCAAAAAAAATTAAAGGAGCTCCGGCAAGAGGAAAAAAAGATTGGTAATTGTCATGTTGAAATTTTTAAAGCTATACTTTTTCAGTTTTTTTGTTATACTGACGTTTAATCTTCAAGCTCAAGTAAGTTTTGATGCAAAGGTCAGCAAAAAAAGACTAGGCTTGAATGAAAGACTTAGAATTGATTTTGAGATGAATGAAAATGGAGATAATTTTAATCCTCCACTATTTAAAAATTTTCAAATAATTAGCGGTCCACAACAAGCTGTTAGTCGTTCATGGGTTAATGGAGTCCAAAGCTTTTCAAAAACATATACATATTTTCTTACACCTAGAAGCAAGGGTAATTTTACTATTGGTCAAGCAGAAGTGACAATTAATGGAGAGATATACAAAACCAGCCCAATTGAAATTGAAGTAACTAACGCTGTAAAAAAGCCAAATGATCCAAATAATGTAGAAGGGCAAATAGACGAGAACATACATTTAGTCGCTGAAGTTTCTAACCCTAATCCATATCTAAATGAAGGGATCACAATTATTTACAAATTATATTTTAGAAATCCAATTTCAGTTTCTGATGTATCAGAATTAGAGACTCCATCTTATGGTGATTTCTGGAGTCATTTGATAAAAATAGGAAGAGCTGAAATAAATATGAGAGGTACTTTCAAAGGAGAGTCTTATAATGAAGTTGTATGGAGAAAAGCAGTTCTTTATCCTCAGAAATCAGGAAATTTAATTTTAGAACCACTTACATTAGATTTAACTTTAAGTTTACCAAGTAATAGGCGTGACCTTTTTGGAAGACGTATTTTAACTCAATCTCAAAAAACTATAACTACAGGAGAAAAGGTAATTAAAGTAAAAGACTTACCTAAAAAAAATAAACCTGAAAATTTTTCAGGTGCTGTAGGAAAATTTGATTTTGATTTAATTTTAAATAAAAATACCTTAAAAGCTTCAGAATCATTTCAGGCAAAAATAAAAGTTAGAGGAAAGGGAAATTTAAATCTTTTTAATTTACCATCTATTAATGTTCCAAATACTCTCGAGGTTTATGAACCAGAGCATAATGAAAAAGTTAAAGTAACACTTTCTGGTATTCAAGGTACGGTTGAAGATAGTTATACTATTGTGCCTCAGTTTCAAGGTAAATATCCAATCCCCTCAATTGAATTTACTTATTTTGATCCCAAATTAGAGGCTTATAAAACTCTATTTTCTCAAGAATTAATTGTAGATGTTTATGATGGTCCTACTTCAGGACTCCCTTCTGTTAATAGTGGTTTGTCAAAGTCAAAAAATAGCATAGTTCCAAATGATAGCTCATTTAGATTTATAAAATTAGACACTAAGCTTCAACAAAAAAATCAGAAAATATTTTGGAGAAGTTATTTATTTTGGGCTTTATTATTCATTCCAATTGTTCTAATCATAACTTCAATATTGATAAAAAAATATATATTAAATCAGACAGAAGATTTAACCATTCGAAAACAGAAAAGGGCTCAGCAGCTTGCAAAAAAATATTTAAGTTCAGCAAAAAAGGTTATTCAAGACCAGGCTAAATTTTATGAAGCTCTTGAAAGAGCCCTCCACAATTATTTAAAAGCCAAACTTAAGATTGAAACAACTGAGCTTAGTAAATCAAAAATTCAAAAACTTCTTAATGATAAAGGAATAGATAAACAAATATCATCAGAATATGTAGAGGTAATAGAGAATTGTGAAAGGGCACGTTATGCTCCAGGATCATCAATAAACACAAAAGAAGATCTAGAAAAATCAGGTGAATTAATTTCTAAAATTGATCGTCAAATATGATAGAGAAATATAAATTTAGCAGTCTAAAAAGCATCCTATTTTTTGGAGCAACACTTTTAATACAAAATTTAGCTTTTGCACAAGCCTCAATGGAATCCGTATTTAAACAGGGTAATAGTGCTTACAATAAAGCAGAATATCAAAAAGCGATTTCACTATATGAACAAACTCTAAAAATGGGACAAATTAGTGCTGAACTATATTATAATCTGGGGAATGCATATTACAAACTAAATAATATTGCAGAAAGTATTTATTATTTTGAAAAAGCTAAACAGCTAGACCCTAATGATGAAGATATAATCATCAATAGTAACTTTGCGAAAAATATGACAATTGACGCTATTGAGAAACTCCCTGAATCCCAAATAGTAACATTTCAAAAAAAGATATATGGAATTTTTAACTTTTCTTATTGGTCATACCTAACTGTTATATTATTTTGGATATTTAGTGGCCTTTTTTTAGTGTATGTTTTTATAAAATCTGCTTCCTTAAAACAAACATTCTTTTTCATCGCTCTTGGAATTTTAATATTTTTTATGATAAGTTTCTTAATAACATATTCAATAGAAGAAAAAGAAAAAAACACAAATTTTGCAATTTTATTTTCAAATCAAAAAGACATTTGGTCCGAACCAAATCAACAAGCAGAATTATTATTTTCACTTCATGAAGGAACTAAAGTAGAGGTTTTAGATATACTCGAAAATTGGAAAAAAATTAGAATAGCAAATGGCTCTGAAGGATGGATTGAAAATGCATCACTTAGATATTTGAATAATGATTTCTTTAGATAATTTCTTGTTCTGGAATTGATTTAGATTGAAATACCCATTCAAATAAAAAATTCCCAAATTTATTTAAAAAGAAATAACTTTTTGAATCTTCAAAGTTAAAATCAGAGAAAATAGTAATAATTTCATTTAACTCACTAATAATTAATGTAAAAGCACTTAATACCACAGCCCATTTTAGAATTCCAAAAAAACCACCTAAAATTCGATTTAACCAACCTAACGCAATTAACTTTAAAGTTTTAGTAATCATTTTTGCCAATAATGATATTGAATAAATTATTAAGATGAAAAGGAAAATAAAACTAACGATTTGTATTGTTTTTGAATCCCAGTCAAAAAAAATTTGAACGGTATTACCTAAAACATTTGAAAATTTAAATGAACCTAACAGCCCGAATATTAAAGCTATTACACCAGCAATTTCTACAACAAATCCTTTGAAAAAGCCACTCAATAGTCCGTAGGTAAGTATTATAAATACTAATACATCAAAATAATTCATCTTTCTAAAGTACATTTTTTTCAGTATTATTAAACTAAATAGAAAATATGATAATATAAAACCTAAACATCTTTTAGTAGAAAAGTCATGTTTGTCAATAATATTATTAAATGAATATTTTTAATAATATATGAAACCTATTAATCCATAAAGAAGGATGTAATTTCAGAAAACTACATTATTTTTACAGTGTGATTGACAAACTAAAAAAATATTTAAAAGAAGTTGAAAATTTTTATAGTGAAAATTCAACAGAAATAGAGGCTTTCAGGATAAGTTATGCAGGGAAAAAAGGAATTCTAAGTTCTTTATTTTCCTCATTCAGGGATATTCCACCAGAACAGAAAAAAAACTATGGAAAAGAATTAAATAAACTTAAAGAAGCTGTCAGTCTGAAAGTTGAATATTTAAAATCTAAGTCTAAATGGGAGTCAAAAAAAAGTAAAATAAATGACCCTACAAGGACTTCATTTCAAATTCAATCTGGGAATCGCCACCCCCTTTCAATCGTTAAAAAAAGAATTATAGATATTTTCACTCAGATAGGGTTTAGTATTTCAGAGGGACCTGAAATTGAAGATGACTGGCATAATTTCACCGCTCTTAATTTACCTCCCCATCATCCTGCTCGAGACATGCAAGACACCTTTTTTATTCAAACTAATCCAGATATTTTACTTCGTACTCATACTTCTTCTGTTCAAGTAAGACATATGGAGAGCAATAAACCTCCAATTAGGACAATTTCTCCTGGAAGAGTTTTTAGAAATGAGGCTATATCTTCCAGAGCACACTGTATTTTTCATCAAATTGAGGGATTATATATTGCTAAAGATGTATCCTTTGCTGACCTAAAACAAACTTTAAAATATTTTACAGAATCACTCTTTGGCAACTCAAATATACGTCTAAGACCCTCTTATTTCCCATTTACTGAACCAAGTGCAGAAGTTGACATTTATTGGGGTTTAGAGACGGAAATAGATTATCGGATAACAAAAGGCACAGGTTGGTTGGAAATTATGGGATGTGGAATGGTTGACCCAAACGTTATGGAGAACTGTGGAATTAATCCAAAAGACTACTCAGGTTTTGCATTTGGAATGGGAATTGAAAGGATAGCGATGTTATTATACCAAATTAGTGACATTCGTTTATTTTTTGAAAATGATGTTAGGTTCTTAAAACAATTTAAAGCAACTCTTTAAATTAATTAAATAAACAAAAAAGTTTATAGCCATTTAGACCAAGGAATTCTACTTAATAGTAAGATATATCCGAATCCATAAAATAAAGATATACGCAAAAATTTCTTCGATGATTCACTTTGTTTTTTATTCAATGACCAACCAATTGTAATAAAAAAAATTGCGAATATGTTTGTTATAGGATGTTCGACTAAATACAAACGACTTTCATTGTTTTTCATTATTCCCATCCCTAATGAGGACCACTGATCAAACCAAGGAGAGATGAAGTATAAAATTAATCCAATTAATAGTTGAATATGAGAAAAAATCAGTCCAAAAAGGCTTATTCTTAAATCTGTTGAATTGAATGATTTTTTTGATATTATTCTTATTAAAGAATTTAAAATTGCAATAAAAAGAATTGTAAGAACAAAGAAAGCCCAATAGGAATGAACTGTTTTTAAAATGTTATACATTAATTTTTAATTTAATTACATAAATATTGATTTCATGATACAGCTTTTTTATACCATAAAAAATTAACTTAGTAAAATTAGAAAATTTACTATGAAAAAAATCATAATAATAACGTTTTCAATTTTTCTTGGGTGTAAGAACAATAATGAAGCTATTATAACCCCTACGTTTGGAATACTTATCCATGGTGGAGCTGGAACAATTTTAAAGAAAAATATGTCCTCTGCAAAAGATACTGAATATAGAAATATTTTAAAGGAAGCAATTGAAGCCGGATATAAAATTTTAGAGGCTGGGGGAAACAGTCAAGATGCTGTTGAAAAAACTATTCATATAATGGAAGACTCACCTTTATTTAATGCTGGAAAGGGAGCTGTTTTAAATGCTCTTGGGAATATTGAATTAGATGCTTCGTTTATGAATGGAAATTCATTAGATGCTGGAGCAGTTTCTGGTGTTAAAACAGTAAAGCACCCAATTTCTGCTGCAATAAAGGTTATGGAGGCTTCCCAACACGTCATGTTATCTGGTTCTGGAGCAGACACTTTTGCAAAAGAACAGGGATTAGAGATTGTTGATCCTGAATATTTTTATACTGAAAGAAGAATAAATGATTTAAAACGTGTACAACAAAAAACTGCTTTAAAAGAATCTTTATTGTCATCCGATGAAAAAAAATATTTTCAAAATCAAAGATATGGAACAGTTGGTTGTGTGGCACTTGATATAAATGGGAACTTATCTGCAGGAACTTCAACAGGTGGGATGACAAATAAAAAATGGAATCGAATTGGTGATGCACCAATTATAGGCGCTGGCACGTACGCTAATAATTTAACATGTGCCATTTCCGCAACTGGTTGGGGAGAATTTTTTATTCGTTCAGTTGTTGCTCATGATATTTCTGCATTAATGGAGTATAAGAATATGAGTATACAAGAAGCAGCATATGAAGTGATTCACAATAAAGTTGCAAGACTTGGAGGAAATGGGGGTGTGATAGGCATTGATCGATTCGGAAATCCTATGATGGAGATGAATACTCCAGGTATGTACAGGGCTCATATGGATGCCGATGGAAATTTAAAAATCAAAATATATAAAGATGAGTGATTTATTTATACTTAAAATCAGTCGTTTATTATTATAAATAATATTCATACTTAAGTATCGCATAACTTTTTTAGTTATTAAAATATTTTATGACGGAAAGAGAACGTAAAATTATCCATATTGACATGGACGCTTTTTTTGCATCTGTTGAACAATTAGATAATCCAAAGTTAAAAGGTTTACCGATAGCTGTAGGGGGAAGCGGTAATAGAGGAGTAGTTTCTGCAGCTAGTTACGAAGCAAGAAAATATGGGGTTCGAAGTGCAATGAGTGGAATTATTGCTAAAAAAATTTGTCCTCATATTATATTTGTCAAACCGCGTTTTGAAAGATATAAAGAAATATCAATTCAGATAAGAGATATTTTCAATGATTATACTTCTTTAGTTGAACCTCTCTCCCTTGATGAAGCATATCTGGATGTTTCAGATTATCCATCCGGAACATTAATTGCAAAAGAAATTAGAAATAAAATTAAAGAAAAGGTTGGTTTAAACTCATCTGCAGGAATTTCAACTAATAAATTTTTAGCAAAAATTGCAAGTGATTGGAATAAGCCAAATGGTCAAAAGACAATTTCGCCAGAAGAAATAATAGGTTTTTTAGAGAAATTAGATGTGAAGAAATTTCATGGTGTTGGAGAAAAAACGAAATTAAAAATGTATCAATTAGGTATTTTTAATGGTAAAGATTTAAAATCTAAACCTAAAGATTTTTTGATAAATAATTTTGGGAAAACAGGTTCTTATTTTTATAATGTTTCTAGAGGGATTCATAAATCGCCAGTAAAGCCTCAAAAGACAATTAAATCTATTGGAAGTGAAAAGACTTTCGAAAAAAATTTAAGTAGTGAATTATATATAGAAGAAAAACTAAAAATTATTTCTGAGATTCTTGAAAAAAGACTTTTAAGAAATAAATTATCTGGAAGAACTATAACTTTAAAAATAAAGTATAGTGATTTTAGTACCCAGACTAGGAGTAAAACCGGGGATCTTTATTTATCTTCTAAGGAATTGATTTTTGAAAAAGCAAAAGATTTACTTTATCAAAAGGCACTTATAAATTCAGTCCGCTTAATTGGAATTTCAATAAATAATTTAAACTTGTTAAAGAAAGAGAAAAGACCATCTATTAAAAGAAAAAACTCTCAACTAAGCTTGCCATTTTAAATTGTTGAAATTCTAAGTGTATTAACCATTCCTTTTGATTTAATTGGCATAGCCGAAAGATTAACTACATAATCTTCTTTTTCGACAAAACCCTTTTCCAATGCAATTTGATTTATTTCTTCAACGGTTTTATCTGTGCTTTTTAGATTGTTGTAATAAAAAGTTTTTACACCCCACAATAAATTTAGTTGATTAAGAATTTTTTTATTAGAAGTAAATACAAGCACATGTGATTTAGGTCTCCAAGCGGAAATTTGAAATCCTGTATATCCACTGTTAGTTAAAGTACATATAGCTTTTGCGTCAATATCATTTGCTAGATGTGCTGCATGATAACAAATGGATTTTGTTATAAATCTTTTCGTTCGAATTTTCGGAGGACTTTGAGGCACGTCAATTAAATCGGAATTTTCAACTGAAATTAAAATATCAGACATTGAATTTATTACTTCTACAGGATATTTTCCTACTGATGTCTCACCAGAGAGCATTACAGCATCAGCACCATCCATAACAGAATTTGCAACGTCATTGACTTCTGCTCTAGTTGGTGTTAGATTATCTATCATAGATTCCATCATTTGTGTGGCAATAATAATCGGAATTCTTGCTTTTTTTGCTAAGTGGACTAAATTTTTTTGAATAAGAGGAACTTCTTGTGCTGGAATTTCAACACCAAGATCACCACGTGCAACCATTAGTCCGTCGGAATAGGCAATTATTTTATCAATATTTTCAATCGCTTCAGGTTTTTCAATCTTAGCGATGATAGGTATCTTTCTTTCAATATGATTGGACATTAAATTTTTTAAATCAATAATATCTTGACTGTTTCTAACAAAAGACAAAGCTATCCAATCAATGTCCTGAGTGAATATGAATTTGGCATCTTTTATATCTTTTTTAGTTAAAGCTGGTAAAGAAATTTTTGTATTTGGCAAATTGACTCCTTTATTTGATTTAAATGCACCACCTTGAATTACTTCTGCTTCAACCTCATTAATTTTATTTGTGGAAATTATTTTAAAAATTAATTTACCATCATCTAATAGTATTCTCTCGCCTATAGCAACATCTTTAGGAAAGTTTTTATAATTCAAGTAAGCTTTATTTGCATTACCTTCAAAAGGAGAATCAGTTTTAAATAAAATTTTGTCTCCTGGTTTTACAACAGTACCATCTTTAATTTTTCCAATACGAAGTTTTGGCCCCTGTAAATCTGCGAGTATAGCAGTATTTAATTCAAGTTTTTTATCAATGCTGCGAATTGTTTTAATATTTTCTATGATTTCGTCATAGTTAGCGTGAGAGAAATTAATTCGAAAAACGTTGACTCCTGAGAGTATCATCTTTTCAATTATTTCTTTTGAAGATGATTTAGGGCCTATGGTTGCAACAATTTTTGTCTTTTTAATAAAATTCATCACTGAAAAATTAAATTCAATTGGTTTCTTATTTTCTCTTCGGGAATACTATAAACTAAAGATGTCATTGGTTCTTCAATCAATAGATATTTTATTGACTTAATTATTTTTTCATTAGAGCTTCTAAATAATAAATCAACACGTTTAAATTCATCAATTAAATATAATTCATTTCTTTCTGGAAGCTTAAATAAAACATTATTATTTAGTTTTTTTTTATTTTTTTCAAAGATAAATCTATTTGAAAGTAGATTACAAACAATATCATTTATAGGATCAACCCACTCAAAAAATTCAAAGACACCTTGTTTTTTTTCACTTAAAATATCTTTTTTAGAACGACTTAACCTTAACCGACTATTTTGATTAATAATAAAAGCTAGTTGGTAAGGCTCTAAAGATGTATGAATGCCTAACCAGTGATCTTTTTCTATCACTTCATCTAATTCAAGTGTGTAAATTCTCCTTCTTATTTTATCCATTAATCATTATGGATTTAATTTTAAAATACGTATTGCAATTCTTGAAGCCTTTTCCTCTGCTTTCTTTTTAGAATGTGCTTTCGATTTTGCAAGTAAGTTTTTTTCTAAAAAAATTTGACAGCAATAGCTAACTTTAGGACTTAATCCATTATCTTCTTCAGTGAAAAATTTTATTTCCTTTTTTTCTTTTTGTCCCCATTCAATTAAAAAAGCTTTATGGCTTAATATAAATGAATTTAAATTATTAATGTCAACATATTTTGTAATTATCTTATTTACCACATAATTTTTTGTTTTTTTATAGCCTTGGTCAATAAATAAAGCACCTACAACAGATTCCAATAAATTTCCATGGATATCATCCCCAAAATTTTTGTGATGATTTGAAATTTTTACTAATTCAAATAGTCCCATTTCTTTTCCTATTTTGTTAAGGTTTGAACGACTTACTATTTTAGCCCTCATTTTTGTTAAAAAACCTTCTTTTGATTCTGGATAAAGAAGATATAAATATTCAGCTATTATTGAAGTTAAAAGTGCATCACCTAAAAATTCTAAACGTTCAAAGTTTATAATTTTCCCTTTTTCATCTTTTATATTAGTTGAGCTATGGGTAAATGCTTCTTTATAAATATTTTTATTTGAAATTTTGACACCAATTTTTTTTTGAATTCTATTAGAGAAATTCCCGGATGTTGACATTCGAGATTTTCGTAAATAATTAAGAAACTTCACAAGTTTGTTTTAAATTATTTTTTTAAATAATACACAGGCATTGTGTCCACCAAACCCAAAAGTATTGGAAAGAGCAATATTTACCTCTCTCTTTTGGGCTTTGTGAAAAGTAAAATTGATTTTAGAATCAATTTTTTCGTCATGAGTTTTATGATTGATTGTTGGAGGTACAACACCATTTTTTATAGCCATAATAGAAGCTATAGCTTCGATTGCACCAGCAGCTCCTAATAAATGACCTGTCATCGATTTCGTTGAATTAATATTCATATTATAGGCATGTTCCTTGAATAATTTAAGTATTGCACTAGTTTCTGCAATATCTCCTAAGGGAGTTGACGTTCCATGCATATTAATTATATCTACTTGATCTGGATTAACTCTAGCATCGTTTAGACAATTTTCCATTACTTTTGATGCGCCGAGACCTTCTGGATGAGGAGCCGTCATATGATAAGCATCAGCAGAAAGACCGCCCCCTAAAAATTCAGCGTAAATTTTGGCACCACGAGAAATAGCATGTTCGTAAGACTCTAAAATAAGAGCTCCAGCACCTTCGCCTAATACGAATCCATCTCTATCTTTATCAAATGGTCGAGAAGCACTTTTTGGATCATCATTTCTTTTTGATAATGCATGCATTGCGTTAAACCCACCAATACCAGCTTTAGTTACTGCTGCTTCAGAACCCCCTGTAACCATAACATCTGCATATCCTAATCTTATATAATTAAGAGCATCAATCATTGCATTGGATGCAGATGCACACGCTGAAACAGTTGCAAAGTTTGGTCCCCTAAAGCCGTATTTTATTGAAATCAGTCCAGGTGCTATATCTGCAATCATTTTGGGAATGAAAAAAGGATTGAATCTTGGATTTTCGTTTCCAGCAGCAAAGTTTAGTACTTCGTTTTGAAATGTTTCAAGACCACCAATCCCAGCACCCCAAATAACACCAACCCTATCTTTATTAATTTTTTCTAAAGACAAATTGGAATCTTCTAATGCCTCTGATACAGATACTAATGCATATTGCGCAAAGCGATCATATTTTCTAGCTTCTTTTCTGTCAAAATGATCTAAAGGATCAAAATTTTTAAGTTCACATGCAAATTGTGTTTTAAATAACGTGGGATCGAAGTAGGAAATGGGAGCTGCTCCACTGGTTCCAGATAATAAACCCTCCCAATATTCTGGGAGGGTATTTCCAATTGGTGTTAGGGCCCCCAATCCGGTAATAACTACTCGTCTTGGCTTCATGGCACCTGTTTAGTCTGCTTGTTCAATAAATTTTATAGCTTGACCCACTGTAGCAATATTTTCAGCTTGGTCATCAGGAATTTGAATATCAAATTCTTTTTCGAATTCCATTATCAGTTCTACAGTATCTAGAGAATCTGCTCCTAAGTCATTTGTAAAACTCGCTCCATCAACTACTTCATTCTCGTCCACCCCTAGTTTATCAACAATGATGGCTTTTACTCTTGAGGAAATGTCTGACATAATTAATCTTTGTTTAAATTAAGTGTAAGCAAAAATAAAAAACTTTAATACAATTTGAATAATTAGGATTGAATATTAACCTTAATTTTAAATAATAATTTTGTAAATCATATTTAATAACATAAAAGTGGGAAATTTTTAAAATAAATGAATCAGAAAATTATCTTATTTGCCTCAGGTAATGGTTCTAATGCAGAAAATATTTTCAGATTTTTTGAAAAAAATAATAATGTAGATGTTCTAACAGTTTATACTAATAATTCAAAAGCACGAGTTATCAATAGATTTAAGCCATTAGGGATAAATGTTGAAGTTTTTAACCGTAAATCATTCATTAGCGGGTCTTTATTAAAAAATGTAATAAATCAAAATCCAGATTTAATCATTTTAGCTGGATTTTTGTGGAAATTTGGATCAGACTGGATTGAAGCATTTAATAAAAAAATTGTTAACATTCATCCTTCCTTATTGCCAAAATATGGAGGTATAGGCATGTATGGTGATAACGTTTATAAAGCTGTAAAAGAAAATTGTGAATCTGAGACAGGAATTACTATACATTACATTAATGAATTTTATGATGAGGGAGCTATAATTTTTCAAGAGAAAGTTAAACTTGATAAAGATGATAATTTAGAGGACATATCTTATAAAACACAGAAATTGGAACATAAATATTTTCCTAAGGTTATAAAAGATTTATTAAGTGGAAGTATTAAATGAAAGCTAAATCAGTTTATTTATATACAGATGGCTCCTCACTAGGGAATCCAGGTCCTGGTGGATATGGATTTATTTTAGAGTGGGTTGGAATGTCATATAAAAAAGAATTTTCAGCGGGCTATAAACTTACTACTAATAATAGAATGGAACTAATGGCCGTAATTGTTGGTTTAGAATCATTAAAAAATCCTGGGATGGAGGTGATTGTTTACTCAGATTCTAAATATGTAGTTGATGCTATTGAAAAAAAATGGCTTTTTAATTGGGAGCAGAAAAATTTTAAAGGGAAAAAGAATAAAGATTTATGGGAAAGGTTTTTAAATGTGTATAACAAACATAAAGTACTTTTTCAGTGGATTAAAGGACACAATAAGCATCCTCAAAATGAAAGATGTGATGAACTTGCAGTAAATGCTGCAAGAGGGAAAGATCTATTTTCAGATCTAATATTTGAACAAACATTTAAACATTAAATTATATAATAATTGTTGATACTCTTTTACAAATGTTTTAAGATTAATACCTATTAGGGAACGATAGTTTTTTATTTTTGCTTTATGAATGACAAACTGTTGGTTTTAGGAACAATAGCATACGATTCTATCGAAACTCCTAACATTAAAACAGGGAAAATTTTAGGAGGATGCGCAACATATATAGGCCTTGCAGCATCTAAATTTAAAACCAACTGTTGCTTAGTTTCCATTGTTGGTGAAGATTTTGATAAATCTCATATCAACCTTTTAGAATCAAAAAAACTTGACCTTTCAGGCGTTGAAATTGTTGCTAACGAAAAAACTTTTTTTTGGAAAGGGAAGTATCATGAAAATTTGAATAAAAGAACTACACTAGAGACTCAGTTGAATGTTCTAACAAAGTTTTATCCCAAAATCCCTAAAAACTTTTTGGATTCTAGTATTGTTGTATTAGGCAATGTTGATCCTAATATTCAATTGGCAGTATTAGATCAAATTGAACAACCAAAACTTATTGTAATGGATACAATGAATTTTTGGATTGAGAGTTATCGTGATAAGCTCAATGAGTTAATAAAAAAAGTTGATTTAATTTCTATAAATGATGAAGAAGCACTTCAACTTACTAATTGCCAATCAACAGTTGAAGCAGCTTATAAAATTCAAAATATGGGACCGAAGTTTGTAATTATTAAAAAAGGGGAAAATGGGGCACTTCTTATTAGTAAGGATAATGTCTTTTCCTTACCTTCATTACCATTAAAGAAATTTTCTGATCCAACAGGAGCTGGTGATAGTTTCATTGGTGGAGTTGTAGGCTATTTATCCCAATTTAAAAATATATCTTTTGATCAAATAAAAGGTGGAGTTGTAATTGGCTCATGTATTGCATCATTTACTGTTCAAGAATTTGGAACAAAAGCTTTAGAAGAAATTACAGTTAGTCAATTGGAACAAAGAATAAAAGATTTTAAACTTTTAACAGAATTTGAAATAATGAAAACTATTTTCCATGAGTGAACTGATAAAACATGAATGTGGTATAGCTCTTCTGCAATTAAAAAAACCGTTATCATTTTATAAAGATAAATATGGAAGTGCACTTTACGGAATTAACAAGATGTATTTACTTATGGAAAAGCAGCATAATCGAGGACAAGATGGAGCTGGTTTTGCAAGTATTAAATATAATATGTCACCAGGTCAACGTTACATAAGTAGAGTTCGTTCCGCAAAATCCCAGCCTATCCAACATATTTTCAAAACAATTAAAGAAAGAATAGAAAAGCAATTACAAATTACTCCAGAACTATTATCACATCCTGAAAAGTTAAAAGAAGAAGTTCCTTACATAGGAGAACTTATGTTAGGACACGTTAGATACGGAACTTTTGGGAAAAACAGTATAGAGAGTGTCCACCCTTTTTTAAGACAGAACAATTGGATGCATAGAAACCTTATTGTTGCAGGAAATTTTAATTTAACAAATGTCAGTCAGCTATTTGATAATTTAGTTGATTTGGGGCAACACCCAAAAGAGCGTGCAGATACAATAACTGTAATGGAAAAAATAGGACATTTTTTAGATGACGCTGTATCAAAAATTTATAAAAACTTACGCCACGAAGGATATACAAAAGCACAAGCTTCTCCTCTTATAGCAGAAAGACTAAAACTTTCTAAAATTTTAAGAAAAGCATCAAAAAACTGGGATGGTGGATATGCAATGGCTGGACTATTAGGACATGGAGATTCATTTGTTCTTAGAGATCCAATAGGTATTAGACCTGTTTATTTTTATTCAGATGAGGAGTTAGTTGTCGTGGCATCAGAAAGACCTGTAATACAAACAGTTTTTAACATTCCATTTGAAAAAATTGAGGAATTAGAACCTGGAAATGCAATTATTACAAAAAAATCAGGCGTGACTGAGATTAAAGAAATTTTGAAACCTAAAGAAAAAAGGGCATGTTCTTTTGAGAGGATTTATTTTTCAAGGGGCGGTGATTCCGAAATTTATAAAGAAAGGAAAAAATTAGGGGAAATGTTATTTCCACAAGTAAATAAGGCCATAAAAGGAGATCTTAAAAATACTGTGTTCTCATTTATACCCAACACTGCTGAAACATCATTTTATGGAATGATTGGAGCGGTTCAGGATCATTTCAGAGATAATTTAAAAAAAGAATTAACGAAACCAAAAACTCCTGATTTAAGTAGTCTAATCAAAAAATTGGACCTCAAACCTCGTATTGAAAAAATAGCAATTAAAGATGCTAAACTCAGAACTTTTATTACGGAAGATAGTGATAGGGAGGATTTAGTAGCTCATGTTTATGATATTACTTATGGGGTCGTAAAAACGACTGACAACTTAGTAATTATAGATGATAGCATTGTAAGAGGAACTACTTTACAAAAAAGTATATTAAAAATGCTTGATAGATTAGGTCCCAAAAAAATCATCATTGTTTCAAGCGCTCCACAAATTCGATATCCAGATTGTTATGGTATTGATATGGCAAAACTTGAGGAGTTTATTGCATTTCGTGCTGTATTGACCCTTCACCAAGAGGATGGAAATAAAGAGAGCATTGTTCAAAAAATTTACCAAAAATGTATTAAAAGTATTGAAGAAGGAATAGAGTCCCCTCCAAATCATGTTAAAGAATTATATGACTCCTTCACAGATGAACAAATTTCAGAAAAAATTGCAAACATATTAAAAGAAGACAATATTAATGCTGAGGTAGAGGTTATATTTCAAACTATTGGAGGACTCCATAAAGCCTGTCCTAAAAATTTAGGGGATTGGTATTTTTCTGGGGATTATCCCACACCAGGGGGCTGTAGGGTTGTAAATAAAGCTTTTATTAATTTTGTAGAAAAAAACAATAGAAGGGCTTATTAGAAAATTTAATTTGTAAATTTTGAAAATAATAGGTCAAAAATTAATCAATTCCTGACCCATTTTTGAATAATACATTATCTTCCCTTAAGATAAAGTTCATTTACTTTTTTCCAATCTATTACGTTGAAAAAAGCATTAATGTAATCAGGACGCCTGTTTTGATAATTTAAATAGTATGCATGCTCCCATACATCTATTCCTAGGATTGGACTCCCTCCACAGCTAATACCAGGCATTAGAGGATTATCTTGATTAGCTGTAGCACAAACTTCTAAAGCACCTCCTTTATGAACACAAAGCCATGCCCAACCAGATCCAAATTGTGTAGCAGCTGCCTTAGCAAAGTCTGACTTAAATTGATCAAATGAATCAAACTCATTATTTATGGCCTCTGCTAATTCGCCATTAGGACTTCCTCCTCCATCAGGAGACATAATATTCCAAAATAGGCGATGATTATAATAACCTCCACCATTGTTTCTAACAGCTTTGTTATCAAGATTTAAATTTTTTAGAATTTCTTCTATTGATTGTTGAGCCATTGGAGTACCAGAAACAGCATTGTTTAGGTTTGTAGTATATCCATTGTGGTGTTTGCTGTGATGTATTTCCATTGTACGTGCATCTATATGCGGTTCCAACGCGTCATAAGCATAAGGTAATTTTGGTAATTCGAAAGACATAATTAATATTTAAATTTTTATAAAAATAAAATTTCTTTTTTCAAAAACTGACTAAGTTTTTAAAAGCTTTATTTTTAGTAATATAATTTAAAATTTTTCTTATTTCAAATTTTCAAATAATTAGTGCTTCAGCGGGATCTGGTAAAACATTTAACCTCGTTTTAGAATATCTTAAAATTTTACTAGAAGATACTTCAAGACCATCTTTTAGAAACTTTTTAGCCCTAACTTTTACTAATAAAGCAGTAAAAGAATTAAAGAAGCGTATTCTTTCAATTTTATTTTCATTATCAAAAATCCCGTCTAGTGAAACTCGTATAGTTGGAACATTATGTGATTTTTTAAATATTTCAGAAAAAGAATTAGCTTTTAGATCAGATCAAATTTTAAAAAAAATTATTTTAGAGTATGGTAGTTTTGATGTTATTACTATAGATAAGTTTACTTATAGATTAGTCAGAACTTTTCATAGAGAATTTAAATTATCATATGGGTTTGAAGCTATTATAGATCCTAAATTTTTATTTGAAGAAACAATACTTTCAATAATTGATGAGTTTGGAGACAATGAATTTTTGTCTGAAGTTTTATTGGATTTTAGTTATGAAAAAATCGACAATGAAAAGGATTGGGATATTCAAAAAGAACTTGAGGAATTCATTTATATATTGAACAACGAAACTAATCATATTCCGGTAAAAGACTTAAAAAATAAAAACCTAGTTGAGCTTAAAAATGATAAAATTCTATTAAAAAAAGAACTAAAAAAATCTAGAGACAAAGCTATTGAACTTGCTGAAGAAGGATTAGAATTTTTAATTTCTATTGGACTTGTTGCAGAAGATTTCAAACAAAGACTAATACATAATAATTTAAAAAAAGTAAAAGAATGTAATTTTTCAAGCCTTTTTAATTCTAATTTAGAATCTTGCCTTAATGGAGATAAACCATTATACAATAAAGCCTTATCCGAATATAAAAAATCTTTAATTGATAATAATAGACTTAAAATCAAAGAAAATTTTGATGAAATAAAAAGTTACGTAGGACAATATTTTTTAATTAAACAGACACTTAAATCATGGACACCTAGAATGCTTTTACAATTCATGGAAAAGCGCCTAGAGGAAATACAAAGTGATAAACAAGTATGCTTACTAGGGACATTTAACAAAAAAATAAATCGTTTAGTTAATGGTGAATCAGCTCCCTTTATATTTGAAAGGTTAGGAGAAAGGTATAAATATTATTTTCTTGATGAATTTCAAGATACCTCTTCACTTCAGTGGTCTAATTTGATCCCATTAATAGCCAATTCTCTGGAGAGTGAAAATATATCAGGATTATCAGGTAGATTGATATTAGTGGGAGATCCTAAGCAATCAATATATAGATGGAGAGGAGGTGATATGAATCAATTTCTAGATCTTATTAATAAAAAACACAACCCTTTTCAAATTGTGGCTCAAAACAAAATTTTAAAGAAAAATTTTCGCTCAACTAAAGAAATAGTAAATTTTAATAATGATTTTTTTGATACTATTGCAAAAAAAATTAACGACAAAGAATATCAGGCTCTTTATAGGGAGAAAAGTAATAATTTAAATAATAAAGGACAGGGTTATGTACAAATTGAATCAATTGAAAAAGGGAGAAATGAAGAAATTAATAAATCTTTATATGCTTCAAAAACAATTACCATTTTAAAAAAACTTGTTGAAAAAGGATATTCCAAAAGTGAAATTGCAATTCTAGTTAGAAAAAAAAGTCAAGCTACAGAATTAGGAAACATTTTAACTAATGAGGGGTTTAAAATAATTTCTTCTGAGGCTCTGAAAGTTTCAAATTCCGAAAAAGTTCAATTGATTATTGCACTTTTAAAACTGACTTTAAATCCTGATTCCTCGGAACAACATAAAATCATACTTGATATACTTTGGGAATTTTACAATAAAGAAAAAAAAGAATATTATGAATTTGCTATTTCAAATTTAAAACTCAAAACTCACAATTTTTTTTATCAATTGAATAAGATTTTTGATTTTAATATAAATTTAAATGAAGCTTTTTCAAAAACTCTGCTTGAAGCAGTGGATTATTTTTTAGTCAATTTATCAATACTGAATATTGCCGATGTATATGTATCCTCATTTATGGAAGAGGTATTTAATTATTCAAGAGATAGTTCATCATCAATCTTATCTTTTTTAAGATATTGGGAAAATGAATCTAAGAACTTAAATGTTACAATATCAAATTCCGAGGACTCTATCAAACTCATGACAATTCACCAAGCAAAAGGATTAGAATTTCCGATAGTTATTTTACCCTTTCTTGATACATTAATACATCCTAATTTAAATGAAAAAATTTGGTATCCTTTTAAAAGTGGTAAATTAAAAAAAATTAAGTGGGGATGGTTTAATTTCACAAAACAGATCCAAAATTTTGGTAAGGACGCCATTCAATTTCATGACTCTCATAGATTAAATCAGAAAATAGACGCAATAAATGTTCTCTATGTAGCTCTAACTAGAGCTCAAAACGCATTATTTGTGATAACTAAAGAAGTTTCCATAGCTGGTTCTTCTTATGCCCATTGGTTTAAGGATTATGTCGTATCTAAAGGATTAACACTAGATTCAGAAAACACTTTCATTCTGGGGAAATTACCTGATAAATTTCAAATTCAAAATAAAATTCAAAATAAAAATCCGCACACTAATTACAAATTAAATTCACAGTGGAGAAAAAGAATTATAACAAAAGGTGATAGCGATGAAGATTTAAATGAAGCAAAAAACCATGGATTATTAATACATAATTTATTATCAGAAATCACAATTAAGGATAAAATTTCTGATGTATTAGAAAAAGCGATTAGTGATAATATTCTCCATGAAGATTTAAAACTAAGTATTGAAAAAAAACTGTTTCAAATAGTTAATCATCCAGAATTAAGTAAATTTTTTGACGGAAGAGATAGAGTGCTTTGTGAAAAAGAATTATTAGTTCCATCAGGTCCTACTTTTAGGCCTGATCGAATAAATATATCTTCATCAGGGAAGATAAGTCTTATGGACTATAAAACTGGTAGACCAAAAAAAAGGGACAGAGAGCAAATTCATACTTATTCAAATTTGTTCAAAGAGATGGGATATAAAAGGATTGAAAACTTTTTGATTTATATAAATAATGACCTTCAAATAATAAAGTTCACTGATGATTAAAATTATCATTTTAAAATGAAAACATTTTTAGAAGAGGTAGCAGAAAAAATTTTAAAAGTCAATTCAAATATTGAAAATCTTAAAATTATAGTACCCACAATACGTGCTGTTAGTTTTTTAAAAGAATCAATAAAAAAAGTGATTGACAAGCCTATTGTTTCCCCAAATATCATGAGTATATCAGAATTTGTAACCGATCTCTCGGGACTAAGGGCCTTGTCCAAAATCGAGCTTTTATGTAATTTTTATTCTATTTACAAATCACTTACTCCAAAAAAAGAATTAGAATTTTTTCATCAATTTTCTCAATGGGCACCTAATTTATTATCGGAGTTTAATGAAATTGATAATCAACTAGTTGATGCTAAAGAAATATACAGTTATCTCAATGCAATAGAAAATATTGAAAGATGGGGAAATGAAAAAGATGGTTTGAGTAAAAATTATTCTAAGCTTCAGAAACATTTTTTATTGTATTATCAGAGTTTTAGTGAAAATTTATTAGAAAATCAAAAAGGATATTCTGGACTTCAAATAAAAGAAGCTGTAAAAAATATACCCTTTTATATACAACACGAACTCCCTTATCATTTTTTTGTTGGATTTAATGCACTAAATAAAGGTGAAGAAATCTTGATTCAAGAACTTATTGCTCAAAATAAAGCTGAAATTATATGGGATATTGACAAATCCTTTTTTGAAGATCCATATCATAGCGCTGGATTTTTTATAAGAAAATATTATAAAGAATGGAGATTTTTGAAGAAAAAAAAATCGCCACATCTTCAAAATTGTTTTTCAAAGCCAAAAAAAATTGAAATCATTAGCACTATTAATAATGATATTCAGGCAAAAACTGCTATTCAAATTGCATGTGACTTACATAAAAGAAAACCAAAAAAATCAACTGCTGTAGTTTTGGGAGATGAAAACCTTTTGCAGCTTTCACTGTCTTCAATGCCAGATCTTAAAACTCCTTTAAATATTACAATGGGATATCCAATTAGATATACATCTTTAATGAATTTTTTTGTAATGTTTTTTGAATTACATATAAATCATATCAGTAAAGGCTATCAATTAAGATTAATCTATGATTTTTTGAATAATAACATATCTAAATTAATATTAAACAAATCAAAAAATAAAATATATAGGTGGATTGAAAATTTTAAAACTAACTATATCACCTCAAATATAATTTGTGGAAAAGGATCTAAAGCACTTCTATTATTTTCCCCTTTTCATAAAGTTGATGAATTTTTAAATCAACTCGTCGAAATAGTTATAACTTTAAGAAAGAGTTTAAGTAAACAAAACCTTGACCCTTTTCAAATTCAAGCTTGTGAATATTTTCTTGATGTATTTAAATCGATAAAAGAGCTTAATCAGAAATATAATTTTCTAAACAGCTTGTTGGATATTAAAACAGTTTTTGAGTCATTAGTAAATCAAGAAAAGTTTGATTTTAAAGGAGACCCTTTAAACGGAATTCAAATTATGGGTCTTTTAGAAACTCGTCTTTTGGATTTTGATAATATTATTTTAACAAATGTAAACGAAGGTATATTGCCTGAAGGAAAATCAAATTATTCTTGGATCCCATTTGATGTAAGAAAAAAATTTGGAATGAATACATTTATTGAAAAAGATCATCTGTATTCATATCACTTTTTTAGATTACTACAGAGGGCAAAAAATATTTATCTGCTATATAATAATTCTTCAAAAGGACTTATTACTGCTGAACCAAGCCGATTTCTCTACCAATTAGAATATTTTAAAAAAGAAAAACATTTATTAAAACTTAATCAAATAGAACCATCACTACCAAAACAATTTGATTCAGAGAAAATAGGAATTAAGTCAAAAAAAGTTCTATTGCATTTAGAAAAAATAGCCAACGAAGGGTTTTCTCCTTCTTCATTATCACTATTTATAAGAAATCCTTACTCCTTTTATCAAGAGCGATTACTTAAAATAAAAAATGATATGAATTGGGAAAGACAATTTAATGCAATGGAAAAAGGAACATTAATGCATCAAGTATTGGAAAGCTTATACACTCCTTATTTAAATAAGGAATTGAAAGAAAATAATTATGATAAAATGTTAAATATCCTACACAAAACTTTGGAAGAGAAAAGTCAAAATTTAAATACAACAAAACATTTCCTCTATGGTAAGAATAAATTAACTATTAACATTATAGAAAAGATTCTTGAAAAATTTATTATTGATGAAAAAACAAGAGTTAAAAAGGGTGATAAAATAAAAATTTTAGCTCTTGAACATAAATTTCAAAAAACAATCTATGTTAAAAGTTTAAATAAAGAAATAAATTTTAGAGGAACTGTCGATCGCATTGATATTTCAAATGATGTTTTAAGGTTTATTGATTACAAGACTGGAAAAGTAATAGATTCAGATATGATGTTTAAAGAATGGACGGAGGTAAGAACAAATATCAAAAAAAGTCCTCTTTTTCAAGTTCTTATGTATGCAAGTTTTCTGAAAGATGATTTTTGCAATAAAAAAACTATCGCAGGAGTTATACCTCTTAAATCGTTTAAAAATGATTTTATTCCTGCTTCGGTAAGAATTAATCTAAAGCAAAAAAATATTTTAGAAATAGATTTAGATTCTAAAACCTGTTTTGAAAATGAACTCTTTGAGTTAATGAAAGAGATATTTGACCCTAGTACCCCTTTCAAGAATAGATAATTAGTAGAAAAATTATAATTTTAAAGTAATGTGTAAACTCATTTTTTTAAATTTACTTAATCCTTTTTTGTTTTAGATTATGGCTAAAAAAGACGAATTTGATAAGATAGACACCAATAAAGACGGATTTATATCTAGAGAGGAATTTGACGCAGCTGATGAGTCTGCCGGTATTGAAAGAGAAAAACTTAATTGGTTTTTAAAATTAATTACCCTTGGAGATCGATTTGATATCAAAGATTTTTGGGATAGAGTAAAAAAATCTATTGTTGAGTTTGTAATATTAGTTTTTGGTGTCACTGTATCCTTTGGAATTGAACAGCAAGGTGGAGAATCTGACAATAGACATGACGGAATAGAAAATCTAACGAATCTAAGAGAGGAAGTAGAAAAAATAATCGCGTACACTGATGCGTATATTGAACAGGTAGATTGGGTTAGTGAATTATATCAAAAACAATACAATAGATGGGAAAAGGATAATGACAGCATTTTCATTGACTGGCAACCAGATGAAGAAGAGCCTGACGGCAAATATTATTTTTCCCCTATGGGGATGTATGTTAATCGAGACCCTTTTGATCCTCCAAGGGTAAATTTTGATGCTATAAAGTTAGACGGAACATTTAGACTAATGCCAAAAGAAGTTGGTTTAAAGATGACCGAAATTTACGATGGTACTGAGTTAAGATATCTAATTGAAAATACAGGGAAAAATGAGGAGCGCTATGTAAATCAATTTATTGATCAAATTGCCAATAAATGGGTTTATGACTTGCCTTGGGTAGATGTAGATTATAATGAATTCTGGATAGAAAATAGAAAATATATACAAAATGATAAGTTTATAAAATATAACTTATACAAGAGACTTGATTTATGGCAATATAGTGTAAAAGATCAACTGCAAGTATATAGAAATTCATTAATAGAAAGCACAAAATTATTGGATTCTGTTATTGCAGTAAGAGATAGTGAATTTGAATTTATTTGGTGGGTATTAAATCCTAAGGATTAGCCTTAGATATCAATTCAGCAACTAATTTACCAGAAATTATTGCTGGTGGTACTCCTGGGCCTGGGACTGTTAGTTGGCCAGTAAAGTATAGGTTTTTCACCTTATTACTTATTAATTTAGGTCTTAAAAAAGCAGTTTGAAACAATGTATTTGCTAGACCATAAGCATTTCCCTTATACGAATTATATTCTTTAATAAAATCATTAACACAAAATGATTCAGAGAAAATTATATTATCCTTAATATTTTGTTTGGTTAGTTTTTCTAACCTTTCTAATACTTTATTAAAGTATTTTTCACGAAGCTTTTTACTGTCTTCAATTCCTGGAGCAATAGGAATAAGAATAAAACAAGCTTCTTTTCCTTTAGGGGCCATTGATGAATCAGAAATGGAGGGAAAATTAACATAAAATAAAGGATCTTTTGGCCATGAAGGATTATTATAAATGGAATCAGCATGTTCATCAAAATCTACATCAAAAAATAGTGTATGGTGGGACACATTTTTTATTTTTTTGTCTAACCCTATATAGAATAAAAGAGATGAAGGGGCAAATGTTTTTTTGTTCCAATATGCTTCACTATATCTTCTATATTTAGGATCAAGAAGACTCTCAGAGTGATGATAATCAGCACCCGACAATACAATGTCAGCTTTTACTAATTTATTTTTAATCTTAATTCCATATGCTCTTCCGTCTTTATCGACACAAATTTTTTCAATCTCTGAATCTGAATAAAATTTAACGCCAAGTGATTTGGCTAACTCTACCATAGCCAAAACTATACTATACATTCCCTTTTCTGGATGCCATGTCCCTAGTCCAAAATCAGCATAATTCATGAAGTTATAGAATGAAGGAGTATTTGATGGTTTTGCGCCTAAAAATAGTACTGGAAACTGAAGAATTTGTCGAAGTTTGGGACTTTGAAAATCCTTGTAAACATCTTTTTTTATATTGCTAAGAAAATATTTTATTTTTTTTATCGTTTTTTTTGTAATTAACTCTAGTGGTGATATACCTGGTCGATAAACTAAATCTTTAATAGCAATATTATAATTTTCTTTAGCGATATTAATAAATCTTTTTAGCTTGATACTGCTTCCCTTCTCCTCTTTTTCAAAAACAGAAAAAATTTTTTCTAAAGAGTCACCAATTAAAATTCTTTCATTTTCTCCAAAAACAACTTGGTATCCAGGATCCAATCTGTCAAGTTTATAAAAGTCTGAAGTTGTTTTATCAAAGTCATTATAAAATGACTCGAAAACATCAGGCATCCAATACCATGAAGGCCCCATGTCAAATGTAAATCCTTGTTTTTTTAGTTGACGTGCTCTACCTCCAAAAGTTTTATTTTTTTCATATACATGTACTTTAAAATTTTTTTTGGCTAAATATGCAGCAGCTGATAAAGAAGAAAATCCAGAGCCAATAATAGCAATTTTTTTACTCATAGCTTGACAAAGATATTATAAAAAGGGAAGAGTATAAAAATGTTTTAAATGGGATGTATGTTATTTTGTTGCCCAAATAACTCCTCTCTTAATTAGGGTCCAAACTTCAGGAATGTTATAGTCTTGTTTTGAATGACCAATCGAATTATAAAAAATTTTTCCTTTCCCATATTTTTTTTTCCATACAACAGGAATAATAACTCCTTTTATCCAAGGATCATATTTTTCTGAAAATGTAGTCGTAGCGAGAACATCTAAAGCTGGATCTACATGCATGTAATACTGTTCTGAAAAAATATTAAAATCTTTAATTCCTCTGGTAATAGAATCTTTTCTATTTTCAATAGTAACTCTATAATTTACTTGCCCTCCAGGATGTTTCACGAACTGTCCGCCTATCATGTATTGATATTCTGTATTATTTCTGAATGAATCTCCTAAACCTCCGTGACATCCTGCAAGACCTGTGCCATTTTTTACTGCTTTTAATAGACCATTTAACTGATCATCAGTTATTTTACTCATTGTAATATGCTGAATTATTAGGTCTAATTCATTCATAAGTTTTTCATTTGTGTAAACAGATGTAGAATCTGATAAAATCACATTTGTATTTTGTGTTTTAAGCCAAGAGCTTATTTTGTCTGCAAAATATTTAGGTTGATGACCAGCCCACCCTCCATATACAACTAAAATTTTTTTCCCTTCAAGTGAATTGTATTGGTTTTGAGAAAAACATTGAGTAGAAATTAGACAAAACAAAAAGGTAGTGCATAAAATATTTTTCATACAATTGAAAATGAGGTTATCTTTTTTTTCTGAAATGATGAATTTCTTCAACAAAAGAAGCACTAATTATACCTGTTGGCACAGCAACAATACCAATGCCAATTAGAGAAATAAAACCCGCAAAAATCTTTCCCCAAGCAGTAACAGGCACGACATCTCCATAACCAACTGTAGCCAAAGAGACAGTTGCCCACCAGAAGGAGGCTGTAATACTTGAAAATACTTCTGGTTGTGCTTCATTTTCAAGAAAATATATTGCTGATGCTGAAAAAAGAATACACAATAGTGATAGAAAAAAAGTAAATTTTAGTTCATTTTGAACTGCTGAAATTGCTTTTATAAATAGTTTCAGAGACTTACTTTCCCTTCCAAGTTTAAAAATTCTAGTTAACCGAAATAGTCTTAGTATTCTGAAAAATCGACCATCGATAAGAACGAATTGTTTAATGTAGAAGGGTAGTATCGATATGAAATCGATTATCCCAAAAAAACTAAATATATAAGACTTAATTCCATTCCATTTGGCTTTTTGATAACTTAAAAAGATCCTGTAAAAATATTCTAGTGTAAAAATCAATATTGAAATTAACTCGAAAATATTAAAGATTTCTCCAAAGCGTTTTTTAATAAATTGATGCGATTCAAGTATCATAGCAATTATATTAGCTATGATTAACAGATAAATAAAAACATCAAAACGATTATTTTTTTTCATGGACTTATATTTGCAACTAAAAATAATTATTTTTTAATAATTGATTTAGGATTAAGTTATTTTTAACTAACTGTATTTTAGATTTTTACACTAAATCTATTTAAATAGATTAAACAAATGTTTGAAAAAAATAAAAAAAAAATAAACAAAACTTGTTTTGTATAATCTTTTTTATATATCTTTAAACAAGTTTAAATTCAATTTGGTTTCAAAAACGTCTCTGCTGATTACTTCCATTAGTCAAATTCTAAAATCCTAAACAGAGACGTTTTTCCTTTAATTTTTAATAATTTAATACTTTAAATATAAACTATAGTATTTATAAGTGGACCAAATTACAACCCTAACTTTTTTTAAATTCAAAAACAATAAATTTTGGGCACTAAAGCAAATGGGATTTGCACAAAATAAATTAAAAGGTGTAAAGGATCTTGAATTTTATAAATTTTTAGGAACAGGAGGTGGACAGGGCTTTAGTCTATGGCCGGACTTTTCAATGTATGCGTTTTTAGGTGTTTGGAAAAATCGTGATGCTTATAAAAAATGTTTTGATTCATTTGATATTTTTTTAGAATATAAGGAAAGAGCAGATTTTCAAAGAAATTTAGAATTAATTTCAATTAAAAGTCATGGTTTTTGGAATGGAAAAAATCCATTCAAAAGTCAAAAATTTACGCTTAGTGATGTTAATAAAAAAAAAGCTGTTGTATTAACCAGAGCAACTATAAACTGGAATCGATTGTTTCAATTTTGGAAAGCAGTACCAAAAGCAAGCAAAGCTATAGAAAACGCCACTGGAGTTGAATTTTTTAAGGGTATAGGAGAATGGCCTTTTATTCAGCAAGCAACTATCAGTATTTGGGATAATTTTGATAGTGTAAATAAATTTGCATATAATGATAAATCACATTCTGATATTATAAAAACTACACGCCAAAATAAATGGTATAAAGAGGATTTATTTTCAAGATTTTATTTGATCTCTGACACCATAAAAAAATTAAATTAATGAAAAAAGCTATTGTTGTTGGAGCAGGAATTGCCGGTTTAGCAACCAGTATAAGACTAATAAATAAGGGATATAGGGTAAAAGTATTTGAACAAAATAATTATCCAGGTGGAAAGCTGTCTTCATTTTCTTTGAATGGGTATCGATTTGATGCAGGTCCATCACTATTTACAATGCCTCACTTTATAACTGAACTTTTCGAATTATCTGGAGAAGACATAAAAGATCATTTTGAGTATTCAAAAAAAGAGATCGCATGTAATTATTTTTGGCAAGACGGTACTTTTTTTAATGCTTATGGGGATAAAGAAAAATTTCTAAAAGAAGTAAAAAAAAAGTTTAATGAACCAGAGAATAATGTAATTAACTATTTAAGTAAAGCAAAAAAGAAATACGATTTAACTAATTCCATTTTTTTGGAGCAATCACTAAATAAGCTTAAAACCTATTTATCGAAAAACACATTAAATGCTTTACTGAATTTTAGAATTTTTGAATTTCAGAAATCACTGCATAAGGTCAATGAAGATTCATTTTCTTCACCACATTTAATACAACTTTTTGACAGATATGCTACTTACAATGGATCAAATCCTTATCAAACTTCAGGTATTATGACTTTAATACAACATTTAGAAAATAATTTTGGAACATTTGTACCAGCAAAGGGAATGATTTCAATAACTGAAAGTATTTATAATTTAGCCCTTCGACTTGGAGTAGAATTTTATTTTGATACACCTGTTAGTGAAATTATAATTGAGTCAAATAAAGTAAAAGGTATAATAGCTAAAAATTCATTTATTGATTCAGATATAGTGATATCAAATATGGATATATATTACACTTATAACAAGTTATTACCTGATATAAAAAAACCTAAAATTATTTTAAAACAAGAAAGATCAAGTTCAGCTGTAATATTTTATTGGGGGATAGCAAGTACATTTAAAGATTTAGATTTACATAATATCTTTTTTTCAAATGATTATAAAAAAGAGTTTGAATCTATTTTTAGAGACAAAAAAGTTTTTGATGATCCAACTATATATGTAAATATAACTTCAAAGGATATAAAAGGGGATGCTCCTAAGGGTTGCGAAAACTGGTTTGTTATGATTAATACTCCAGCTGATCATGGACAAAATTGGGACGTAATTGTTGAAAGGCTTAAAAATATTGTAATTGAAAAGATATCTAAAAAGTTTAGTGTTTCATTACGTGATAAAATTGTTTGTGAACAAATTTTAACTCCACCTTTGATTGATTCAAAAACAAAGTCTTACATGGGTGCATTATATGGAGCATCAAGTAACAGTATAATGTCAGCATTTTTGAGACATCCAAATTTTTCGAAAAAAATTAAAAATCTTTATTTTTGTGGAGGTAGTGTACATCCGGGAGGAGGAATACCTTTATGCTTACTTTCAGCTAAAATTGTCTCAGACCTAATTCCAAATGGATAAATAATGAAATTATTTACAAAACAGAGTCTTTCTATTGGTTTGATTTGGATATTTCATATTTCTGGACTTATTGGTATCATTTATAGTAATGCGTCATGGTTTATTAAAGCAACTCCATTTAATCTATTATTAAGTTTTGCTTTGCTTATTATAAATATTGAGTGGAATAAAAAATTATTTCTCCTTGTAGTTACCTGTTTTTCAGTTGGAATGCTTTCTGAAATTATTGGAGTAAATTACGGATTTCTTTTTGGGGAATATTCATATGGGAAGGCCCTTGGTATTAAGTTTAAGGGAGTGCCCTTAATAATTGGAATAAATTGGTGTTTACTTGTATTTATTACAGGTTACATATCACGTTTTTTTTTTAATTCTCTCATTGCGAGAACATTTTTGGGTATTTTTTTAATGTTATCATTAGACATTGTAATTGAACCTATTGCTCCAGTGTTAGATTTTTGGAAATTTAAAGAAGGATTGGCTTCGTTCAATAATTATATTGGTTGGGTAATTGTATCATTTCCGTTACAATTACTATTTCATAGATTGAACCAAAATATCGAAGGCCCTTTCCCATTTCATCTTTATATATTACAGTTTTTATTTTTCACAATACTTTTATTAAAAATTAATTCAATAGGAATTTAAATTTATAGTTATGTTGTTTCAACTTCGTTTATTTTTTATAATTAATTTATTGATGATTTCTTGCCAAAATTCAGTTAGAGAGGAAACAAAAAATAATATAAATCAAAACCAGAAAGAAAAATTAATGGAGGTAAAACTTGAATTAGTAAGTTATCCAGAAGATTTAATGAAAGATAACGGATTAGAAGACTGGGAAGAATTCAAAAATTTATACGAATCTTTAGAAAGAATGAAAGGACTTGATTTTAGAGACATTGAAGTGAACGTTCTAGCACTTTCTAGCCGGATAAAAAATTTGTTATCAAAACAAATGCCTGGAGGCTTCGATACTCCTCAAATAAGAAGTCGTATGAAAGTAGTTCAAATGCAAACCCAAAAAGTTAAATATTTCACTAGATATTATAAAAAAGACTCTTTAATTCCTTCTTTAAAAGACTTATATAAACAGTACAATTCAGTTATAGATAGAATGCTTACTCTAAAAGAAGAAGAAACTACAACTAATTTTATCTCAGATTATTGAGATAATTTAGAGATTAATATTTTTTTTTTGATAATGCATCGAAAGAACCATGTTTTGTTCAATGGCAACCTCAATACTTGATTTGTGTTGAAGGAACTTTTCTTTTTTGAATGAATCGTCTAGTAAAGTTTCATAATGTTCTAATAATACTTTATCAGCCTCTAAACATTTTTCTACAGCAGGTAGTTTTAGTGTATCAATTGAAGATATTAACAATTGATCAAAGTTAAATCTGCTTATTATTAGATCATCGAATTCAATTCCTAAGTTTTGCAGTTCACTTAAAATTTCTTGAAAGAAACGGTTTCTAAGCATAGCCTGTTGATTGAAAAACCTTTTCCTTTCGGAACGATTAGCGTGGTCTGCTGCCTTTAAATAATGAAGCTTTGTATTTTTTAGATGGGTTAAAAGTTTTTCCATCAACGCTATGTTGCTATTGCTTTTGGACATTGTTAATCTACATATTGAAATTACATAATAGATTAACACTATTGGAAGCATCGAATGATTTTATATCAACAGGTTATTTACAGTGTAATTAAACGGTGTTAATTTTGATATTTTATTTCCTTCAATAATTCTAATTAAAGGCTTTTCATTTTTAAAATTCGGTTTAGGCAAATTAAATTTTTCAGAAAAAAAATTATAAAATATTTCTCTTGTAGGATGATGAGGTGAAATAAAGTTAAATATTCCATTTAAATTTTCATCATTTAATATTGAAATGATTCCGCTTATGGCATCTGTTTTATGAATAAAATTTACTTTACCCTTTGGGTTTTTTATGTCTTTACCAATAAGATTAAATATCGGATTTCTATCTTCTCCGATAAGACCTCCTAAGCGAATTATAGTTGAAGAAATATTATGCTTCCTAATTAATTCCTCGCTTAATAAAAGTTCTTTTGCTGAGACTGTTTCTGGTGATGGACTAGAGGATTCATCATAAAATCCCTCCTTAGATCCATAAATTGAACTACTACTAAAAAAAATTATTCTTTTAATTTTAGAAGAATCTAAAGCCTCAAGTAATTTTTTTATGGTTTTAGAATAATTATGAGGATTAAAATTTCTTTTTGTAGGAATAGAAATTATTAAGGTTTTAAGATTAGAAATAAATGGTTTAATCCCTTCAGATTTATCTCTATTCATAATTACTTTAAACCCTTTAATTCCTTTTTTTTCAAGTTCAAGTACACCTTGACTTGAAGTTCTAGAACCACATACTGAGTATTCCTTATTTTTTAAATTTATTGCTAGTGATAACCCAAGCCATCCACAACCTAGAATACCTATATTATCCATAATAAATTTTAAACAATGATACGGATATAAATTTATTGAATTCTTTATTTAAGCATAAAAATTTTAAATTATATACAGAAAAAACTATATTTATTATAAATAATTTAAAATATGCCTGTTAAAAGTTTTCAAGGAGAACGTGCTTTTAAAAAAAGAATCACTCCAAGAAAGTTAATAGTATCAGATGTAATGACGAGTCAGTTAGTTACATTTTCTGCTGAACAAAGTATTCATGAAGTTATGAAAGCTTTCATTAAGTACAGAATTTCTGGTGGGCCTGTTTTAGATAAAAATGGATTATTAATTGGAGTTATTTCAGAGGCTGATTGTATGAAGGAAATTTCAGATAGTCGATATTTTAACATGCCAATATTAGATAAATCAGTGGGTCATTTTATGACCTCAAAAGTAGAAACAATAGAGTCTTCAATGAGTGTTTTTGATGCAGCAGAAAAATTCCATAAGTCGAGTAGAAGAAGATATCCTGTATTAGACAAGGGTCGTTTAGTTGGACAAGTAAGTAGAAAGGATATAGTTATTGCTGCTATTAATTTAAAAAGTTATACTTGGAATTCTAAGTAAATATTTCTTTTGCCACACGATAGGTATTTGCATGAGCTTCAATAATTATTTTGATTTCTTCTGAATAACCACCTCCCATAGAACATTGTAAAGGAATTCCTTTCTGTTTACAAAAAGACAAAACAAGTTCATCTCTCTTTTTACAACCATCTAAAGTAATTCCCAAACGACCTAGCTTATCAGTCTTTAAAATGTCAACACCAGATAAATAAAATATAAAATCAGGTCTTACTTCATCATATAATCTGGGTAGTAATTTCTTAATAATATTTAAATAAATAGTGTCTCTACATTGATCTTCGATAGGAATGTCTAAATCACTAATTTCTTTTTTAAAAGGATAGTTTTTAGCTCCATGAACAGAACACGTAAACACATTTGGATTTTTATTAAATATAAAAGCAGTTCCATTTCCTTGGTGTACGTCTAAATCTAATATGAGAATTTTTTTTACCTTTTTAGTATCTAATAAAAATTTGGCTGCAATGGCTTGATCATTTAATAAGCAAAAAGCTTCTCCTCTGTCAGGATATGCATGATGAGTGCCTCCAGCAATATTCATTGATATACCAAAATCTAAGGCTTTTTCAGCACCCATTAAAGTCCCCCCTGCAATTAAAAATTCCCTATTTATTAGTGATGTACTCAAAGGAAATCCAATCCTTCTTATTTCGCTGCGTGTCAGTTTTAAATTGATTAACTTCTTTACATAAGATGGGTGATGAACTCTATGTACATAATCCAAAGGAATTATTTCAGGAGTAAAAAAGTCTCCTTCCTTAATCGTTCCTTCAAGTAAAAGTTGTTGTGGTAATAAATCATATTTTTCCATAGGGAAACGATGATTTTTTTCCAATGGAAGTTTATAAGATTTATCAAATGCAATAGGGATACTATATTTCAATTTCTAATAAATGATAGTTCCAGATTCAATTTCATTTAAGTCTGGGCCAATAAAAATAAAATTTCCGTTTTCATTTTTACTTAGTAATACCATACCATTACTTTCTATACCCTTCAATTTTTTTGGGAAAAGATTTTCTAGTAAGACTACTTTTTTACCAACAATATCTTTTTCATCAAAATCCTTTGCAATTCCTGAGACTACAGTTCTGGTTTTCTTTCCAAGTTTTACTTCTAGTTCAATTAATTTTTTTGTTTTTTTGACTTTCTTAGCATTGATAATTTCAGCTATCTTTAAGTTTAGATTTTCAAAATTCTTAAAAGAAACTTTTGGTTTTATTTCTGGGATGGTTTTTCTATTTGAATTAAAATCATTTGAACCATTTTTTAGTTTTAATAGTTGTTTTTTAATTATATCATTATCTATTTTACTAAATAGTAACTGCCCTTTATTTAATAAAGAAGAACTAGGTATTAAATTTCTCTTTTTTCCTATATTATCCCAAGAAAATTGAGATGAATCAAGATTAAGTATTTTTTTTAATTTTTTTGAGGTATAAGGTAAAATAGGCTCACTAATTATAGATAATCCAACTACCAACTGAAGAGCAGTATATATTATTTCTTTAACTCTTTCAGGATCAATTTTTATTAATTTCCAAGGTTCGGTGTCAGCAAGATATTTGTTGCCAATTCTTGCTAATTGCATTAAAAGTTGACTAGCTTCTCTAAACCTAAAATTTTCAATACAATCGCCAATTTTCTCTGGGATTAATTCCATTTGAGATAAAACCTCTAAATCCTCTTTTTTAAGTTTGTCACATTTTGGTACTTTTCCAGAATAATATTTATGTGTAAGTACAATAACTCTATTAATAAAATTACCATAAATCGCTACAAGCTCATTATTATTTCTTGATTGAAATTCCTCCCATGTAAAATCGTTGTCTTTTGTCTCTGGTGCGTTTGCTGTTAAGACATATCTTAAAACATCTTGTTGATCTGGAAAGTCTTTTAGATATTCATGTAACCATACTGCCCAATTTTTTGATGTAGATATTTTATGTCCCTCCAAATTTAAAAATTCATTTGCAGGAACATTTTTAGGTAAAATGTATTTACCAGATGCATGAAGGATTACAGGAAATATAATACAGTGAAAAACAATATTATCTTTTCCAATAAAATGGACTAACTGAGTTTGTTTATCTTTCCAATAAGGCTCCCAATCAATTTTTCTTTTTGCTGCCCATTCTTTTGTAGAAGATATATAACCAATTGGTGCATCAAACCAAACATAAAGAACTTTACCTACTTCTCCTTGAATAGGAATAGGAATTCCCCAATCTAAGTCTCTTGTTACAGCTCTAGATTTCAAACCGTTATCTATCCATGATTTTACTTGCCCATAAACATTTGTTTTCCAAATATTTTTATATCCCTTGAGAATCCATTTTTCTAAAAAAGATTCGTATTTGTGAAGTGGAAGGTACCAATGTTTTGTTTTTCTTTTTTCAGGTTTCGATCCGCTAATAGTAGACTTAGGATTAATTAGTTCCGAAGAGCTAAGACTACTCCCGCAGCTTTCACATTGATCTCCATATGCGTCAGGAGATTGACATATCGGACAAGTTCCAATAATATAGCGGTCAGCCAAAAATTGTTTCACTTCTGGATCATATAGTTGTTCTGTAACTTTTTCTTCAAAAATATTTTTTTCATTTAGTTCTGAAAAGAACTCTTTGGCGGTTTTATGGTGAATATCCCTCGAGGTTCTGGAATAATTATCAAATGTTATCCCAAACTCTGAAAAAGACTTTCTAATAATCTCATCATATTGATCAATAATTTCTTTAGGTGATTTACCTTCCTTTTTTGCTTTTAAAGAAATTGCTACACCATGTTCATCACTTCCACAAATGAAAGCAACATCATTACCTTTTATTCTTAAATAGCGGGCATAAATATCAGCTGGTACGTAAACACCTGCTAAGTGTCCTATATGAATTGGACCATTTGTATAAGGAAGTGCGGCCGTAATCGTATATCTTTTTGACATTATATATTTAAAATTTTTCAAAAATAAACAAAACGAACAGGTTTTAAGAAACAACTATATCCTTTTAATCAGTTTGATTAATAATCAATTTTTTATTTTCTAAATCAATAGTTTAATTATAGAATTCAAATCAACTTTATAAAACAATATGTTAAGTTAATATACACATTGTTATATTTACAACTCAAACTTGATATAATGAAAACAATTGCAGCTACAGTTAATGAATACATTAAGACAAAACCATATTTATCTTATGCACTGTCTGATAAAATAATTAATTTAACATCTTTAGCAAGGAAAATTCATCCCGACATTGAGTTATTAATGAGAAAACCTGTTAATCAGGGAGCAATTATCATGTCTTTAAAACGGGTATCAGATGATACCGATTTTGCTGCTACAAAAAAAATTATTAGAATTCTTCAAAATCTTGGAGACATAACAGTAAGATCATCATTAGTAGATTACGGATTTTTACTTTCAGATACACTTTTACTCACTCAAGCAAATCTTTTAAAAAAAATTGAGCAGCAAAAAGATGTATTTTACACTTCTTCTAGAGGTGTTGCAGAAAGTAATATTGTAGTAAGTCAAAATATTGTTGATCTTGTAGATGAGCTTTTTAAAAATGAAGTTTGTCAATCTAAAGTTGAAAACTTGTCATCAATTACTATTAAGCTTCCAATTGAAAATGTCAAAATTCCTGGAATATATTATTTTATCTTTCAAAGGCTTTCTTGGGAGGGGGTAAACATAACTGAAGTTATTTCTACTTCAAACGAATTTACCATTTTAATGAACGAAGATCAAGTAGATATTGCTTTCAAGGTCATTAAAAATCTTAAACTACTTTAGCTTTCATAAACCAATTGATTAAGTAAGGACTTAAGAGACTTTATGTCTTTAATTTTGTTTACAGATAATATTAGTTTAGGTCCATCGGGAGTTATTTTTTCTTTTAAAGTTAACCGGTCTGATTTTTTTTGAATTTGATAAATTATATAGTTGAATTCCTCACTTTGGAAAAAATCACTTTTTTGGTTAGAAATAAAAAAACATAAACAGTTTCCGTTTTTTATTATTAATCTTTCTATACCTAATTTAGTTACTATCCACTTTAAACGCACACTTTCAATAAGTTCGACAGTTTCCAAAGGGAGTGGGCCAAATCGATCTCTTAATTTGATTTCAAATTCTTCTAAATCAATATTTGTTTTTATTTTACTTAATTCTTGATATAATGCTAAACGTTCTTTAACTATATTAACATAATGATCAGGAATTAATATTTCAAGATCAGTATCAATTTGTATTTCATTAGTGAAGAAATTTATATCATTATTTTCATCCTTATTGTAAATAGATTTAAATTCATTTTCTTTTAATTCTTCAATTGCTTGTTGTAAGATTTTTTGATAAGTTTCAAATCCCATTTCGTTGATGAATCCACTTTGTTCACCTCCTAAAAGATCTCCAGCACCACGGATCTCAAGATCTTTCATTGCAATTTGGATTCCGGAACCAATAGCAGAAAATTGTTCAACAGTTTTAATTCTTTTTTGTGCGTCAGTACTCATAGAGCTTAGAGGGGGAGTAATAAAATAACAAAAGGCTTTTTTATTACTCCTTCCTACACGACCTCTCATTTGATGTAGATCACTCAATCCAAAATTATTGGCATTGTTTATAAATATTGTATTTGCATTTGGCACATCTAATCCATTTTCAATTATGGTGGTAGCAATAAGAATATCATATTCACCATTCATAAATCCTAGTAATATTTTTTCTAATTTTCGACCATCTATTTGACCGTGACCTACAACAATTCTTGCATCGGGAACTAAACGTTGAATAAGCCCCTCCATTTCCAAAATATTTTCTACTCGGTTATGAATAAAAAATACTTGCCCACCGCGTTGTAATTCATAGAGAATTCCATCGCGAATCTGAGTTTCATTAAATCGAACAACTTCACTATTTATTGGATATCTATTTGGAGGTGGGGTTGCAATTACAGAAAGATCTCTTGCGGCCATTAAACTAAATTGAAGTGTTCTAGGTATAGGTGTAGCTGTTAGTGTTAAGACATCTATATTGGTTTTTAGAGACCGTATTTTCTCTTTTACAGCGACACCAAATTTTTGTTCTTCATCAACAATCAATAACCCCAAGTCTTGAAAAATCACATTTTTACTTACTAATTGGTGTGTTCCAATAAGGATGTCGATTTTTCCATCAGCCAAATCTTTTAAAATCAAGGTTTTGTCTTTGGTAGTTCTAAAGCGATTTAGATAATCCACTCTTACAGGGAAGTCTTTTAATCGTTGAGAAAAAGATTTATAATGTTGAAAAGCTAATATTGTTGTTGGAACTAATACTACAACTTGTTTACTATTATCTACAGCTTTAAATGCTGCGCGAATAGCAACTTCAGTTTTTCCAAAACCAACATCTCCACATACAAGTCGATCCATAGGAGTTGTTGATTCCATGTCTGATTTAATTGCTTGAGTAGCTTTTTCTTGGTCTGGAGTATCTTCAAATAAAAAGGAAGCTTCTAATTCCCACTGTAAATAGCTGTCAGGATCAAATGCATAACCTATTTTTTCTTTTCTTTTGGCATAAAGTTCGATTAGGTTAAAGGCTATTTCTTTTACCTTATTTTTTGTTTTTTGTTTAAGTACTTTCCAAGCTTTAGATCCTAACTTGTAAATCTTAGGAACAGATCCGTCTTTTCCAGAATAGCGAGTAATTTTATGTAAGGAGTGAATGCTCAAATAAAGAATATCACGTTCTCCATAAATCAGCTTGATAGCTTCCTGCCATTTTCCCTCTACTTCAATGCGTTGTAATCCTCCATAAGTTCCAATCCCGTGGTCTATGTGAGTTACATAGTCGCCAATTTCCATTCGTGTGAGTTCTTTTAGATTTAGTGCTTCTTTTTTTCTTCTATCCGATTTGAGCTGATATTTGTGATAACGTTCAAAAATCTGATGATCTGTGAAACAAGCCCACTTGGCCTCTAAGTCTTCAAAACCTTCATAAATAGCAAGTACTTTAGTTTGATAATGAATATCCTCTTTCATTTCATCAAAAATGTCATGAAAGCGTTTGGCTTGTTGATCATTACTACAAAAAAGAGTATTTCTATATCCCTGATCTTTATTTTCATTGAGATGAGAAACAAGCATATCAAACTTTTTATTAAAAGCAGGTTGGGGGCTCTGCTTGATTAGAATCTGTTCTCTAATATTAATTTGTGTAGTTTTTTCTAGTACAAATACTGAACGGCTTTGACAATCCGTAATTAATTCTTCGGGTTTAACAAATAAAATTTCTGGGGCATATTGACTAGTAGTTTCCAATTCTTGGTATACGCTCTCTGCTTTTTTATAAAGCTGTTCCAATCGATAGGTTGTCTTATCTAGATCATTAAAAACAATAGAACTCTTAGAGGAAAAGAATGAAAGTAGGGTTTTCCTTTTATCGGTAAAATCGTGATTGGATGTATTGGGGAGTAATTCAATTTCTTCAAAAGCACTTATGGAACGCTGGCTATTGACATCAAAACTGGAAAGTCGTTCTATAGTTTCATCAAAAAATTCAATTCTGTAGGGGTACTGATAAGCAAAAGAAAAAACATCAATAATTCCACCTCGAACAGCAAATTCTCCAGGGCTTGTAACAAAATCTGCACGTTCAAAACCCATTTCAAAAAGTCGCTCATTTATATGATTCAGTGACACTTCTGTATCTTTTTTTAATTTGAGCGTAATCCGTTTTAGGGTATGTTGAGAAATAATTTTTTCAAAAACAGCTTGGGGATATGTTACGATAATCTTTGGCTTTTTTGATGAACTAAGTTTTTTTAAGACTTCTGCCCGAAGTAAGATATTTGCATTGTCTGTAGTTTCGGGAGCATATGCCTGTCGATAGCTGGCTGGAAAAAAGAGCACTTCTGATGCACCGAGTAAACGCTCAAAATCATTTAAAAAATAAGCTGCTAGTTCAGCATTCTCATGAATGAATAAAAGCGATTGATCTTGTTTTTGGAATGCAGCTGCAAAACGGAAGGATAAACCTGAACCTACTAGACCTTTGATGTGTACGCACTGCTTTTCAGAAAAAGCAGCTAGTAGTTTCTTCTGGGTACTGAGATTATCAAATACGTTTAATAACGGATTGATTTTTTTTTTTTGTAAATATAAAGGCTTGATAGTTAATTCCTTTCTATTTCCATCACTTCTTTTCCTGAAGTCACATAGACACGATCATCTTCTTTAGGGCTAAGTATATGTAAACCCGTGAAAGCCCCAAAAGCAGGAAGAATCAATTGATTTTGACTTTGGAAAAAACAGGGCATTTTAAGTTGTTGAAGCCCAGCTCCTTTGAGTTTTACTCCAGGATGAACATGTCCACAAAAAACAAAGTATTTTTCTTTTTTGGTAGGGAAATGGCAAAAGTAAAAAGTTTCTTCGCTGAAATCAGATGTAATAGTCATTCCCAGTTGCTCAAATTTACTTGCTGGGATTACATCGTGGTTTCCTTCAATAAGGATCAACTCGTTTTGCTGTTGCTTGACCCAAGAGCTAAACAAGTGCCATTCGTTATTTTGAAAACTGTGGAAAAGATCTCCTAAAAAAAGGATACGATTTACTTCAAATTTGTTAAAAAGGAGGGTGATTTTTTTATAAAAGGAACCCTCAGCTTCTCGTGGAACGGCAATGCCATTTTTTCGAAAATGAGCTACTTTCCCCAGATGTACATCAGCAAGCATAAGGGTTTCTTTTTCTACCCAATAGATGGCGCCACTGGGGTGTAAGTCAAAATGATTTTCGCCGATATTTATCCGCTTTATTGTCATTTTTTCTCAAGTTGAAGATACATTTTCTTGATTCGATCTTCAACACTTTCTGAAGATAGTTTAGAACGAATACGATCCGTAATCAAAGGAAAGGAGAAAGGAGTGGGTTGGCTACAATCCCGCCAGACAATATCTTGCTTTTGAATATTTTCAAAAACCTTGATCATCCGTCCGCGTTCCATCCCATGATCAAAAGTTTCTTCTAATGCCTGCTGGTATAGCAGGTTGTTAGGTTCATAGTCTTTAAATACATCATAAAACAATTGGGAACTACTTTGCAGGTGTTTAGCTTTAATAGGCTTGTTGTGAAAGCCTTGAAAAACCAAACCGGAAATAACTGCAATATCCCGGAAACGACGTCTTGCCATTTCAGAGACATTTATGCTTCGTTCTAAATCCTCATGCAAATGCTCAATTGTCAGCAGATTGTTATCCAAAAAGTATTCTTTAGAAAAAGCCTGATCGGATAGAAGTTCAAAGCCATAATCATTAAAGGACATGCTAAAGGTTATGGGAGACAATAAGCTGATTCGATAGGCCATCAGACTGGCGAGGGCTTCGTGTATCGCGTAGCCCTCAAAAGGATAAAAAACAGTATGGAAGCCTTCCTTGGTTTCAAAACGTTCAATCAAAAACTGATGGGGCTGTGGGACGATGGACTCTTTTTTCTGCTGATAAAAAACAGGTCTAAGTGATTTAAATTCTGGGGTTTCTTGATTTTGATTTTCAAACAAAGCATTTTTTAATAGATCGCTGAGGTGGGCACTGAAACTCATGCGTCCTCCCATCCATGCTGGGATTCTACCTTTTTTTGATTTTGATTTTCGAACGATGACTTCCATATTGTGCATCCGTATCAGTTCTAAATTTCTGCCTGAAAAAGTAAATACATCACCCGGTTTTAGTTTGGCGACAAACCATTCTTCAACTGTACCCAAATAACCTCCTTTCTGATAACGGACTTTTAAAATGGCATCACTCACTATGGTGCCCATAGAAAAACGATGACGCATAGCGATTCCTTTGTTTACAACTTTAAGACTTCCATCCTCTAACACATTCACTTTTTTATATTCATCATAATATTCTAGACTTTGACTTCCTTTAACTAAGAAATTGATAATCCATTGCCATTGTTCATCATTAAGGGTTTGAAAGCAAAAGGTTTGCTTGATGATTGGGAATAATTTTTTGGGTTGAAAACCACTTCCGACGGCGAGGGTCATTAAAAATTGAAGCAATACATCATAGCTGTTGAGATAAGGCATACGATCTTCTATTTGCTGACTTTCGATCCCTCGTTGCAAGGCCACAGACTCAATGAGTTCCATGGCGTGTGTTGGCAAAAAGTGAATCGTACTTCCTGCTTTAGGTTTATGACCGCTACGTCCAGCACGTTGGATAAATCGCCCAACACCTTTAGGGCTGCCAATTTGCACACAATTTTCTACAGGGCTAAAGTCTACCCCAAGATCTAAACTGGAGGTACAGACCACTACTTTCAATTGTTCTTTGCGTAAAGCCTCTTCTACCCAAAGTCGTAATTTTTTATCAATACTACCGTGATGCATGGCCATACTTCCAGCAAGGTTGGGTTCGGCATTTAAAAGTTCATGGAACCAAATCTCGCATTGAGCACGTGTATTGGTAAAAATCAATGTGGTTTTGTTTTTTTTTACCAATTTCAAAACGTGTGGCAAAAGCTGAATCCCCAAATGCCCACGCCAAGGGAAGCTTTCCATCTTTTTGGGTAAGATTGATTTTACATTAATTTTTTTATTTATATCAGCCTTTACGATGGTGTAATTTTCTAAAGGACCTAGTAATATTTCTCGAGCCAAATCTTTATTCCCCAATGTGGCAGAGATTCCCCAAACTTTTAAAACAGGTAAAAAAGACCGCAAGTATGCTAAAGCCAATTCTACTTGCACCCCTCTTTTGGTTCCGAGAAGTTCGTGCCATTCGTCTACTATAATAACTTTTAGATTTTTAAATTGTTTTTGGTGGTCTTTAGTGCTTAATATCACATGAAGACTTTCGGGGGTAGTTACTAATCCGAAAGAAGGTTTTTGCTTTTGTTTGGTACGTTCACTTTGGGAAGTATCTCCTGTCCGGAGTGCAACCTGCAACTCAGGAATCAAATCCGTTGTAATGCGTTGGGTAGCCTGTTGTATTTCTACCGCCAAAGCGCGAAGGGGTGTAAGCCATAGAGCTTGTAATCCTGTAGGATGTTTTTTAACATGAAAAGCTTCTTGTACAATTCCACCCCAGAGCGCAAGGGTTTTTCCGCTTCCTGTAGGAGCATGCAGCATTCCATTTAAGCCTTGAGCATATGCTTTCCAACATTCTTTTTGAAAAGCTTGAGGGCGCCAACCTTGATCATCAAACCATTGGGCAACTTCTTTCATTGCAGAAATTTTTTAATGTCATCTAGGCTGTTGGCTTCGGAAATATTTTTATCGTGACGCCAGCGAAAAATCCTTGGGAAACGAACAGCGACTCCACTTTTATGACGCTGAGAGGGAGCAATTCCTTCAAAGGCAATTTCAAATACTAATTCAGGTTTTACTTGACGTACAGGACCAAAACGATTGGTTGTATTTTTTTTGACAAACTGATCCACTTTCTTTATTTCAGCATCTGTTAATCCCGAATATGCTTTAGCAAAAGTTACCAACTCTTTATCTCGCCAGAGCGCAAAGGTATAATCTGTAAATAGATTGGTCCTTCTTCCGTGTCCCCGCATGGCATATGTCAAGACTGCATCTATTGTTTTTGGATCTGATTTCCATTTCCACCAGGCACCTTTTTTGCGTCCTACTGCATAGGGGGAATCTTTGTGCTTAAGCATAAGCCCCTCACTGCGTAATTCTGGAGCACGTTCACGTTCTTGTGCCACTTTTTCCCAACTGGAGAATTCCATTACTTCAGATAAAAGTAAAGGCACACCATCTCCTTTGATTTTTTTACTCAAGGCAGCCAGTAGCTCTTGTCGTTGGGCAAGGGGGTGTGTACGAATGTCTTTTCCTTCCCATTCCAAAAGGTCGTATAACATGATGACAATTGGCACTTCGTTTTGTAGTTTTTGCGAAACGGTCTTCCTTCCTATTCGTTTTTGCAAAGCGTTAAAGTTTCCTATTTCTCCATCTTTGTAGGGCAAGAGTTCACCGTCTACTACAGTACCATTAGGTAGATATCTTGCAAGACAATGGAGTTCTGGAAATTTATCTGTAATCAATTCTTCTCCTCGACTCCATAAAAATGTTTTCCCTTCCCTAACAATCAATTGTGCTCGCATTCCATCCCATTTGTGTTCAATGTGCCAATCTGAAATCTCTTCTTTTTCGTGGAAACCTTCTTCTAAAGCATAGGCCAAAAAGAAAGGATAGGGCTGTGAAATCTGATCTTCAGGTTTAGGATCAAGAACGAGTTCTTCAAAAGAGGTAGTCTTAGGAGACCATTGTCCCATAAGGCGATGCGCTAAAATATTTTCATCAATTTCTACAGCTTTGGATAAGGCTCGAGTCATCAGTTTTTGACTGATGCCAATACGAAATCCGCCAGTTAATATTTTATTAAATACAAAACGTTCAAAATTATTAAAACGTCTCCAACGATTTAGGATATAGGATTTTTTCTCGTCTTCTTCTTTGGTTTTAAGTTCAATGATTTCCTCTATACATTGACTCAGTGAGGGATTATCCCCTTCTGCTTCTTGCTGGACCAATAGGGCAATGGTTTCTGCTAAATCTCCAACAATATGATAGGATTCTTCGAATAGCCATGCAGGAAGCTCTGCTAATTCTGCAGCCCATTGTCGCATTAGTGTTGTTGTCACAGGGCGTGACGGACGACGATGTGAAAGTAAAGCAATTGCCCAAATTGCATTTTTTTTAGGCACTTCTCTAAAATAATTTGTCAAAGCCTCTACTTTATGATTCGTTTTGTTGGTACTATCCAACTGTTCGATTAATCTAGCAAAACGTCTCATTCTGCTATAGCTTTTTCAAGTGTTTCTGTATCATACTGCGTTTTTTCTGTTCTAGCATTCCAACCTTGTTCGCAGAGATATTGAGCAAAGATATCGGTATAACCGTGTGTTGTGATTACATTTTCGCAACCTGTATATTTTATAGCGGAAATTAAGCCTTTCCAGTCTGCATGATCTGACAAAACAAAAGCATGATCTATTGCTCGTCTTCGTCTAGCACCACGGAAAGCCATCCATCCTGAGGCATAGCCTGTAGAAAGATGTCCAAATTTCTTGACCCAAGCACTCCCCATAACAGCTGGAGGAGCCAAAATCAGATTTCCTTCAACTTCTCTTTTAGTAGTATTACGGGTTATAAGATGTGTTTCGGGGAAATCAATAAATTGGCGTAAAACCTTTGTCATCTGTTCTGTGGCATTATGAGTGTATATCTTACCAATGGATGGATCAATATGTTTTAGTAGGCGTTGAATTTTTCCAAGAGAATAGCCCATCAACAAACTTGTGATTTTTCCAGATTGATTTTTTGCCCACCAATCATTAATCTTGGCATGAATATATTTTGGCTCCTCCCACTGAAATACAGGAAGGCCAAAAGTACATTCTGTGATAAATGTATTGCACTTTATCGGTTCAAAGGGGGATGAAATTCCATCTTTTTGAGTTTTGTAATCACCTGTAAAAACCCAAACCTCCCCTCTGTATTCTACACGAATCTGTGATGACCCTGGGACATGTCCAGCAGGGTGAAAGGAAAATTTCACTCCATTAACTTTAAATGATTCTCCATATTTTTTTCCTGAAACTGAGATACTTCCTAATCGGTGTTTGATAATAGGTACATTAATTTCATTGGTGATATAATGCTTGCTGCCCCACCGAGCGTGGTCAGAATGTCCATGAGTAATTAAAGCTTTGTTTACTCCTTTCCAGGGATCTAAATATACGTCAGCTTGGGAACAATAAATCCCCTTTGAGGTAAATTTGAGCAGCGACATAAATATCTTTCTTTTTCATGATCAAGGTACAAAAAAGAGGAAAACTTGTGTGGTTAATAATTGACAATAAATACTTTGTCAAGTAGGTAGATAATTTCTTATTTTAGTTACAATGTATTTGATCTTTGATACTGAAACTACTGGCCTTCCAAAACGTTGGAATGCACCCCTTACTGATAGTGAAAATTGGCCTCGTTGTGTTCAAATTGCTTGGCAAGTTCATGATATAAAAGGGAATATTGTTGCTCATGAAGATTACTTAATCCAACCTAACGGTTTTACAATTCCTTTTGACTCAGAAAAAGTACACGGAATATCTACAGCCCTTGCAAAAGACAAAGGAATTCCTTTAAAACAAGTATTAGATAATTTTCAAAAAGCAATTAATCAAGTTGAATTTTTGGTTGGCCATAATATTTCTTTTGATCGCAATATTATGGGAGCAGAGTATCTTCGAGGAGGACTAAAAGATGCACTTGAAGGAAAAGCAGTAATTGATACTTGTACTGAAGAAACGGCTTTCTTATGTAAATTAGCTGGAGGTCGTGGAGGTAAATTTAAATTACCTACGTTAAGTGAATTATATTATCATCTATTTAAAGAAACTTTTGAAGAAGCACATAATGCTACCTCTGATGTTGAAGCCACTACTCGTGTCTTTTTAGAATTACTTCGCAATGGCTTATTAAATCCTAAAGCATTTTCTGATGTAAGTATTCAGACTGTAGAAATTAGAAAGCAAAAAACACCTTTTGCTTTGGTTGGATTAAAACATGAGAATTTAAAAGAAGCTTCTAAAGAATTAAAACAAAAGGAAAAAATTTTAACACCAAAAATAGAGCCTAAAACAAGTGATTTTTTAAAAAATGCATCATTTGTTCATTTACATAATCACACCCAATTTTCTGTTTTACAAGCAACTTCGCGTATAAATCAATTGATTGATACTGCTTCCAAAGATGGTATGCCTGCCTTAGCTATTACTGATCATGGGAATTTGATGGGTGCTTTTCATTTTATCAAGGCAGTTAATTTATATAATTCTAAATTAGAAGAACGAGAAAAAAAATTAAAACCTATTATCGGTTGTGAGTTTTATGTTTGCGACGATCACAAAGATAAAACACGTCGCGATGATGGTTTTCAAATTGTTTTTATTGCCAAAAATAAAAAAGGCTATCATAATTTAGCTAAGATGACATCAATAGCCTACGTAGATGGGTTTTATTATGTCCCTAGAATAGATAAAAAAATAGTAGATCTTTATAAAGAAAATTTGATCGTGTTAACGGGTAATACTTTTGGAGAAGTACCTTCAAAAATATTAAACCTTGGCGATCGACAAGCAGAAGAAGCTCTTGAGTGGTGGCATCATAAATTTGGTGATGATTTATACATTGAGTTAATGAGACATGGAGAAGAAGCAGAGGATCGTGCCAATGATGTGCTGATTGATTTTTCTCGGAAACACAAAATCTCTCTAATAGCAACAAATAACACCTATTATATCCATAAAGAAGAGGCAAATGCACATGATATTTTGCTTTGTGTAAAAGAAGGTGAAAAGCAAGCTACACCTATAGGACGTGGCCGGGGTTTCAGGTATGGTTTCCCAAATCAAGAATATTATTTCAAAACTCAGGATCAAATGAAAAGTTTGTTTCAAGACATACCTGAGGCTATATTAAATATTAAATCTTTAGTAGATAAAATTGAATCTTTTAGTCTAAATAGGGATGTATTATTGCCTAAGTTTGAAATTCCAGTTCAATACCAAGTTGAAGATGATCCAGATGGTAAAAAAGGAGAAAATAATTATTTGAGGGATTTAACTTACAATGGAGCTAAAGCTAGATATAAAAAAATTTCAAAGAATTTAAAAGAGCGAATTGACTTTGAATTAGATGTAATTGCTAATACAGGTTATCCAGGTTATTTTTTGATTGTTCAAGACTTAATAGCTGCAGCTAGAAAGATGGATGTTTCTGTAGGACCAGGTCGTGGATCAGCAGCAGGATCTGTTGTGGCTTACTGTTTGAATATCACCAATATTGATCCTGTAAAATACAATTTACTTTTCGAGCGTTTTCTTAATCCAGATAGGGTAAGTCTGCCAGATATTGATATAGATTTTGATGACGAAGGGCGTGGTAGAGTAATGGAATATGTTATATCAAAATATGGGACTAATCAAGTAGCTCAAATTATAACATATGGAACTATGGCTGCAAAGTCTTCTATTCGAGATACTGCTCGAGTTTTAGATTTGTCTTTAGGAGAAGCTGATCGTATTGCAAAACTTTTGCCAAATATAAAACTTGAAAAAATATTTGGTTCTACAGAGGAACAACTTAAAGAAAAATTACGAAGTGAGGAATTATTGCGAGTCAACGAGATAAAAAACATAGCTGAGGAAGACTCTATCTCTGGCCAAACTATTCAACAAGCAAAAGTACTTGAAGGTTCTCTAAGAAACACTGGAATTCATGCATGTGGAGTGATAATAACACCAGATGATATTACACAATTTGTTCCTGTAGCTACTGCTAAAGATTCTGAGCTTTATGTTACTCAATACGATAATTCAGTAGTTGAAGATGCGGGATTGTTAAAAATGGATTTTCTAGGGTTAAAAACATTAACCTTAATTAAAGATACCGTAAAACTTGTTAAGTATAAACACGGAATAGAACTTGATCCTGACATATTTCCTTTAGATGATATAAAAACATATGAATTGTTTCAGAGAGGAGAAACTGTTGGTATTTTTCAGTATGAATCTGCTGGTATGCAGAAGTATTTAAAAGATTTAAAACCAACTGTATTTGCAGACTTGATAGCAATGAATGCATTATATCGTCCTGGGCCTTTAGAATACATTCCAAGTTTTGTAGATAGAAAAAATGGCAAACAAGAAATATCTTATGATCTACCAGTAATGAAGGAATTTTTAGAAGAAACGTATGGAATTACTGTTTATCAAGAACAAGTTATGCTTTTATCACAAAAGCTAGCTGGATTTTCAAAAGGCGATGCTGATGTTTTAAGAAAAGCAATGGGGAAAAAGATTTTTGCATTACTGCAAAAGTTAAAACCACGGTTTTTAGATGGAGGTAAATCGAACGGACACCCTGAAGAAATACTTGAAAAGATATGGAGGGATTGGGAAGCCTTCGCAGCTTACGCCTTTAATAAATCACATTCCACATGTTACGCTTGGATTGGTTATCAAACCGCTTATTTGAAAGCTCATTATCCAGCTGAATATATGGCTGCCGTACTATCAAATAACATGAATGATATTAAACAAGTAACTTTTTTTATGGAGGAATGCAGAAGAATGAAACTAAATGTATTGGGTCCTGATGTAAATGAGTCTTATTATAAATTTACTGTTAATGATGATCAAGCTATCCGTTTTGGAATGGGTGCTGTAAAAGGTGTAGGCCGTGGAGCTGTTGAAACGATAATAGAGAATAGAAAAAAAGGTAAATATCAATCTATTTTTGATTTAGTCAAGCGAATAGATTTGAGAGCAGCCAATAAAAAGGCTTTTGAAAATTTAATCCTAGCTGGAGGCTTGGACTCATTTAAAGACACACATAGGGCACAATATTTAAATTCAGATGGAGACGGTATTACTTTTTTAGAAAAAATAATGCGTTTTGGAACCAAATTTCAAGAGCATTTAAATTCTTCACAAATCAGTCTATTTGGAGAAGAAACAGATAACTCTTACCAAGATTTGACAATACCTCACTGCGAGCCTTGGTCAAATTTAATAAGACTTAAAAAAGAAAAAGAAGTAGTTGGTATATATATATCTTCACATCCCTTAGATGATTTTGAACATGAAATGAATCATTTTGTTTCAATTTCTTTAAATCATCTAACAAACCTTGAAAGTTTTATTAACAGAGAGGTCACTGTTGGTGGAATTGTAAACGAAGTTGAACACCTAGAAAGTAGACTAGGCAAAGGATGGGCACGCTTTTCAATTGAAGATTTTACTGATCAATTTGAATTTCGAATATTTGGAGAAGAGTATTTGAAATATCGTCACTTTTTAGTAGTTAATCAATTCATTAGAATTAAAATAATGATTAGACAAGGGTGGACAAATTCTGAAACAGGTAGAGTTGGATCTCCAAGAGTACAATTCTTAAGTTTCGAAATGCTTTATAATACTATTGAAAAAAATGCTAAAAAACTTATACTTCAACTCGATGTAAAAAAAATAAATGAAGAAAAAATAGATGCTCTTGAAGAACACCTAAAGAATTTTAAGGGAGATAAACCTTTAGTTTTTAAAATTTATGATCCTGAAAAGAAGATTAAACTGACATTGAATAGTAAAAAACAAAAAGTTAAAATAACTCAGGATTTACTTAATGAGTTAGATAGGCAAGAATTGTATTATAAGCTGAATTAAACCCATTATAAAAAAACATTTAGAAATAAGGAAATTTGATTTTAATTAGAAAACTAAAGAATTAAAATAATTACATTTGACAATTAAAATTTGATTATGGCATTAGAAATTACAGATACAACTTTTGAAGAGGTTGTATTAAAATCAGATAAACCAGTCTTAGTAGATTTTTGGGCTGCTTGGTGTGGACCCTGCAGAATGGTTGGTCCTATAATAGAAGAGATAAGTAAAGATTATGATGGAAAAGCTGTTGTAGGTAAAGTCGATGTTGACGCTAACCAAGAATATGCAGCTAAATATGGTGTTCGCAATATACCTACAGTATTAGTATTCGACAAAGGAGAATTAGTTGGGAGGCACGTTGGTGTATCTCCTAAAACAACATATTCTCAAGCAATTGACGCAATCCTTTAACTTATTTCTTTTTACCATGAATAGTTTGGCAAATACAAATTGCAGCGTATATTTGCAAACGCCTTACGAGGTCTGGTAGTTCAGTTGGTTAGAATACATGCCTGTCACGCATGGGGTCGCGGGTTCGAGTCCCGTCCAGACCGCTAAATTAAGATGTTGTGTGTTGTTAAAATATTATTTTAGCAACTAATGAGAAGCTTTCCATTTTGGTGGAAGGCTTTTTTAATTAAAGACTAAAAATCAATTACTTAGATGAAATTATCTTAATTTTAAGGCATGGTCTTTGTAATTTAAGACTTTACAAAAATTATTATTTTTTGGTTATTCAATGGAACTATTTAGAAATTTGATATCTAGGCTTTCAACATTGGTAATTATTTATTCAATGTTAATCACCTTTTTCGCTTATTCTCAAAATCCAGATACAACTCCACCTACGTTGACACTTTCAGATACAGATTCTGATAATTTAGTATTCAGGACTGAAGTCGTAACTATAACAGCAACTTTTAGTGAGCCCATGCAAGCAACACCAACAATAAATATTTCAGGTGAAATAAATAATGCCTTTATGATAAATGGGAATGACATTATTTTAAAACCAAATAATGGCTGGGTTAGTTCTTCAAATAGATTTAATTCCAACTCAAATCCATACCTTTTTCAAAACAGTTTGGAATTTAGTTACACAGATAATCAATATATCTATAAAGATTTTGATATTTCAACTGGGAGCTCTTCGGTAAATTTTAAAATAGATTACGTAAAAAATTATGCTGTAGACACCGGTAAAGTAATTATAAAATTTTACAATGGGAATTCACATCTTAGTTCAAATGA
>CAJWHM010000013.1 GCA_913041125.1 uncultured Bacteroidota bacterium | reverse complement strand
TAATTATGGCAACGGGGAGGTCTGATCATCCAAATCAAGTGAATAATGTTTTAGGATTTCCATTTATTTTTAGAGGTGCTCTTGATGTTAGAGCAACAGCAATTAATGAAGAAATGAAAATGGCAGCTGTAAAAGCGCTTGCAGATTTAGCTAAAGAACCAGTTCCAGAGCAAGTTAACGTTGCATATGAGGAAACGAGATTAACCTTTGGTAAAAATTATATTATTCCTAAACCTTTTGATCCTCGACTAATTACAACAATACCTCCAGCTGTAGCAAGAGCAGCTATGGATTCAGGCGTAGCAACTGAACCCATAGAAGATTGGGAAAGATACATCAATAGTTTAGAAAAGAGACTCGGTAATTCTCAGAAAATGGTCCGATTACTTCATGACAGGGCTAAATTATCTCCAAAAAGATTAGTGTTTGCAGAAGCAGATCAAATGGATGTTCTTAAAGCAGCTCAAATTGTTCATGAAGAAGGTATAGCAATTCCAATTTTATTAGGGAACATATCTAGGATAAAAAAATTAAGGAGAATTATTGAATTTGATGATGATATTGAAGTTATCGACCCTAAAGAAGAGAAAGAGAAAGAGTTACGGAAAAAATATGCAGAATTATTTTGGAATTCACAAAAGAGAAAAGGATATACACTATATGATTCTCAACGTCTTATGAGGGAAAGAAATCATTTTGGTTCAATGATGATTAAAAATGGAGATGCTGACGCAATGATTTCAGGTTATTCTAGAAACTATAGAAACGTAGTTAAACCTATTTTAGAGATTATACCAAAAAATAAGGGTGTAAGTAGGGTAGCTGCAACAAACCTTATGCTTACAAAATCAGGTCCTTTATTTTTGTCTGATACCACAATTAATGTAGATCCTTCTGCCAAACAATTAGCAAAAATTGCCTCTATGACTGGTCAAATGGCCAAAATTTTTGGAATGGAGCCAATAATAGGAATGTTGTCTTTTTCAAATTTCGGATCTTCAAGATACCCTCAAGCAAAAAAAGTATCTGAGGCTGTCTCTTATCTTCATAGAAGTAATTCCAAATTGATAGTTGACGGTCCCATACAGTCCGATTTTGCTCTTAATAAAAATCTTTTACAAGACAGATTTCCTTTTTCTAGCCTAAGTAACAAAAAAGTTAATGTTTTAGTTTTTCCAAATCTTGACGCTGCAAATATTACTTATAAGTTAATTAAGGAATTGGATGAAGGTTTATCTATAGGTCCTATTTTAATGGGTTTAAGTGAACCCATCCATATTTTACAACTTGGAGCTTCTGTTTCAGAAATAGTAAATATGTCAGCAGTTGCTGTTGTAGATGCTCAAACTAAAAATAAATAAAATGATTACACAGCTTATTGGGAGGTTAGTGGAAAAAACTCCTACAAAAGTAGTTATTGACTGTAATGGTGTTGGTTATGAAGTTAATATTTCATTGCATACTTATTCACAAATTGGAGATGACGAAAAAATTAAATTATACACACATCTCCAAGTTCGAGAAGATTCACATACACTTTTTGGGTTTCATACTCCAATCGAAAGGTCAGTCTTTTTGCTTTTAATTTCAGTTTCAGGAATTGGATCAAGTACTGCCAGAACTATGTTATCTGCACTTGAGCCGAAGCAAATTCAGCATTCCATTGTATCTGAAGATTTAAATACTATTAAGTCAGTTAAGGGTATTGGGCTAAAAACTGCACAGCGTGTTTTAATTGAGTTAAAAGATAAAATGATGAATCTCTTCGATGGTGAAGAAATTCAGATTTTTGGAAACAATACAATCAAAGATGAAGCGTTATCAGCATTAGAGGTTCTTGGTTATTCAAGAAGACAGTCTGAGCGTATTATAGATAGTATTATTCAAAGTGCTCCAGACAGTTCAGTTGAAGAACTTATCAAGGAGTCTCTGAATAAATTATAACTGTTTGATTGAAGCTTTTCGATTTGTAGTTTTTACATCATCTAAAAACTTCATCCTTATTTTCATTTGGATGTTGTTTTATGGTAACATCATTTTTGCACAACAGTCAGCCGATTTGGGAACAATTTCTCCTCCTAAAGTAAATAGTATCGAAAGTCTGTATATTTTTGATCCTGTAACTGAACTTTACATATTCTCTGAAAATATTGATGGATATCCCATAAATACACCACTCGTTTTAACTGTCAAGGAATACGAGGCTCTTGTTTTAAAAAAACAAATGCAAGCTTATTTCCTAGATAAAGTTCAAGCTTTAAGTAGCTATGGATTAGATTTTGAGGATGCCCAAAAAAACCTTCTTCCAGAGGTTTATGTAAACAATAAATTTTTTGAGTCAATCTTCGGTAGTAATAATATTGATATTACACCACAAGGATCCATTGGAGTTGATTTGGGATATCGTTACCAGAGAAGTGATAATCCTGTTGCTTCAGTAATAAATAGAAGATCACCAGGATTTGACTTTGATCAAAGAATTAGTTTGAGCTTACTTGGAAAAATTGGTGAGAGACTACAAATAACCGCAAATTATGACACTGAATCAACTTTTGATTTTCAAAATTTAGTAAAAATTCAGTTTAATCCACCAAAAATATCTGACGTCTCAAATATTATACCAGGGAAAATAGGCTCAAGCCTAACCAGGTTGGAAGAAAGTGTTGATGGAGTAAAAGAAATTATTGGTGATGGTAAAAATACTTTAAAACAAGCAAAAGAAAAAATTGAAAATCTTAAAAATAATATAACACAGTTATCTAACAGTAAGACTCAAGTTGGAAATCGTGTCGCTGATTATTTGAAGGGTAAAATTACAGAAGATGCTATTATTCAAAATATTGACATAGGAAATATCAGTATGCCAATCAATAGCAACTTAATTCAAGGTGCACAAAATTTATTTGGGGTTCGAGCTGATTTGAAAATTGGAAATACAACTATCTCAGGAGTATTTTCAGAACAGAGATCTCAATCGCAAAATATAGTAACTCAAGGAGGAGGAAGACTTCAAGAGTTTAGTTTTTTTTCTTTGGATTATGAAGAAGACAGACATTTTTTTTTAAGCCACTATTTTAGAGATAATTACAATAATTTTTTAGCAAATTATCCCTATATAAATTCACCAATACAAATCACAAGAATTGAAGTATGGGTAACAAATAGAGGTTATCAGACTCAAAATGTTAGAAATATATTGGCAATACAAGACCTTGGTGAAGCAAATCCACAGAGAACAACTCTTGATGACGATTTTCCTCAATTTTTTAATACATCAAATTCTGCAAGCCCTCCAAGTAATGATGTAAATAAACTTAATCCAGACGAAATTAGCTTTGGAGGTATTTTAAATCAGAAAATACGTGACATAGCTACAGCTAATAGTGGTTTTGAATCCTCAAGTGTTAAAGAAGGATTTGACTATGCAGTTTTAGAAAGTGCCAGAAAATTGAAACCACAAGAATATACATTTCACCCTCAGTTAGGATATATTTCTCTAAATCAAAGATTAAGTAACGATGAAGTGTTGGGAGTAGCTTTCCAATTTACTTATTTGGGAAAAGTTTATCAAGTAGGTGAGTTTGCAAATGGAGATATCCCAGGAACATCGATAACACAAACAGCTCAATTTCAAGGTCAACAACAAGTTCAAACTAATAACCTTATTGTAAAGATGTTGAAAAGTAACCTAACAGATGTTCGTCAACCTGTATGGAATTTGATGATGAAAAATATATACAATATTGGTGCTTTTCAGCTGTCACAAGAAGATTTTCGTTTAAATATTTTATATACAGATCCTTCACCTATCAATTATTTATCTCCAGTGGACAAGTCGATTTGGCCAGAGGATTTAGATGATGAAATATTATTAAACACACTAAAACTTGACCGCTTAAATGCATATCAAGATTTAGTTTCATCGGGAGACGGTTTTTTTGATTTTTTACCTGGAATTACAATTGACCCACGTTACGGAAGAATAATTTTCCCTATTGTAGAGCCATTTGGAAAGTTTTTATTTGATCTTCTTGATGACCCAAAATCTGCTAAAGAAGATTACAAAATAGATAATAGCTTTAATTTAAATCAGCAAAAATATGTTTTTAAAGAAATGTATTCGTTAACAAAAGCAGCAGCACTAGAATTTACAGAAAAGAATAAATTTCAGCTCAAAGGGCGATATAAATCAGAAGGTGGAGATGGAATTAATATTGGAGCTTTCAACATACCAAGAGGCTCTGTAAGAGTTACTGCAGGAGGCAGACTACTCCAAGAAGGACTTGACTATACTGTAAATTATGAAATCGGGAAAGTAAAAATTCTTGACGAAGGACTTAAAGCGTCAAATATACCAATTGATATTTCAGTTGAAAACAACTCTTTTTTTAATCAACAAAACAAACGGTTATCAGGAATAAATATAAATCATAAAATAAGTGATAAATTTTACATAGGGGGAACTTTAATTAATTTAAGTGAAAATCCACTCACACAGAAGGCAAATTATGGAACAGAACCTGTTAATAATACCATGACAGGATTTAACACAAATTTTTCAACTGAGGTGCCTTTTCTCACACGTTTGATAAATAAGTGGCCCACAATAAAAACTAACATACCATCTCAAATTTCTTTTCGTGGTGAGTTAGCTAATATATCAGCAAATGACCCAAGAAATACTCTTTTAAATGGTGAAACAAATGTTTACATAGATGATTTTGAAGGGGCGCAAACTAATATTGATATAAAAGGATTTAATGCATGGAATCTTTCGAGTGTTCCAGTTAGTGGGGTTCAAGGTTCAGATTCTAAAGGTATTGAAAGTGGATATGCTCGTTCTAAACTTGCATGGTATTCTATTGATCAAGTTTTCTATTCTAGACAACAAACAGGAATAAATAATGATGACATATCAAGCAATGAGACAAGAAGTATCCTCATTAATGAGCTTTTTCCAGAACAGGACTTAGTTCAGGGTATGATTAGTAGACTTCCAACTCTAGATTTAGCTTTTTATCCCAAAGAGAAAGGACCATATAATAATTCTCCATTGGAACAATTTCAATTGAATCCAAAAAATAATTGGGCAGGGATAACTAGAGCTTTAAATGCAACAAATTTTGAACAATCAAATGTTGAATTTATAGAATTTTGGGTTTTAGATACTTTTTCAAAAAATGAGTCTGAATCAGAAAATTTAGGAGAATTGGTATTTCATTTAGGAAATATTTCTGAAGATATTTTACGTGATGGCAGAAAACAGTTTGAAAATGGATTACCAAGTGATAGTGAGACAAATCCCACATATAATACTCCTTGGGGAGTTGTTCCTGCTACTCAATCATTAGTGTATGCATTTAACTCTATTGAATCAGATCGACCTCTACAGGATGTTGGATTAGACGGATTAAGTGATGATCAAGAATCTAGTATTTACACAAATGGTCCACCAAATGATCCCGCAGGTGATAATTATCAATATTACCTTCAAGCGGAGGGAGATATTTTAGAACGTTACAAAAATTACAATGGATTTGAAAATAATACTCCAATTGAATTTAGTGATAATGATCGTGGAAATACAACCGAGCCAGATACTGAAGATATAAATAGGGACCAAAGTATGAATACAATTGATAGTTACTTTGAATATCGTGTGCCAATTTTTAAAGGCATGCAAGTAGGAAATCATCCTTTTATTACTGATGTTAGAGAAAATATTGAAGTAAATGCTCCAAATGGTGATCAATATACCACAAGATGGATTCAGTTTAAAGTGCCAATTCAAAAGGCATATTACGAGAACACATCATTTAATCCTTATTTCGATGCAATAAATGAGATTAATGATTTAAGATCCATAAGATTCATGAGAATGATTTTAAAAGGGTTTGAAGAGAAAGTAGTTTTTAGATTTGGAACTTTGGATTTAGTAAGAGGTGATTGGAGAAGATATAACAAACCATTAAATGAAGAAGTTTTAGCTAATGAAAAAACAACAGTTGATATAAGTACAGTTAACATATTAGAAAATGAAAATAGAATCCCTATTAATTATGTACTTCCTCCTGAAATTCTAAGAGAACAAATAAACAATAACAATACTATAATTAGACAAAATGAACAGTCTTTAGCTTTTCGTATATCCAATTTAAAACCAATGGATTCAAGAGCTATTTTTAAAGCTGTTGATTTAGATATGAGACAATACAGTAAACTCAGAATGTTTTTGCATGCAGAATCATTACCAGGTAACGAATTGTTACCTGGTTCAGGTACCAAAGATGAATTTGATAAAAGAATGGTTGCGTTTATTCGTTTAGGTACAGATTATCAAGATAATTTTTATCAAATTGAAATCCCTTTAAAACCATCAGAATATTCAGAAAATACTTCAAATAATCTGTCTGCTGAAGAGGTTTGGATACCTGAATCTAATTCGTTAGAAATTTCCATTGATTTACTTTCAAGACTTAAAGCAAAAGCTCTTGAAAAGTTAGGTTTAGGAAAGACATTATACTTTGATGAAGAACTAAATCCAATTCAAGAATTTACATCAATTAGCAGTCTTCCAGGACAAAAAAAATATAAACTTGCAATACATGGCAATCCTTCATTGGGATCAATACGAACCCTAATGATAGGTCTTAAAAATCCATCTGTTCAAATAGGAGACGACCTTTCTGGCGAAGTTTGGTTTAATGAATTACGTATTTCAGGGATTGATAGTCAAGGGGGTTGGGCTGCAATAGGAGCACTAGACGTCAATTGGGCAGATTTTGCTAATTTTTCTGCTAATGGACGTTATTCTTCTATTGGTTTTGGAAGTATTGATCAATCTCCAAATCAAAGGACTAGAGAAGAATTATTGCAATATGATTTTGTTTCAAATATAAATTTAGGTCAAATAACACCATCCAGTTGGGGTCTTCAGATTCCATTTAGCTATTCAAATGGAGAGACTTATATAACACCAAAATATGATCCATTTTACCAAGATCTCAAACTTGATGATAGATTAGATACTGCTGATCGCATAACACAAAAAGATTCTATAAGAAACCAAGCGATAGATTATACAAATAGGAAAAGTATAAGTTTTATTGGAGTAAGGAAAAATAAAACTGGAAATGGAAATTCTAGGTTTTATAGTCCTGAAAATTTTGATTTTTCATATGCTTATAATGAATTAGAACATAGAGACTATGAAATTGAAAAACAAGAAGAGATAAACCTTTTACTTGGTGCAAATTATTCACATTCATTTAATTCAAAGTCTCTGGAGCCATTTAAAAAAACTAAATATTTTATTAAAAATCAATATTGGAGATGGATGCAACAATTAAATTTCAATTTTATACCTAGTTCTATACAGGTTTCAACCAATATAAATCGAATATTAAATAGTCAAAAATTTAGACAAGTCTATTTAGAGGGTACTGATATTTCTCTTCAAAGAAGCTTACCAAATCTCCAACAACAAAATTTTTTGTTTGACTACAATTACGCTATTAGCCATAATTTAACAAGATCACTTAGATTCAATTTTAATGCAGCTACTAGCAGTATTATAAGGCAGAATAGTAATATTAGCTCACTCAATGACAACCTATCAAATAGAAGTAATGAATATTTATGGCAGGATATTTTAAATATGGGCGAACCAAACAGTCATTTACAGTCTTTAGCATTAAATTACAAACTTCCATTTCAAAATATTCCATTTTTAAGTTTTATTGATGCTACATATAATTACACAGGAAACTTTAATTGGCAACGTGGATCAGAGGCATTAGCTGGTGTAAAAAGTCAAAATGGATCAGTTTTAGGACAGGTCAATATGATACAAAATAATAATACAAAAACTTTAACGGGGGCATTGTCATTTTCAAAACTATATTCAGTTTTTGGTTTGAAAAATAGTAATAATCGTTTTCAAAATAAATTAAATTCAATTAGGGAAAAAGATTCAACAGTTAGAAAAAATACAAATTTCAAAAAAAGTTTAACTAGGCTAGTTAAAATATTAACAACTATTAAAAGAGTTCAGGCAAGTTATAATGAAAATAATGGAACTGTGCTCCCAGGATATCTCTCAACTGTAGGTTTTGCTGGGGGAATGCGTCCAACCCTTGGGTATACTTTAGGGAGCCAAGCTGATGTAAGATATGAAGCTGCCAGACAAGGTTGGTTAACAGGTTTTCCAAATTTTAATCAAATGTTTACCCAGTTGCGATCAAACAAATTTAAGGCGACAGCTCAATTGGTTCCTTTAAATGATCTAATTATAGAGTTTAATGCAGAAAGAGATTTTACTGAGAATAAACTAGAAAATTTTGGTGTTGAAAACCTTGAATATATTCCAAAAAATTCAAGTATTCTTGGAAATTTTGGAATGTCTACAATTCTAGTAAAAACAGCATTTAATTTTTCAATAGATTCAGAAAATTTGAACTTTGAAAAATTTCGTAAAAATAGAATTATAATAGCTAAACGTCTATCTGAAAAAAGTAGTTTTTCTTCATTAGGGAATGATGAAGAAGGATATCCGATTGGTTTTGGAAAAAATCAACAATCTGTTTTACTTCATTCTTTTGTTTCTGCATACTCTGGATCAGACCCTAATCAAGTAGAATTAAACCCTATTAAAAAAACTCCTTTACCTAATTGGAATTTAAAATATACTGGCCTTACTAAGATCAAATCGCTTTCAAAGATTTTTAATCGTTTTTCTTTAAACCATGCATATAGAGCTAGCTATACTTTAAATAATTACCAAACTAACTTTGATTATGACCCCTTAATACCTGATAAAACAGATCAAATTGGTAATTATATACCTGAGCGATTATTTTCAAATATCAATTTAGTTGAACAATTTAATCCCTTAGTTCGCTTGGATGTAGAATTTAAAAATTCTTTCAAAATATTAGCAGAACTAAGAAAAGAGCGAGCAATTTCTCTTAGTTTAGATAACAATCTAATAACAGAATCAAATGGAGATGAGTATGTTGTAGGTATTGGTTATAGAATTCCTGACGTAAGATTTAGAACTAACTTTGGCGGAAGAAAGGTTGTTTTAAAAGGAGATTTAAATATAAAAGCTGATATTTCATATAGAGAAAATATTACACTATTAAGAAATCTAGAATATGATAATAATCAGGTCACAGCTGGTCAACGATTAATGAATATCAAAGTAACTGCTGATTATATGCTTACAAAAAATTTAACAGCTTTATTTTTTTATGATCACAATTTTTCTGAGTTTGCAATATCTACTGCTTTTCCTCAAATAAGTATTCGTTCAGGATTTACAATTCGTTATAATTTTGGAAATTAAAAATCTTTTTTGATAAAGGAATTCTTTTACATTTGTTTTAGAAATATAAAAAAATGAATATTCCTACAGATTTAAAATATACCAAAGACCACGAATGGATCAAATTCGAAGACGATGTGGCAACTATCGGAATTACTGATTTTGCTCAAGGCGAACTAGGAGATATTGTATACGTGGAAATAGAAACTTTAAATGATAATCTAAGTGCTGAAGATGTTTTTGGTTCTGTGGAGGCCGTAAAAACAGTTTCGGACTTATTTATGCCTGTTTCAGGAGAAGTTATTGAGATTAACGAGGCACTTGAAGATAATCCTGAAATTGTAAATGAAGATCCTTATGGATCGGGTTGGATGGTAAAAGTAAAATGTAATAAACCAATTGAATCAGAAGATCTTTTAGATGCAGAAGCGTATAAGGCTCTTGTTACTTAACGACAGACTTTTTAAGTTTTTATCTGTTTTAGCTACTTTAATAGTAATATATTTTTCTTTAAAATCACCAAATCCTAATTCTAAGAATTGGTATTTTTTAATTATTAGAGGTGATCTTCTTCTTCACTTTATTTGCTATTTTGGGCTTAGTTCAATTTATTTTTATGCATTTCTTGATATTCAAAATGGCAGGTTATACGCCCTTTTATTATCAATAATTGTAGGCATTTTACTTGAAATTCTACAAATCATACCATTTTTTAGACGTTTTTTTGATTTTCAGGATTTGATAGCAAATATTTTTGGTACAATTGGGGGTGTTTTTTTAAACAAATTATTTTCGATTAAAACAACCAATAAGTTGTTTTAATTGTAATTTTTGTTAGTTTAGCCATCTAAACAAATTAAAAATGCAGCCAAAAAAAAATGAAAAAGTTGATTTAACAAAAAACAGCAGCTTATATTTTGTTATAGGCCTTTCTTTTATTTTGTTAGTTTCATGGCAAGCCATCGAGTGGAAAACATACAAAAAAACTTATGGTTATGAGGCGCTCAATGTCGAAGATGATGATGATGAGGAAATACCCATTACCGAACAAATTAAGACACCACCACCACCACCTCCTCCGCCTCCTCCAGCTCCAGAAGTGATTGAAATTGTTGAGGATGAAGAAGAAGTAGAGGAGACAGTTATTGAATCCACAGAAACAGATGAAGAAGAAATAGTTGAAATAGTTGAGGTAGAGGAAGAAGAAGTTGACATAGACGTGCCCTTTGCCGTAATAGAAGATGTTCCTATTTTCCCTGGCTGTGAACGCGTAAAAAAATCAGAAAGAAGAAATTGTTTTCAGGAAAAAATGAATAAACATATCCGCAAAAATTTTCGCTATCCAGAAATTGCGCAGGAAATGGGTATCCAAGGAAGAGTTTATGTAAATTTCATAATCTCAAAAGATGGTAGCATAACAAACATTCGTATGCGAGGGCCAGACAAAAATCTAGAAGGTGAAGCTCAAAGAATTATCTCTAAACTACCCAAAATGACTCCAGGGAAGCAAAGAGGTCGTCCCGTTCGAGTTCCTTTCAGTATACCCATAACATTTAGATTACAATAATATCAAACAAAACCTAACTTAAAAAGTTGGGTTTTTTTATTATTAATTACATATTAAAAATTGATTGCATAATGGTTTATCTCTATTATCTTTGTTTGCTTAATGCAGAGGAGTAATGCCGAATAATAAAACCATTGAATTTCAATTAAATCAACAAGTTTTGACTGATTTCTTTCAGTTAACAAAGGTTAGGCTCTCTGTATCTGTAGTAGTTTCTTCAATAGCAGGTTACTTTTTAGCTGTAGATTTGATCGATGTTATCATATTATTACTTTTAACAGTCGGTGGTTTTTCTATGGTAGGTGCTTCAAATGTATTTAATCAAATTTTTGAAAAGGATTTGGATAAACTAATGTCAAGGACTAAAAAGAGACCATTACCTGATGAGAGAATGCAAATAAAAACAGCAATGCTTATCGGTGTAATATTAACTTTAATTGGTATTTTTTCACTTTATTTAATTAATATCAAAACTGCTTTTTTTGCCAGTGTTTCGACATTTATATATACCTGTTTATATACTCCTTTAAAACAAAAAACACCACTTTCAGTATTTGTTGGAGCTTTTCCTGGCGCGATTCCTTTCATGCTGGGTTGGGTAGCTGCAACAAATGAGTTTGGCATAGAACCAGGAATACTTTTTATGTTGCAATTTTTTTGGCAATTTCCTCACTTCTGGGCAATAGGATGGTTAATGCATGATCAATACAAATCAGCTGGATTCAAAATGTTGCCTTCAGGTGAGAGAGATCAAAGTACAGCTTTTCAGATTGTCTTCTATACATTTTGGACAATTTTAATTTCAATAATTCCAGCTTTTGAGTATACAGGTAGATTATATATTTCCGAATACGCATTAATTTTAGTTTTTATATTTGGAGCTATTTTTCTTTATTATGCATTTCGTTTGATGGTTTTGAAATCTGATTTTGCTGCAAGAATGTTACTTAGAGTTAGTATAATTTACATAACATGTGTACAAATTATTTATGTTTCAGATAAAATATTGTTTCAATGAATACTAGCGAACCTTTAAATATAAAAACTAACCGAGCAAAAAAAATGATGTTATGGTTCGGAATGATTAGTATGAGTATGACTTTTGCAGGGTTAACTAGTGCTTACGTGGTAAGTAGTTCAAGAGCAGACTGGATTCAGCAAATTGAACTCCCCTTTTCATTTTCTATAAGTACTTTTTTAATTGTAGCCAGCAGCTTTACTTTTCATTTAGCTTTAAAAATGCTGAAAAAGAATAAAAATAAATATACACAATTGCTACTGATCATGACTTTAGGATTAGCTATCGGATTTGTTTATTTTCAATTTCAAGGATTTAATGGTATTATTGAAAGTGGCTATTACTTTACTGGACCTGAAAGTTCAATTACAACCTCCTATCTATATGTATTAGTATTATTACACTTAGCTCACCTTATTGCGGGAATTATCATTGTGTTAATTGTATTTTTTAAAACAATAAGCGGTTCTTATTTTAATGGAGAAACACTTGGATTTGAGTTAGCTTTAACTTTTTGGCATTTTCTTGATATCCTGTGGGTATATTTATTTTTATTCGTTTCATTCTACAATTAAAATTAATAAATTTGTCAAGGATTTAATTTTTAACTATGGAAGTAACTTCTAACGTACCTGTCGAAGATGGTCAAGTTTGGGGGGGAGGTAATAAACCTTTGAACGCTAGTTATGGCAAAATGATGATGTGGTTTTTTATTGTCTCAGATGCCTTAACATTTACTGGTTTTTTAGTTTCATATGGTTTTTCAAGATTTAAAAATATTAACTCTTGGCCAATTGCTGATGAGGTATTTACCCATTTCCCTTTTTTACATGGTATTGATGCACCAATGTATTATGTAGCTTTGATGACTTTTATATTAATTTTCTCCTCTGTTACTATGGTTCTAGCAGTTGATGCTGGTCATCACATGAATAAAGCTAAGGTTACATTTTACATGTTGTTAACAATTATTGGAGGTGCTATTTTTGTTGGTTCTCAAGCATGGGAATGGAAAAATTTTATTAAAGGTGAATATGGTGCATTAGAAACTAAAGGAGGCCAAATTCTTCAATTTGTTAATTCTGAAACAGGAAAACGTGAATCAATTCAAGATTTTGCTATCGGAATTGCTTCAGAGCGTAAAACTCACGAATCAAACAACGGGATTTGGTTTAAAAATGAAAAATCATTGCCAAACGTTTCGGTCGCAGAGGTTAAAAAAGGTTTTTTTGCGAATCCTGAATTAGTTATTAGAACAGAACAACTCACTAGTGAAGGAAGAAAAACTGTTTTATCCAGAGAAAACTCTCTTATAAAGATCGAAGATGCTATTAATGTTGTAGAGGGAGCCAATTTGATTCATAATGAGTATGGTAATAGACTTTTTGCAGATTTCTTTTTCTTTATTACTGGTTTTCATGGATTCCATGTATTTTCTGGTGTAGTTATAAACATTATTATATTTTTTAATGTCATTTTGGGAACCTATGAAAAGAGAGGTCATTATGAGATGGTTGAGAAAGTTGGATTATATTGGCATTTTGTTGATTTAGTTTGGGTATTTGTATTCACATTTTTCTATTTAGTTTAAAATTCAAATTCATTATAATATGGAAGCAGGCGAGCATAAATTAGCAATTTTCAGAGGTCTTTTAAAATTTAAATCAAATCAGCAAAAAATATGGGGTGTCTTGATATTTCTGTCAATAGTCACTACTATTGAAGTAGCATTAGGAATTTTAAAACCTCAAATTCTAATGGTAAGTTTTTTAAGAATGAAGCTTTTAAATTGGATATTTATTATCATGACTATTATTAAGGCATATTATATCGCTTGGGATTTCATGCACATTCGTGATGAAAAAACAGGATTAAAAAACTCTATAGTATTGCCTCTTATTATCTTAATTCCTTATTTAGCTTTCATTCTCCTTTTAGAGGCTGATTATATTTTTGACGTTATGGAACAAGGTTTTGTTTCTTGGAATTTTTAACTCTATTTATTCTATATTTTTAATATTGTTAAATTGACCAGAATCTTACTATTTATCTTCGTAATAAATTTCTCTTGCAAAAAAAATATTAAAAACTATACTTTAGAGTTGGCATCTATTAACAAAGAATTTTTTGGTAAAACTAAGGATGGTCAAGACGTTTTTCAATTCGAAATGAAAAATAAAAAAGGAATGATCATAAATATTATTTCATATGGTGGGATCATCACTTCTTGGAGAGCAAAAAATAGAAATAATCATTTTGAGGATATAGTTTTAGGCTATAATACTTTAAAAGAATATGAAAATAATAGTCCTTATTTTGGGGCAATAATTGGACGATACGGGAATCGTATTGCAAAAGGCAAATTCTCGTTAGAGGGTAAGGAATATAATCTTGAAACCAATAATAACCCAAATCACTTACATGGAGGGGTTAAAGGTTTTGATAAAGTTGTATGGCAAGCTAGAGAAATATTAACAGACTCAACCTCATCACTGGAATTAAGTTATCTTAGCGAAGACGGAGAAGAAGGCTATCCTGGTAACCTCAAAGTAAAAGTTATCTATACATTAAACAATAATGATGAATTAATAGTTGAATATTTTGCTGAGACAGATAAAACTACCATAATAAATTTGACACAACATTCATATTTTAATCTTTCTGGAAGTTTCCAAAAAGATATATTGGGACATGAATTGGTTATTAATGCAGATAATTTTCTTCCAGTAGATTCTAATCTAATTCCTACTGGAGAAATAAGAAAAGTAAATACAACCCCTTTTGATTTTAGGATACCAAAAAAAATAGGGCATGATATAAAAGAAAAAAACCAACAGTTAAAAAATGGAATTGGATATGATCATTGTTGGGTTGTGAATTCAAATGAAAAAAACTTCAGATTTGTTGCATCCGCATATGAAGAAAAATCGGGAAGATTTCTAGAAATTTTTTCTACAGAACCAGGGATACAGTTTTATTCAGGTAATTTTTTAGATGGAACACTTCCTACCAAAACAAAAGGATTTTATAAAAAAAGAACAGGCTTTTGTTTAGAAACCCAACATTACCCAGATTCTCCAAATCAACTCAATTTCCCAAGTGTTAAACTCAAACCGGGAGAAATTTATTTTTCAAAAACTAAATTTAGATTATCTGTAAAGTAAATACACCAATTCTATTTTAGTGACATAAAATATTTAAAAGTACTAGTAAAATAGTTTTGGTAAATTTGCATTTGTTTATGAAAAATATAAATATAGATCTTTAATTAGGGTCAAATGAAAAAGGAGGAAGTTTATAAAAAAATTGTTTTAGGGATTTTATTTGTTTTTCCCTTATTGGTTTATCTTTTCTTTGCTTCAGGCAAAAATAATTTTGCCAAACTCCCTATTCTTTCTAAGAAAATAATGGAACTTCCTGAAAAAAGTATTGGTAATTCAACACAACTTAATGGCCATATTTCAATACTTGGGTACTGGGGAGGAAGTTTACAAAATAAAAAAGCAGAGGCTCTGAATTTAAATGAGAAAATTTATAAAAGGTTTTATCAATTCGATGATTTTCAATTTGTTTTTTTAGTAGACTCTGATAAAAAAAAAGAAGTTGAAGAATTAAAAACCTCTTTGAGACAAGGAGTTGGAACTGATCTATCTAGGTGGAATTTTGTATACGTAGAAAAGAAAGAAATCAAATCACATTTTTTATCGTTAAACATTTCCATCGATTTAGATGAAGATGGAAGTACACCTTATGTGTTTATTATTGATAAAAATCGAAGTCTCAGAGGTAGAAATGATGATGAAGATGTTGTAACTCTGTATGGATACGATGCTAGATCTGTAGCACAGATTAATAAAAAAATGATTGATGATGTAAAAGTTATTTTAGCTGAATATCGTTTGGCTTTAAAAATTTATAATAATGAAAGGGAAAAGTAGATGAGAAATACAAAGTATATTGGACTAATCCTCGTTATTATAATTTTTGGATTCATTTTTATTCCTAAGATAGTTTCAAGGATAACTAATAGTAAGATTGTTGAAAGCAATCGTTCTCAATCTTCAATTCCATTGCAATATGTTTTTTTAAATGGTGAGGCTAAAAAGGTACCTGAATTTGCTTTTCTTAATCAAGATAGTATCATAATTTCTAATGAAGACTTCAATAAAAAGGTTTATGTAGCTGAGTTTTTCTTTACATCATGTCCCAGTATTTGTCCCATAATGAATAAAAACATGAAACGTATAGAAAATCGTTTTGGAAAGCGTCAAGACTTTGGTATAGCTTCATTCAGTATTGATCCTATAAAAGACACTCCATCAGTTTTAAAAGCATACGCAGAGACTTATGATGTTTTTTCTCAGAATTGGCATTTTCTTACAGGTGAAAAAGATAAGATTTATAATTTAGCAAATGAAGGTTTTAATATATTTGCGTCAGTAAATCCAAGAGTTGCTGGAGGATTTGAGCATCAAGGTTATTTTGCTTTGATTGATAAAAATGGTTTCATTCGTTGTCGCTCAGATCAATTTGGTAATCCTATTGTTTATTATATGGGTGTCGACGAGGAAGATGTAGAAATTCAAGAAGTAGACTTGCTTATAGATGATATTGAAAAACTCTTAAAGGAATAAAACCATGAGTGAAAAAGAAAATGAAAAAGTAAAAAAATATACTCCTTGGGTATGGATTTTATCTATTGCAATTCCAGTTGTAGTTGCAATTCTATTTTTGATCAAAATACCAAATGTTAAACCCTTAACGTTTTTACCCCCTGTTTATGCGTTTATTAATGCTATAACTGCTGTTTTTTTAACTATTGCTTATGTAGCTATAAAGAGAAAAAAAATAATTCTTCATGAAAGACTTATGAAAATTTCAATAGCTTTATCTGTTATCTTTCTTGTTATGTACGTAGCTTATCATATGACCTCAGATCCAACACCTTATGGGGGAGAAGGAATAATTAGATCGGTCTATTTCTTCATACTGATTTCACATGTGCTACTTTCTATAGGGATAATACCGCTAGTTTTAGTTACTTATGTAAGAGCAATATCAAAATTATTTGCTGACCACAAAAAAATAGCTAGATACACTTTCCCTATTTGGATGTATATAGCGGTCACTGGAGTAATTGTTTATTTAATGATATCACCTTATTATGTATAAAAAGAAATACGTGATGTTTTTTTTATTAATATTTATTTTATTAATAAATGTTGAAGAAATAAATGGTCAGTGCTCAATGTGTAGAGCTGTACTTGAATCTGAGGAAGGACAAACAACAGCAAAAGGGATAAATAATGGAATATTATATTTGATGGCGATACCATATTTATTAGTTGGTTTTATTGGATGGAAAGTGATTCAAATACTTAAAAAGTAGATTTTTTTAAAAAAAATATGGTTTATATTATAAACTTGTTTATTTTCGTTGAAAATTTAAAATGGATAATACAAAAAAACATATTGAGACAATTGCAAGTGTAATAAAAAGCACAAAAGAGAATCTTAAACCTTTAAGTATTAACTTTATTTTTTGGGGAATTTTTGTTAACATATTAAGTATTTTCCATTACACTTTTCCATCTTTAGTTCAATCAACTAAATATTCGGCATTTCTTTATTGGATAATCTCATCCATAATTGGATTGGTCTTTATGGTTTACTATAATACAAAAACTAGAAAGAATATTGGCTATGAAACACATCTAAGTAGGGTGATTAAAATTATTTGGATCGTATTTAGTATTTCATGGTTTTACGTAATTATACTTTCCTTTTTTCTAAAAAATTTTCACCCAGTACCATCTATACTGTTTTTATTAAGTTTGATTTTAATCATGACAGGACTTATCATAAAATTTAATCAAATCATATTTGGAGGAATTTTTCTTCTGATATTCACTTTCTATTTAAATTTAAATCCTGGAATTAATCTTTTATTGGTAAATATAGTTGGAGTTTCTTTGGGGATGCTGCTCCCTGGTTTATCACTTTTTTATTCAAAATCCACTAATAATCGTGATGGATAAGTTATTGTTTAATCCAATAAGATTAAAAATCATATCATCCTTAATAAATAAAAGTAATTGTGATTTTAATTTTTTAAAAGAAGTTACGGAATCTACACAAGGCAATTTAAGCATTCAATTAAAAAAATTAAAAGAAGAAAATTATATTGAAATTGAAAAAACATTCAGTAATAATTATCCTAAAACAAGTTGTAGAATTACTGACAAGGGGAAAAAAAAATTTGAAGAATTCTTTAACTATTTAATAAAAATGAAAAATAAATAATTTATTATACATGTTACATTCCACAAATTATATTGTCAAACATTTAAAAGAAAATAAAGTATAACGTTCACTACTCTTTTAAAAAAGGATTAGTTTTGCACTCAATAAAAATATCAATGATTCAAATAAAAAATCTTCATAAATCTTATAAAATGGGATCCTCATCATTGCATGTTTTGAAAGGGATTAATTTCAATATAGAAGAGGGTGAGCTGGTAGCTATAATGGGTTCTTCTGGATCAGGAAAATCAACTCTTTTAAATATTTTAGGAATGTTGGATGTTGCGGATAAGGGAGACTATATTTTGGATAATGTTCCGATTAAAGACTTAAATGAAACTAAGGCTGCTAAATACAGAAATAAGTTTTTAGGTTTCGTATTTCAGTCTTTTAATTTAATTAACTATAAAACTGCCTTAGAAAATGTTTCTTTACCATTATATTATCAAGGTGTCGCTAGAAAGGAAAGACAAGAACTAGCACTAGATTACCTTGAACGAGTTGGATTAAAAGAATGGTCAACTCACTTGCCAAGTGAGCTTTCTGGTGGCCAAAAGCAAAGGGTAGCTATAGCTAGAGCTATGGCGTCAAAACCTAAAGTATTATTAGCAGACGAACCTACCGGTGCGTTAGATTCTAAAACTTCGTATGAAGTTATGGATCTCATTCAGAAGATTAATGAAGAGGGGAAAACTATTTTAGTTGTTACACACGAAAAAGATATTGCTCAAATGTGTAAAAGAATTGTAAAGCTTAAAGATGGCGTTATAATAGAAGACAACAAAATAAAACAAATCCTAGCTTCTTCTTATGTTTAGCAGAGATCGTTGGAAAGAAATATTCGATACAATAAGTAAAAACAAGTTACGTACATTTTTATCTGGTTTTACTGTTGCTTTAGGAATATTTATTTTTATTATACTATTTGGATTAGGAAATGGATTAAAGAACACTTTTCAGGAGTTCTTTCTTGATGATGCTAGTAATGCTATTTTCTTATATCCTGGTAAAACCTCTAAACCTTATAAAGGTTTTAAAGCAAAAAGGAGAATTGAATTTAAAAACGATGATCTTTTAGATATAAAAGAAAATTTTCCTCTATTTATTGAACATTTAACTCCTAGAATTACGAGAAGTGCTTTAACTAGTTATAAAAACGAAAGTAATAGTTACAGTACAAGAGCCGTTGCTCCTGGGCACCAGTTTGTTGAAAAAACAATTTTAATGAAAGGAAGGTATATCAATCAACTAGATATAAAAGAAAAAAAGAAAAGTGCGGTTATTGGAAGGTTAGTAGCAAAAGATTTATTTAAAGGCGAAGAAGCAGTTGGTAAATATATAAATGTAGGATCTACGGCATTTAAAGTAATAGGGGTTTTTCAAGATGATGGGGGTGATAATGAAGAGAGAAATATTTATATACCTTATACTACCAGACAACTTATTGAAAAAAGCAATGATAAGGTTGATCAAATTGTATTAACCTACAAGAAAGAATTAGGACATGCTGGTGCACTAGCACTTGAAAAATCATTAAAGAAATTTTTAAAAGATAAAAAAGCGATCGCTCCTGATGATCCAAATGGAATTTATTTTCGAAATCTCACAGATGATTTAAAGCAAACCCAGCAATTTGCTGTTGTTTTGCAATTGATTGTAAGTATTGTCGGGTTAGGAACACTGATAGCTGGTATTATAGGTATTTCAAATATTATGGTATTTGTTGTAAAAGAGAGAACTAAAGAATTAGGTATAAGAAAAGCTCTTGGGGCCACACCTAGTTCGGTAATTCAAATGATATTGCAAGAATCTATATTTATAACAACAATTTCTGGTTATCTAGGTTTATTTCTTGGAATAATAGTTCTTGAAAATATAGGATTAAATCTTGAGGAATACTTTATTAAAAATCCATTTATAGATAGTGGAACAGCAATAACAGCCACAATTGTTTTAATAATTTTTGGAGGTATTGCCGGATATGTTCCTGCAAAAAGAGCTTCAAGTATAAAACCTATAGTAGCATTAAGGGATGAGTAGTTTTAAAGTGATTTTTGATAAAGATACTTGGCAAGAAATTTTTGGTTCTATTTCTAAAAATAAAACAAGAACTATTATAACAGTTATTGGTGTACTTTGGGGTATTTTTATCTATATAACTCTTTCAGGAGCTGCTAAAGGGCTGGATAATGGTTTTGAAAGGCAGTTTGAAAATATAGCTATGAACTCAATGTTTATTTGGGGTCAAAGAACAAGTATTCCATATGCTGGTTATAAGATAGGTAGAAACATAAGGTTAAGGCTATCAGATATTGACTACATCAAAAAAACAATTCCAGAAGTTCAATATGCTGTGCCAAGAAATTCTCGTGGAGTTTTCTCAGGTGCACCCCCTTTGGTGGTAAGGAAAAACAAATCAAACAATTATGCTGTTTATGGAGACTTTCCTGAGTTTACAAAAATTGCTACTAAGAAAATATATGATGGAGGCAGATTCATTAACGAAGAAGATATTAAATTCAAAAGAAAAGTTTGTGTTATTGGTGAAAGAACTCAAACAGAACTTTTTGAAAAAGATGAAAATCCAATTGGACAATACATAAGAATTGATAACATATATTTTCAAGTTATAGGGGTACATAAATTTATCCCTGGCGGAGGTTTCGAGAGTGATGGAGATATTTTCATCCCTTATGAAACATTTAGAAAAATTTATAATACTGGTGATAGGGTTCAATGGTTTACTATTGCTGCTTATGATGATGTAGATGTCATAGAAGTTGAAAAAAATATTAAAGCAACCCTTAAACGAATTCATAAAGTATCCCCTGATGATGAGCGTGCTTTTGGCGGATTTAATCTAGGTGAGATTTTTAATAAAATTGTAGGTTTTTCAAAAGGGATGACGTTGTTATCACTTATTGTTGGAATTGCAACAATCTTAGCAGGAGTCATTGGTATTGGGAATATACTGTTGATTTCTGTTAAGGAAAGAACAAAAGAATTGGGTGTAAGAAGAGCTTTGGGAGCCACACCATCTGAGGTAAGAAATCAAATTATATTAGAATCAGTTTTTTTGACATTAATAGCAGGAGTTATTGGAATTATTCTAGGAGCTTTTGTCTTATTTGGTATAAATGCCTCAACTCAAGATTTAACAGATTTTCCGTATACAAATCCTACTGTGCCTATACCTTTTGTTCTAGGGGCCTTATTTATAATGGTATTTTTAGGGACACTTATTGGACTCATACCTGCTCAAAGAGCAGTTAGTATTAAACCTATCGATGCATTAAGAGAAGAATAATTTAATTAATAATAATGAAACCATGAAAATTTTAAAATACTCAGCAATATCACTTTTAGTTATTGGTGCACTTTTTGCGGCAGCCTATTTCATAAAAACAAATGATAAGTCTGTAATTGTATATGATACACAAAAAACATTAATTACTTCTATTGAAAGAAAAACAGTAGTAACAGGAAAAGTTATTCCCGAGGATGAAGTAGAAATTAAACCACAAATCCAGGGAATTATTGATGTAATTTTTGTTGAAGAAGGAGATTTGGTTAAAACAGGAGATTTACTTGCTAAAATAAAGGTTGTACCAAATGAGCAAAATTTAAATAGTGCAGAAGGTAGATTAGCAAATTCTAGAATTGTTCTTAAAAATGCAGATATAGAGTTCAATAGAAATAAAGATCTATATGAAAAAGGAATTATTTCAAAACAAGATTTTGACAACGTACAATTGCGATACAATCAGTCAAAACTAGATGTATCAAATGCTATTTCTGACTTACAAATAATTAGGTCAGGATCAAAAGGAGGTGCTGCGTCTGCAAATACTAACATAAGAGCTACGGTACCAGGAACTGTTTTAGAAATTCCTGTAGAAGAAGGATTTCAAGTTATAGCTAGTAATAGTTTTAATGCAGGAACTACAATTGCAACTATTGCAGATTTAAACAAGATGATTTTTGAAGGTAAAGTTGATGAAGCAGAAGTAGGAAAACTTAAAGTAGGAATGCCGTTAGAAGTAAGTCTTGGAGCTATTGAAGATCAAGCATTACAAGCAAAGTTGAAATTTATTGCTCCAAAAGGAAATGAGGAACAAGGGGCTGTTCAATTTAAAATAGAGGCTGATCTATATTTAAATGATTCAATTTTTGTTAGGGCAGGATATAGTGCAAATGCTTCACTTGTTTTGGAACGTAAAGATAGCATAATGGCAATTTCAGAATCTTTACTTCAATTTGATCGTAAAACTGAAGAACCGTATGTTGAAATTGAAACAGAGGATCAAAAGTTTGAAAGAAGAGATGTCAAAATAGGTATATCTGATGGAGTTAATGTTGAAATTATCTCTGGAATTTCTGAAAATGAAAAAATCAAAGTATGGAATAAAACTGAGCCAATTAAAAAGGGTGATGATAGATCATCAACTGAAAATGAGATAATAGATTAATTTAATTATTTAAATAATTATGAACAAAGTTGCTAGCTTAATTTTTTGCTTTTTATCGTTTACAATTAATGCACAAGTAAAAAAATATACTTTACTAGAGTGTGTAAATATTGCACTTGAAAAAAATATTAGAATCCAACAATCAGAATTTGATTTAGAGGGAGCTGATATCGACAGAGGTGATGCGATTGGAAATTTTTTACCAAGAATAAATGCTCAGTCTCAACATATATGGAATAATGGTTTAAGTCAAAATATAACTAATGGATTAATTGAAAACTTAACAACACAATTTTCTTCTTTTGGTGGAAATTTAGGAGTTACCTTATTTAGTGGTAAACAAAATATTAATCAATTAGCAAGAGCTAATTTAAACATTATATCAAGACAATATCAGCTTGAGGATATGAAAGATGATATAAGTTTATTTGTTGCAAATTCATACTTGCAAGTTATGTTTAACAAAGAATTTGAACAAGTCCAGCGTTATCAACTTGAGATAGCTAAACAAGAATTAGAAAGAACAGAACTTAGGATTTCAGCAGGAGTTCAGACTCAAGCAGAAATATATGAAATTGAAGCAAATTTAGCTTCTCAAGAACAAGCTTTAGTTCAATCAGAAAATGCTACACGTCTTTCTTTGATTAGTCTCGCACAATCACTTTTAATTACTGATTACGAAAACTTTGATATAGCAGATGTAAACTTTAATGTTCCACTTTCTCAAATTCTTCTTGAAAAACCCAAAAAAATATTTGAAAAATCACTAACCTTAAGAAATGATATAAAAGTTGCAGCAACTAATATTGAAATTGCAAAAACTGATATAGATTTGGCTAAAGGAGCATTATTACCAACCCTCTCTGCATTTTATAATTATAATACAAGAATTTCTTATAGTGATAGGTTTATTGAAACAGGAAATTTCATTGAAACTCCAATTGGTGTTGTAAAAGAAAATGGATCACTCGTAGTTACTCAATTTCCTGAAAGAGCTATAACCGATCCTCTTTCTTTTGCTGATCAATTCAGACAAAATGATGGACACAGTTATGGACTTGCATTGAACATTCCAATATTTAATGGTCTTTCAATTAAAAATAATATCAAAAGAAGAAAACTTAATTTGAAAAGATCAGAAACTCAATTTGAACAAACAAAATTAGATTTAGAAAATACTATAAATCAAGCATATAATAATGCTGAAGGAGCTTTTAAGTTTTACGAAGCTTCGGAAAAAACACTCAAAGCAAGAAAAGAGGCCTATTTTATAGCTGAAAAGCAATTTGAAGCAGGAGTTTTGAACTCTTATGATTTTATACAAATTAAACAACGATATGATATTGCAGCATCAGATAATGTAAGGGCTAAATACGATTATATTTTTAAATTGAAAGTATTAGAGTTTTACTTTGGTGTTGAAATAGCTATTTAATAATAGTTACAATTTGCTACTTTTATATTTAATAAAATATTTACATTAAAATGGAGGTATATAAAACAAATGCTTACGAAAGTGAGCATAAAAAAATTCCAGGTAATCCTTCAACTGCAAAAAGTAGTTCTCTTAAATTAAATACGAGAAAAAATAGTGAACCTTTAAGAGTTCTCACTGAAGAACAATGGAAATTTTGGATTAACAAGGGGTATATAGTAATTAAAAATGCTATACCTAGAGAACAAGCAAAATCTACTGCAGATTTTCTTTGGGAATTTGAAGACAAAAATCCTGATGATTCATCAACATGGTATACAGCCCCTAGAGCTGAGATGAAAATGAAAGAGCTAGCAGGTACTGGTATGGTTGAAGTTTATAATAACCAATATTTATGGAGCAATAGACAAACAAAGAAAGTATATGAAGCATTTGTAGATATTTGGGGAACAGAGAAATTGTGGGTAACAATTGATAGAGCAAATCTTAATTTTCCTATTAGGGAGGGTCACGAATATAAGGGCTTTATTCATTGGGATTATGATCCAGAAACAAAACCCCAAAACGTACAGGGGGTAATTGCTTTATCGGATCAAACAGATATTAATATGGGAGGTTTTCAATGTATTCCTTGGTTGTATCAGAATTATGATTCATGGAAGTTGACCCAACCTGAGGATAGAAATCGTTTTCAACCGGATATAAATGGTTTGGAAGATAAAATTGAAAAAGTAGCAATGGAAGCAGGTGATTTACTAATTTTTAATAGTCTTTTAGCACATGGTATAAGACCAAATCTATCTGAAAATAAAGTTCGTATTGCTCAATATATTTCCATGATGCCATCCGAAGAAGATAATGAAGTATTAAAGCAATGGAGAATTAATTCATGGAAAAATAGAGTTGCACCTGAAGGTTATGCTTTTCCAGGTGATCCTAGAAATTGGGAACAAACCAAATATAAAACAGCAAAGTTATCTTCTTTAGGAGAAAAACTTTTGGGGTTAACTAAATGGAGTTGATTCCAAATGGATCTTAATCTAAAAAATAAAACAGCATTTATCTCTGGCTCTACTTCAGGAATTGGATACACAACAGCTAAAATTCTTTTGCAAGAAGGAATGAAAGTATATATTAATGGAAGGTCCCAAAAAAATCTAAAAAAGTCTTTAGATCAACTAAAGAAAGATGTCAAAGGTGCAAATGTTTATGGGATAAAAGCAGATTTTTTAGATCAAAAAGACGTACATAAAATTGTAAATAAACTTGAAGAAGTTGATGTATTGATTAACAATGTAGGAATATACACATCAAAATCATTTTTTGAAACGGGAATAGAAATTTGGGAAGACCAATTTTATGTAAACATAATGAGTGGAGTTACTTTATGCAAACACTATTTAAAAGGAATGATTAATAGAAATTGGGGAAGAATAATTTTCATTTCCAGTGAGTGTAGTTATATTGTTCCATCTGATATGATTTCCTATAGCGCTACAAAATCAGCAATCCATGCTGTTTCAAGAGGAATTTCACATATGACAAAAGGTACTGGTGTAACATCAAATGTAATTGTACCAGGATCAACTTTAAGCAATGGTGCTGAAAAGTTTATCTCAGAGAAGGCAAAATCTGAAAATAAAAGTGCTAGGGAAATTGAAACTAATTTTTTTAGAAACGAAAGACAAAACTCTTTACTTGAACGTTTTGCCACTACTGAAGAGGTAGCAAACACTATTGCATATTTGTGTAGCCCAAATTCTTCAGCCACTAATGGGAGTGTTATTAAAGTAGATGGTGGAAGTTCAGGTGGTATATTTTAATAATTAAATGGCTTATATTCTTCATATTGAGACATCTACAAAACAATGTTCAGTTGCAATAGGTTATAAGGGAAAATGTATATCAGAGAAAAAACTGTTATCACAAAATTATAGTCACGAAGAGAAACTTCATGTTTTTATACAGGAAGCTTTAGAAGAAGTCAATCTTGATATTTCTGAATTAGGTGCAGTTTCAGTAAGTAAAGGGCCAGGATCATTTACAGGACTCCGTATTGGAGTTGCAGCTGCAAAAGGAATTTGTTTTGCTCTTGATTTACCATTAATTGCTGTTAATACTCTTAAACTAATGATCCAACCATATTTAGAAAGAAAAGATATTGACTTTCTAATACCAATGCTTGATGCTAGAAGAATGGAGGTTTACACAGCAATTTATGATAAGCTTGGAAATTGTATTCAGCAGACAAATGCTCATGTATTAACTGAAAGCAGTTTTCAAAAAATTGTAGGTGATAGCAACTGTTTTATCATTGGAAATGGAGCATTAAAATTCCAAAATATTAAACCTAGAATAAAGGCTTATTTTTCTGAATCTATTTATCATCCTTCAGCAAAGGATATGTGTTCATTGTCATGGGAACATAATTTAAATAGAAATTATGAAGATATTAATTCTTTTGAACCCTATTATTTAAAGGATTTTCAAACAACCCTCCCTAAAAACAATAAATAATAAAATTCAAGAATATTTAACCATTAATAGCGATTACACTTTCTACCTTTCCAGGCAGCATCTCTTTAAGCATATTTTCAATTCCATTTTTTAGTGTAAAAGTTGACGAAGGACATCCGCTACAGGCTCCCTGTAAGATAACCTGAACAGATTTTTCTTTACTATTATAAGAATCAAATTCTATATTCCCTCCATCTGATGCAACTGCAGGCTTAATATATTCTTCAAGTATAGAAACAATTTTCTCCTCGAAAGAATTAAGATTTTTTGATGAAGAAAGTTTTTGCTTTTTCTTTTTAACTTTTGAGTTTTCAATAATTACATTTCCTTCTTCAATAAATGAACGAATAAACTCTCTTAACTCCATTACTATCTCTTCCCAAATTGAAATGTCATATTTGGTAATGGACACGTAATTTGAACTTATAAATATTTCCTTTACAAATGGGAAATGAAATAATTTTTTAGCTAAAGGAGAATATTTTGCATCATCAATATCTTTAAATTCAACAGTTTCATTTGTTAGTTTTTTATTTGAGACAAATTTCATTACAGAAGGATTGGGAGTACTTTCAGCATATATTGTTACAGGAGTCTTATCTAATATATTATTTTCAAAAACTTCACCTCCATCATTAAGATAATTTTGTAATTGAGTACTTACCTCGTCTATTACATCTTCCCATTCTAAAATATCAAAACGGGTAACCTCGATTTGTTTTTCTTCTAGTTTTACTGCCTTTACAAAGGGTAAGTAAAATAATTGCTGGATCAAAGGTGATCCTTTTGCTTGATCAACATTTTCAAAATACATTGGTTTCTTTGGACCAATACTTTTATTGATTATAAATCTAGCTTTATCGTTTCCATTTTCAGAGCTTGATGTAATTTTATAGGGTTCCATTTTTTTTAAGCAAAAATAGTTATTGGGAGTTAAAAATTAAATTTTTTCCTTCCATGTTCGATGAAATTCTTTTTATATATTAAATAAAATTATGATAATTAAAACAATTAAAGGTATTTCTCCAAAATTTGGCAAGAATTGTTTTTTTGCTGAAAATGCTACATTAATTGGCGAAGTAATAATGGGTGACGAGGTTTCTGTTTGGTATCATTCAGTTGTTAGAGGAGATGTAAATAGTATTAAAATCGGGAATAAAGTAAATATTCAAGATGGTGTTGTAATACATGCTACATATAAAATCGCGAAAACCAATATAGGGAATAATGTTTCAATTGGTCATAATGCTATTATTCATGGATGCACTATAGATGATAATGTATTGGTTGGTATGGGGAGTATTATAATGGATAATAGTATAGTTGGTAGTAATAGTATAATAGCAGCAGGTGCAGTAGTGACCCAAAACACAATTGTATCACCAGGGTCAATTTATGCCGGAGTTCCTGCTAGAAAAATAAAAGATATTGATATTAATTTGCAAAGAAATGAAATTGAAAGAATTGCTAATAACTATATTCTTTATGCTTCATGGTATAAATAAAAAACCACCTTTATAAGGTGGTTTTAATTTTTTTAAATTAATATTAAAAACCTAAATCGGATTTAACATCTGCCATTAGATCTTTTCCCGAAGCCGTAATTACACTTCCACCGGGGCTAGAGTCTAAAACATAATCATATCCTTGAGCAGCTGCTACTTTTTCAATTGAAGCTCGGGCTTTTTCATACAATGGCCTCATCATTTCTGCCGATCTTTTTTGAAGTTCTTGTGCTGCAGTTTCTCTGAATTCTTGAATTCTTTGTTGCATTTCTTGTAATTCAACTTGTCTTTGTTGATTTATAAGTTCAGTCTGGTTTTGAGCATCTCCCTGATAACTTTGAGCTTTTGTTTGAAATTCTTTTGCAGAAGTTTCTAATTCTTTTGCATATTGATCTTCTAATTTTTTTAACTCACTTTGCGCTGCAATAACTTCAGGCATCTCACTAATTAATTGTTGGGTATTAATATGCGCAACTTTTGACTGTGCATTTGTGTTTACAGGAATAACTAATAATAATAGACTAGCAAATAAGTGTATAAAATCTTTCATAGGTGTATATATTGTTAATTTTTTGAGGAACTCGTTTTATTTTTTAATTTTTCTATTTGGTCTTTTCTATTTTGAATACGCTGTTGTCTGTTAATTCTTTTAATAACTAGCTCGCTAATATCGTAAATTTTTGCGGAATATAGCATAGTAAGACTCGAAGATCGATCAAAAATGAAATCATATTTCTTTTCTTCAGCAATTTGTTTTATCACTGACAAAACTTGATCTTGAACAGGCTGGATTAATTTTGATCTTTGAATAATCATATCTCCTTTTGGTCCAAAGCGTTTTTCTTGTAAATTTATGATCTCTGAAGCAAAATCTTTAATCTCTAATTCTCTGTCATTAATAAGCTCTGGGGTAAGTAAAATTCTTTCTGTATTTAGTTGTTCTTCATACTGATTCAGCTGAATTTTTTTTAATTCAATCTCCTTTTTCCACTTTTCAATATTTTTATCAAGGAGCGTACTTGCTTTATTGTATTCATCAATATTTTTAAGTATTATGTTCATGTCAATATAACCAACACGTGTACCCTTTTGAGCAAAAGTTGAAATACTTATAAATGATATAAATACAATAAAAAAAGTTTTAATTTTTATCAGATTCATTAAATATTTAACGTAGAGATTTATAAGATATTATAAACATATACAAGACTTAATCGTGTTTAATCTAAAATCTTTGTCCAATAACAAAATGAGTTTCCCACCCGTTAGGTGTTGTTATATTTGGATTTACATTATCAAATCCGTAACCAAAATCTATACCAAGTAATCCAAAAGCAGGCATAAAAATCCTTACCCCAGCCCCTGCAGATCTTCTAGAATTAAAGGGATTAAACTCTCTAAAGTTATTGTAGCCGTTTCCAGCTTCTAAAAAGGTTAAAGTATATATTGAAGCAGTCGGCTTTAATGTAATAGGATAACGAAGTTCTAAAGTAAATTTATTATATATTACTGAACCATCAGTACTGGATAAAGATTGGTTTGGATACCCTCTGAGTGCAATAGTTTCTCTGCCATCAAGAGCATAATTAATCATTCCATCACCCCCAAGAAAGAATCGCTCAAATGGAATATTTCCCCTTGCTAAGTTATAGGCTCCTAAAAACCCAAAGTCAGCTTGTGTTTTTAAGATTAGTTTATCATAAACTTGGGAATACCAAGTTCCATTAAACTTGATTTTATAAAATTCAAGCCACTTAAATTTTTCTTGATCTATTTTTGACTGATCTGGATTTCCATTCTCATCTTGAAATTCAGCTAAAACACCTAAGTTAGAAAAATCTTTTTTTGAGAATAAAGAGTAGGGGGGTGTAAACTTTCCACTTATGCTGAAAGTAGATCCACCAGTAGGAAAAATAGGATTTATTCTTGTATTATTTCTTGTAAGATTTATTGTATAAGATAAGTTATTAGCTTCTCCATCACCAAAAGTAAACAAGCCAGTGAAGTAATTATTTAAGTTGTAATATTGATAAGAAATTGCTTGTGAGAGCTGAAAAAAATCATCTGGGATACGTAATCTTTTTGCGAGGCCTAATGTTATTCCACTAATCTGAAAAGATTGAGATTTATCAGCAAGCCCTGTGAAGAAATCAAAACGGTACTGAATTGTGTGTTGAAGAGATGTTGAAAATTGGACGGGTTGCTGTCCTCCTAACCAAGGTTCAGAAAAGCTAAAACTGTAAGTGTTATAAAATTGGCTTGCTTGAAGCCGTAAAGCTAATGTTTGACCGTCTCCCATAGGTAATGGCTTATATTTTGTTTTATCTAAAATATTTCTCATTGAAAAATTGTTAAACGAGAGTCCTAGAGTTCCAATAAAACCTCCCTGACCGTATCCGCCTTGCAATTCAATTTGGCTTGCACCTGATTCAACTAAATCAAATCGTACATCGATAGTTCCAGAGTTCGGATCTACATTTTCAATTTGTGGATTAATTTGTTCAGCATCAAAAAATCCTAATTGACCTACCTCCCTTACGGTTCTTACAAGTTTATCTTTACTATATAATTCTCCTGGTTTTGTTCTTAGTTCGCGGTAGATAACGTGATCATTAGTTTTTGTATTTCCCTCAACGACAATTTTATTAAAATTAGCGAGTTTTCCTTCAGTAATTCTAATTTCAAAATCTATTGTATCCTTAACAGCACTAACTTCAACTGCGTTTATATTGGAAAATAAGTACCCATTATTTTGATACAGATTTGTAATATCATTGCCGTCAGGTTTGCTTGTGTCAGCAATTCTTTTTTTTAATAGAACACCATTATATACATCTCCTTTTTTAAGCCCTAATATCTGTTGTAGGGAATTATTGGTATATACTGTATTTCCAACAAAATCTATATCACCAAAATAATATTTTTTTCCTTCTTCAATGTCAAGTTTAAGGGCGATAGAGTTAGATGTTTTGTCATTTCTTAGAAGAGTATCTTTTATTATACGAGCATCTCGAAAACCATTTTCTTTATAAAATTCTATTAATCCATTAAGGTCATCATTAAAATCATTATTGATATATTTTGATCTTTTCCAAAAACGTATAGGGTTTTTAATTTTTGTGTTTTTGAGTTTTGATCTTAATTTGGATTCCTTAAAAACCTCATTGCCATTAAAATCAATTTCTTTTATTTTGATACGTTGTCCCTTGTCAATATTTACAACCATTTTATAGGAGTTTGCACCTATAGTATCTTTTATTGTGTTTAGATTGACTTTAGTATCCAGAAAACCTTCTTTCTTATATTTATTTATTATATAATTTTTAGTGTTAGTCATAAAACTTTCAGAAAGCTTTTTCCCTTTTGTAAGTTCAGTATCTTTAATTATAGTTTCTGTGTTTCCTTTTTTTAGCCCATTAATTTTTACATCTGTTAACGTAGGAAGTTCTTCAATTTCGATATCTAATGAAATTTTATTGTTTTCAACATTTGTAACATAAACATTAATATTACTGAATAATTCTAATCCCCATAATTTATTTATTACAGAACTTACTTCTTCTCCTGGGACTTTTATTTTTTGTCCCTTTCTAAGACCACTATATGAAATTACAGTTTGTTCATTGAATGTTTTAATTCCACTTACAGTTAAAGAATCTAATTCATAAGTTTTCCCTTTTACAAAACTTTCTGTTTGGCCGTAAGAAAATGCTCCTATGATGAGGATAAAAGGAATTATCGATTTTTTTAATAGAATAATTCTAATTGAGTTGCTCGCTCGTTTTTCCAAATCGCCTTTCTCTTTTACAATATTCACTTAATGCTATATTTAAATCTTCTTTTGTGAAATCTGGCCAAAGTGTTTTTGTAAAGTATAGTTCGGCATATGCAATGTGCCACAAAAGGAAGTTACTAATTCTTTCTTCACCACTAGTTCTAATCAGTAAATCTACAGGAGGTAGATTTCGAGTGTAAAGATGAGCAATTATGGTGGATTCGTCAACTTTTTCGGGTAATATTATACTATTTTTAACTTTATCTGAAATAGTTTTTACAGCATCTATTATTTCTTCTTTTCCACCATAATTTAATGCCAATGTAAGAACCATTCCGGTATTATTTTTTGTTTTATTCTTGACATATGATAATTCTTCCTTTACAATACTTGGCAATAAATCGAGATTACCTATAGAAGACAATTTTATATTATTTTCTGTAAGTCTAGAAAATTGTTTTCTTAATGAACTCACCAAAAGTTTCATTAATATATTTACTTCTTCTGCTGGACGATTCCAATTTTCAGTAGAAAAAGCAAATAAAGTTAAGTATTCAATTTTCTCTTTAGCAGCGTGCTCAACAATTTTACTGACGGTTTTTGCCCCTCGATTATGTCCTGCAAAACGTTCTTTACCCTGTTTTGTGGCCCATCGACCATTGCCGTCCATAATTATTGCTACATGTTTTGGTTTTTTACTCATTTATTCTTTACAATAACATGGGAGATCGCCAAAGGTAAATGAAATTGTTAAACCAGTAAAAATATACCAGTCATTATTAGAAAAATTTCCGAATGCAAGTGCCGAAGGATAGTTAGTTAGAATTTCAGCAGAAGGATTGCTACCGTCTAAGTTGTCTGTTAAGGTATATCTGGCACCAATTTCAAAACCTAGCACAAAAAATGGGTTTGGATTAATTTTAAAACCAAAACTTAACGGTATAGCAATTTTTCTGTCTTTACTAAAAACATTAATTGAAGGAGGATTTATTGGGCCATTAGAAATTAAATAGGGTTGATCATATCTGAAATACCCCAATCCATAAAAAATATATGGTGTGAAACTGAATTCTGGATTATGTAGATTAAACTCTTTAAAATTTATTTCTACCCCTGCTGTTATCTCTTGTATAGGGTTGGTTACTTTATATGATCTTCGGAATCTATTAATATCAGTATTTCTAAACTCATTTTCATTTAAATTGGATAAAGTTACTCCACTTCTTAAAGAATATCGATCGGTTACATTCCATTTGTATAAAACTCCGTAAGCAAATTCATTTGGATCAATATATCTATGACTTCCAATATCTCCAATATAGTTACTGCCCCCCAGAAAAATTCCAATTTCATGAAATTGTGCTGCGACAAATCTCATCAAAAAAAAGCAGGCAATAAAGTAAACTTTTTTATACATCGGCATGACATAACTAAAAGACCAAGTTTTTAGTATAGTATAAACCGAAAAAGCCTTATTTTATTGTATATTTCTTGAATCTTGACCCCAAAAAAGCTTTTCTCTCAAAGCATCAAAAAATGAAGTTCCATCTAATTGAATTGTTATAGCTTTAAACTTAGCTTTGCTAATGTAAATATCATTACCATTTTCTAATGTAAATATTCTAGAGTCTAAGGAAAGTAAATGAGTTTTTCCCCTCCCATTGACAGATATTTTGAAATAAGTTTTATCAGGAACAATTAAAGGACGCATATTAATATTATGAGGGGCTATGGGATTGACAATTAGACATTTAGAAGAGGGAGTTACAATGGGACCACCACTGCTTAAAGAATAGCCCGTGGAACCAGTTGGTGTTGCAATTATTAGACCATCTGACCAGTAAGTAGTTAAAAATTGATCATCTAAATTAGAATCGATACTTAACATAGATGTTGTATTTTTTCTATTTATAGAAACCTCATTCAGTGCATACCCAAAATCTTCAATTGTTTCAATGGGATTTTTAGTTTTTACTTCAAGAAGGGAACGCTTCACAAAAGAATATTTTCCATCAAAAAACATATCCAATCCTTTTTTCAATGTATCACGTTTTATAGTTGTTAAAAAACCAAGTTTTCCTGCATTAATTCCAAGTATAGGAATTTTGGTATCACCAATAATAGAAATTGATCTTAATAATGTGCCGTCACCACCTACAGAAAATAAAAAATCAACTTTTTGGCTTAACAGTTCATCGTCTTTAAAATAATTGTACTTACCAGACTCTGAACCAAGATGTTTTTTTAATCTATCAACGAGGACAAAACCGTATTTATTTTCTTCAAGATAATCTATTACAGATTTAATGTAAGTTATTGAGGTTTTTGAATAAAATGCACTGTAAATAGCTATATTCATAATAAAATATAAAAACAAAGGTACAAAACTCTAAAATCATATTTTTTAAAAATAAATTCTTTACTAAAAGTTATTTTTAGTTAAATGATAAGATAATATCTTTGAAAAAATGATATCGCTCAGTGTAAATATTAATAAAGTTGCTACCCTTAGAAACTCAAGGGGAGGTGATACACCAAATCTTCTGAAAGTAGCTAAAGACCTTCAAGAATATGGCGCACAAGGGATTACAATTCATCCAAGACCCGATCAGCGTCATATTCGCTATAAAGATGCACTTGATTTACCCCAAGTATTAACTACTGAATATAACATCGAAGGAAACCCACTTCCTAAATTTATTGATTTAGTTCTTGAAATAAAACCAACTCAAGTTACTTTAGTACCTGATTCAGAAGATGCAATAACTTCAAATGCCGGTTGGGATACAGTAAAAAATCAAAAATATCTTAAAAAGATTATTGATCAATTTAAAGCAAATGGAATAAGGACTTCAATTTTTGTTGATCCAGAAATTACAATGGTTCAGGGGGCTTTTGACACTGGTACTGACAGAATTGAGCTTTATACAGAAAGCTATGCAAAAAACTATGACATTGATAAATCTAAAGCAATTTCTCCATACATAAATGCGGCAAAAAAAGCAAAAGAACTAGGTATTGGGTTAAATGCGGGTCATGATTTGAATCTAAAAAATCTAGCTTATTTTTCGCAAAATATTCCTGATCTGTTGGAAGTTTCTATTGGTCATGCACTTATTTGTGAAAGTTTATATTTAGGTTTTGAAAATGTAATACCAATGTACCTTCAACGTCTTACAAATTGAATATTCTTCATAGTTTAATTTTAGGTGATCAAGGAGAAGATTTATTGATACTCCATGGTTTTTTGGGGATGGGTGATAATTGGAAAACCTATGCTAAACGCTTGACTGCTTATGGCTATAGAGTACATCTTGTAGATCAAAGAAACCATGGGCGAAGTTTTTGGGATTCAAATTTTTCTTATTCTATTATGGCACAAGATATTATTGAGTATTGTAGTTATCATAACTTAAATAATATTTTAGTTTTAGGACATTCAATGGGAGGTAAGGTAGCAATGCACCTTGCATGTCATCATTTCCAATTATTGAAGGGATTTATAGTAGCAGATATAGCTCCCAAAAAATATGATCCCCACCACCAACAAATATTAAATGGTTTATCTAATTTGGACTTTGATAAAATCTCATCAAGAGCTATTGCTGACGAAAATTTATCAAATTGGGTTGACGATGCCTCAACTAGACAGTTTTTACTTAAAAATCTTTACTGGAAAGAGCCTGGAAAGTTAGGTTTAAGGATTAATATTGATGTACTGAAAAATGCAAGTGAAGCTATTGGTAAAGGGCTTGATAAAGATGCTAAATCTAACAAACCATGTTTGTTTTTAAAAGGTCAAAATTCGGATTATATAACCGATAATGATCATTCAATTATAAAGTACCATTTTCCAAATGCCGACCAGTTGTTAATAACAAAATCAGGACACTGGTTACATGCTGAAAATCCTGAAGAATTTTTTAGAGTTACATCAGACTGGCTAAAGAAGACCTCTTTTTTATAACACAGCTAACAAAATTGTGATATTTATTTAGGTTTAAGGATCGTATGTTCTAGTTATTCTACTTTTGCATCAAAACTTTTCAATGGAAACTATTATAAGAAAAGCAGGTAAAAAGGATAGTAAAGCAATTCATAACTTAATTAAAGAGTTAGCAATCTTCGAAAAAGAGCCTGATAGTGTAAAAATATCAGTTTTAGATATTGAAAATCATGGTTTTGGTTCTAACCCTCTTTTTGAATGTATAGTTGCTGAAATCAGTAATAAAGTTGTAGGTATGGCATTATATTATCCTCGATATTCTACATGGAGAGGGCCTACATTTCATCTTGAAGACTTAATTGTTTCTGAGAAATACAAAGGAAAAGGGATAGGAACCAAATTGTATTCTGCATTCATAAGGCAATCATATAACGCAGGGGTTCAGCGTATTGAATGGAATGTTCTAAATTGGAATACACCAGCTGTTAATTTTTATAAAAATAGCGGTGCTACTGTTTTAGATGATTGGGATACAGTACAAATGCATCGTTTGGAAATGGAAAAATATTTAAACTCGTTAAAAGAATCTTAATCAAATATGAAAGTATTTAAATTTGGAGGAGCATCGGTAAAGGATGCGTTGGGGGTAAAAAATCTTTTGTCTGTCATTAATAAAGTCGGCCATCAAGACACCTTAGTGGTAGTTTCTGCTATGGGAAAAACAACCAATGCACTTGAAAAAATAATTGATGATTATTTTAAAGAAAAAGATAAAACTCCAGAGGGTATTTATGAGCTAAAAGAATTTCACTTAAAGATCATAAAAGATCTTTTTGAAAAAAATAGTTTCGAAATAGAAAAGAGGATACATGAAATTTTTGATGAGATAACTAATTTTTTTAACTCAAATAAATCTCCCATCTATAGCTTTGTTTATGATCAGGTAGTTAGCTATGGAGAAATACTATCCACAACAATTATCCACCATTTTATTAAATTTTCAGGAATAGACAACTTTTGGTTGGACTCTAGAAATTGTATTAAAACAGATGATTATTACCGAGCAGCTAATTTAAATTGGGAACTCACTCAAAAAAATATTAAACTTCAAGTAGAAAAGGATTCTTTAATTATAACACAAGGGTTTATTGGAAGCAACTCAAATAACTTTACTACTACTTTAGGACGCGAAGGATCTGATTATTCAGCAGCAATCTTTGCATATGCATTAAATGCAACTTCTGTAACTATTTGGAAAGATGTTCCTGGAGTTTTAAATGGCGATCCTCGTGTATTTCAAAATACTCAATTATTAAATCAGATTTCATATAGAGAAGCAATAGAACTTGCTTTCTATGGTGCTTCTGTAATTCACCCAAAGACTTTACAACCACTTCAACGAAAAGAAATACCTCTTTATGTAAAATCATTCGAAAACCCTACAAAAACTGGCACTGCAGTATCAAAAGGAAAAGCTATTGAGCCCAATATACCCTGTTATATTGTTAAAAAAAATCAAGTGTTATTAAGGCTTTCATCTATTGATTTCTCATTCATTGTGGAAAAAAATATTAGTTATATTTTCAGTTTACTCCACGAATATCAGATGCCAGTGGAGTTAATTCAAAATTCTGCTATTAGCTTTTCAGTCTGTGTTAATAATAAATATAAACGCCTTGAAGAATTAGTTCTCGTTTTACGTTCTAAATTTAATGTTAAGGTAATCGAAAATGTTGATTTATATACAATAAGACATTTTGATAAAAATGCATCTAAATTTATTCACAGCTTTAAAAAACCTATTCTTTTAGAACAAAGAACACAAGAAACAGCCCAATTTGTTATATAATTCTTAGATTAAGAATTTTGTTAAGTATGGTTTTGGCCAGTTTTTGGTGACTTTCAACTGTCCATCCACCAACATGAGGACTTAAAATTACTTGATCTGCTTCTATCAAAAATTTTAAAGAATCCATTTCCTTATTAGAATTAAACACAGAATTAAAAGAGGAGGATTCATAGTCTAAAACATCTAATCCAGCTCCAATTATTTTTTTTGATTTTAAAGCATCAACTAAATCTTTTGTAACAACGGCTTTTCCTCTTGCAGTATTTATTAGCCAAAAAGGATGTTTCATTTTATTGATAAAATTTTTATCAATCATTCCTATTGTTTGGTCAGTTTCTGGAACATGGAGACTTATTATTTGAGCTTTACTTTGAAGTTCATTTATAGAAACCTGTTTTGCTATTTTATCTCCCATGTCAGGTTTAATGTCATAGCATAAAATTTTAACATCATTAAAACCAGTTAATTTTTTAGCAAAACTTTTACCTGTATTACCATAACCAATTATTCCTATAGTATTACCTTCCACCTCATATCCACGATGTAATTCTCTAAGCCACAATCCTTTAGAAATATTTTGGTGTCCCATTCTCAATTTATTCATAATTGCAAGTAACATTCCTAAGGCATGCTCACCAACTGCATTTCTATTACCTTCAGGGGCAGCAATTAGACTAATCTTTTTGTACTCAGCATAAGATATGTCTATGTTCTCTAAACCAGCACCTACTCGTGCTATAAATTTGAGGGAGGTGGCTAAATCAAGAAATTTTTTATCAATAGGAAACCTACTTCTAATAACAAGTCCCTGAAAAAGATTAAGATTTGGAATTAATTTTTCCAGTGGAGTAGTATATTCAATGACATTTTCATATCCCATATTTTTTAGTCCTTCTATTAAAAGGGGATGATTTTCATCTACATGAAGTATATGTGGTTTTCTCATTAAAAACCTAAAATAAGTTTTGCAATATAAAAGAAAAGGAAGATGCCAAAAATATCATTTGCGGTCGTTATAAAAGGACCTGTAGCTATGGCAGGGTCAATTCCTTGTTTATTTAAAACTATAGGGACAAAAGTGCCTACAAGAGCCGCTACAACAATAACTAACATCATTGATCCTGCTATTGTTGCACTTACTAAAAATGATTGATTAATAATTTGACCAAAAATCAGGATAATAATTGCAAGAGAAAATCCATTTATAAGACTTAACCCTATTTCTTTTAATAAACGATTGAAAAGAGAGCCCTTAACAACGTCATTTGCAATACCTTGTACGATAATTGCTGAAGATTGAACACCTACATTTCCAGCCATAGCAGCGATTAGTGGAGTATAAAAAAATAAATTTCGAATTGTGGGCTGCTCCATAATTGTTTCAAAATCTTGGAGTATAAACACACTTCCTAAGCCACCTAATAGTCCAAGAAATAACCAAGGAAGTCTTGCTTTAACAAGATCAAATATTTTATCGTCAGCCTCAACATCTGCTGAAATACCTGCAGCTAACTGATAGTCTTTATCTGCTTCTTCTTTAATTACATCAACGATATCATCAATAGTGATACGACCCAAAAGTTCTTTTTTATCATTCACTACTGGAATAGCTTCTAAGTCATACTTTGACATTATTTTAGCCACTTCTTCATTTTCTTGATCAACAGTTACATAATCTACCTTTGGAATATAAATATCTTTTACTTTAGCTTTAGAATTGGCTGTAATTAGATCTTTTAGCGAGAGCCTCCCTTTAAGTTTATTATTTTTATCAACTACATATATTGAGTGCACACGAGTAACATTTTCAGCTTGAGCTCTCATTTCATTAAGACATTTTAATACGCTAAGGTCTTCATTTACTTTGACTAGTTCTTTTGCCATTAGTCCCCCTGCTGTATTTTCATCATACTTTAAAAGATCCCTGATATCACTTACGTGCTCATCATCTGCAATCTGAGACATTACTTTTTCTTGCCTTTCGGCGGGTAGCTCCAATATAATATCTGTGGCATCATCAGTGTCCAGTTCCAAAACTTCTTTAGCAATCTCTTTTGCTGAAAGCTGTTCTAAAATTCCTTCTCTGATATCAGGATCAACTTCTGCAAGAGCGTCTGCAGTTTTATCACTTCCTAATAATTTTATAAGATAAGTTGCTTCGTCTAATGAAATGGCTTCTATAATTTCACCTAGATCAGCATAGTGAGCTGATTTGAGTTTTAATTTTATACGTGTTTTGTTTCCCTTTGCAATAAGGTCTTTTATTTCATTTATAAAATCAGAATTAATTTGAAATGTTGCCATGGCCAATCTTTTTTGCAAGTTGGACGAAGTCCTTTCCTGAGAGCATCTCTGGACGTTTATCAAAGATACTATCTTCTCTTAACATTTCTGGTATATTCAATGTTTTTAAACTATTTCTAAGAGTTTTACGCCTTTGTTGAAAACTTAACTTAACGATTTTAAATAGTAGCTTTTCATCACAATCTAGGTTTAAATTTTCTTTCCTTTCTAACATAATTACTGCAGAAACAACTTTAGGTTTTGGTTTGAAAACCTCAGGAGTAACTTCAAAAAGTAGTTTTGTTTTATAAAATAATTGAGTTAGTACTGAAAGTATTCCATATTTTTTAGAGCCAGGGGATTCACAAATTCTTTCTGCAACTTCTTTTTGGAACATTCCAGAAAAAAAAGGAATTTGATTTCTGTGTTCTAAAGTTTTAAAAATAATTTGAGTGGAGATGTTGTATGGGAAATTTCCGATTATAGCAAGGGGCTCAGATCCAAATGTCTTTTCAATATCTAATTTTAAAAAATCGCCCACTATAAGATTGAAATCCTTTTCTTCATAACGATTTTTAAGATAAGCTGCAGAATCTGAATCAATTTCAATAAGATTAAGATCTTTAGTTTTTTCAATTAAAAATTGAGTAAGCACTCCCATTCCTGGTCCTATCTCTACAACTTTTTTATAATTCTCAAAAGTTAATGTTTCAGAAATTTTACGAGCAATATTTAAATCCTTTAAAAAGTGTTGGCCTAATTTTTTTTTTGCTCTGACTGATTTCATGGTTGCTGTACAATTAACTCAAGTTCAGTTCTAAATGATAAGATACGATCTCCAAATTTATTTACAGCATCTTCTCTAAGCTTAACCGCAAAATCATTTAGATATTGCTCTAAAGAATTTCTGTTATCACAGTGATATTGAGTTGCATAACTAACGCCTCCTTTGTCATTCTCACTGATAATCTTAAATATTCTGGCAGCTTTAAACTTTTTTGTTGCTAGCATTTCTGGAAGATGTTTTTCTTTCATCCAATTTAGCCAACTATCTTCTATAGATGATTCTACGTGGGTAGTAACATTGTATATTACCATCCTAATTTATTAGATCAAAACCAGTGTATGGAACTAGTACTTCAGGAATTTTTATTCCTTCTTCGGTTTGAAAGTTTTCTAGTAAACCTGCAATAACTCTTGGCAGGGCAAGGGAACTTCCATTTAAAGTATGAACACTTTGTTTCCTCCCTTCTTTATCTTTATATCTTAATTGCAAACGTTCTGCTTGAAAGCTATTAAATGTAGATACTGAACTGATTTCAAGCCAACGTTTTTGAGCGGTAGAATATACCTCGAAATCATAAGTTAAAGCAGAGGTAAAACCTAAATCACCACCACAAAGTTTTAAAACACGATAGGGAAGACTCAGCTCATTTAGAATTGATTTTACATGATCCACCATGCTATCTAAAGCATTCATTGCATTTTGAGGCTCTTCAATTCTAACGATTTCAACTTTGTCAAATTGATGTAATCTGTTTAATCCTCTAACATGTGCTCCATAACTTCCAGCTTCTCTTCTAAAGCATGGTGTATAACCAGTGAGTGCAATAGGAAGCTGTGACACATTTAGTAAAGAATTTCTGTAAAGATTGGTAATGGGTACTTCAGCTGTTGGGATGAGGTATAAATTGTCGTTTTGAACATGATACATTTGCCCCTCTTTGTCTGGAAGTTGACCCGTACCAAATCCAGAATCTTCATTCACTAGATGAGGAACTTGAACTTCTTTATATCCAGCTGCTGTGTTGCGATCCAAAAAATAATTGATAAGACCACGTTGTAATCTTGCACCTTTTCCTTTATATACTGGGAAACCAGCTCCTGTGATTTTATTGCCTAATTCAAAATCAATAAGATCATATTTACTCGCTAAGTCCCAATGGGGAAGTGCTTTTGAGTCTAATTCAGGAATTTCTCCAGCTCTAAAAACTTCTTCATTATCTTCTTCAGTATTTCCAGTAGGAACACTTTGATCAGGGATATTTGGAATTTGAGTTCTTAACTCTAATAACTCAGAAGAGACTTTTTGTAATTGTTCTTGTAACTGTTTTGTTAGCTCTTTAGCTGCAGTACTTTTTTCTTTAAGTGAATTAGCTTTATCCGTTTCCCCTGACTTAAATAAATTTCCAATTTCTTTTGCCATCTGATTTGAATCAGATAAGTGAGAATCTAATTTTGTTTGAATACTTCTTCTTTGCTGATCCAGATCAATGATTTTGTCAATGAGGTCTAATGATTTAAACCCCCTTTTTTCAAGGCCTTTTATAACAGAGTCCTTATTTTCTCTTATGTATTGCAGTGCAAGCATGAAATATCATTTGTGCAAAAATAAAGTAATTTTATGATGGCTATAGACTACTTATGATTCTTTTACAATTTTCTTGATCTTTAACAAGTTGTTCTTTCAATTCTTCTAGGGAATCAAACTTTTTCTCATCTCGAATTTTTTCAAGAAAACAAACTTTTATAGGATCACCATAAATGCTTTTATTGAAATCAAAAAGGTGTACTTCTTGTGTTTGGCTTTCACCGTCAATGGTAGGTCTATTTCCAATATTCATCATTCCTAGATAATTATTTTCATTATAAAGGGCCCTAATCAGATAGACTCCTTTATTGGGAATGAGTTTATACTGCTCATCAATTTTTAAATTGGCAGTAGGGAAACCAATTGTTCTGCCTAGGCCGTCTCCTTTTATTACAATGCCATTAAGTTCATACGGGCGGCCAAGAAAATTTTTTACTTTTTCAAACTCACTATTTTTTATAGCATCTCTTATTTTGGTTGAACTCACTGTAATAGAAGAAACATCTTGAGCTGGAATAGTAATAACTTCAAAATCGAACATTCTACCGAATTCAATTAGATCTTCAACGGTAGCCTCTCTATTTTTTCCAAAACGGTGATCATAACCAATATAAAGAGATGAAATCCCTAGTTGACCTACAAGTATATCTCTTGTAAACTCTGTAGCGGTAAGTCTAGAAAAATCTTTTGAAAAAGGATGTACAATTAAATTATCAATACCTAAACTTTTAAGAATTTTTTCTTTTTCTTTTTGAGTATCAATTAATTTAATGCTTGTTTCTTTTTGTAAAATCATCCTAGGATGAGGAAAAAATGTTAGAATATTTGCTTGTAGATTTTTTTCTCTAGCTTGACTCACTAAAGAGCGAATTATTTTTTGATGTCCTATGTGAACACCATCAAAGGTTCCAATGGTTAAAATTGATTTGGTAGAGTAGGAGTAGTTTTCAATTCCGTGAAAAACCTTCATTAAAAAAACGTCTTCATTTTTGCTTTACAAAAGTACGTTAATATCAGTTACAGAAGAATTAGTTTGTTTATTTTTAACCAATACTTCAATGGCCGGAATTGAAAAAGCGCAACATTTATCGCCTTAAAGAGTTAAGTATTTGGTGGACTATTTTTCTTTTAATTTCCTTCCAATTCTTATTAGGTCAAGATCATTGGACACAGGTTAAAAGCTATAATCAAATAAATCAATTTGATGTTTTAAAAGAGCGGTTCTTTAAAATGCCTGCGAATATTTTATCGTCATATAATTTAAATTCAAAGAAGACTAAAAATGAAATAACACTCCCTAATGAAAAAGGAGAAGAAGAAGTATTTGAAATAGAACCAACACCATTACTTTCAAAGCATCTTGCAGAGAAATATCCTAATCTTAAAACCTACAAGGGGATTAGTAAAACAAGACCTAACGTAAGACTTAGCCTAAGCACACAATATGGAGGTATTAATGGGTGGTTACAATTTGAAGATGCACCAGATTATTTTATTCAGCCGGTAAGGGGTGAGAAAAACTTACATTACACATATCTAAAAAATAAGAAAGATTCAAGTGCACCTTTGTTTTGTAAAACAGAAATCGGTTTATCAAGACATAAGTTGAAACAGAACAAATCAAAAAAACAATTTGCATCTGAATCCATTCGTACATTTAGAATTGCTATATCTTCTACAGGAGAATTCACCAGTTTTTGGGGGGATAATGATAATTCAAATGGATCTAATAGTGAGGATGCTCTTGCTGCAGTTTTAAGTACTCTTAATAGAATTAATGTAATCTTCGAAAGAGATTTAAACGTTAGACTTGAGTTAGTTTCCGATGCTAGTTTACTTTATAGTGATCCAAATACGGATCCCTACACAGGAAATTTTAGTACTGAACTTCAAACAACTTTGGATCAAGAGCTAGGAGATGGGGCATATGATGTAGGGCATTTATTTGATTATGGAGAACCCAATGGCGATGCAGGATGTATAGGCTGCGTATGTATTTCAGGGGAAAAAGCGCAAGGGTATTCAACACACCCTTTTAGAGATATCTACGGGGGAACTTTCCGCAATGATTATTTTGATCTTGATTACGCGGGTCATGAAATAGGTCATCAATTTGGCGCCTATCATACTTATTCTTTTGAAACTGAGGGAACAGGTTTTAATGTAGAGCCTGGTAGTGGATCTACAATAATGGGATATGCTGGAATTACTGGTGAGGATGATCTTCAGCAGCATGGGGATCCATATTTTCATTATTATAGTATTCAAAATATTTTAGAATATGTGAATACCATTTCTTGTGGGACATCAGAAAGTGTATCTCTAGATACATTTAGTATTGATGCAGGTAAAGACTATAAGATTCCGATTGGTACAGCTTACGAATTATCTATTGACACTATAATCGGAAATACTTCAGAAAGCTTTAATTACTGTTGGGAACAATTGGATAGTGCAGAAATCACATCCAGTAATTTTGGACCCAATAATCAAACTGGAGCACTGGTAAGGTCTGTGCTTCCTAAATCTAATCCTAAAAGAATAATACCCAATTTAGATCGTGTGTTAAAAAATGAGTTAACAGAAGAAAACCCAAAAATGTTTGATGATTGGGAGACTGTACCACTGGTGGGTAGAACTATAAATTGGGGACTTACAGTTCGAAAGCAAACGGCCTCTTTTAGTCAAATAGCACAGGATAAAATTCAGATTACTTCAATTGCTAACGCAGGTCCATTCACGATGGATTCACAAAACCAATTTGGTACTATTATAAAAGGTGGGTCTTTAGAGGAGGTTCTATGGAATGTTGCGGGGACAGATAAAAGTCCGATTAACGCATCAAGTGTAAATATTTTATTATCTACAGATGGAGGAAGTACGTTTCCAATTGTATTAGCTGAATCAGTTCCTAATAATGGCTCTTCGCAGGTAATTATTCCAAATGGTATTGACACTACAAGTGCAAGGATAAAGATAAAACCGGTAAGTAATATCTTTTTTGCAATCAACTCTACTCCTTTTACAATTCAATCTAGAGATTTAGTTTTAAATCTAAATTCATTTATTGAAGAAAATTGTGGTGAAAATTCACTGCAGTTTGATTTTAATATCGAAAAAGAAGATAATTTTGATAGCAATTTCACTCTTCAAATTAGCCCCTTGCCAGTGGGAGTAGAAGTAGAATATTCAAAATCAACTTATGGCTCTTCAGACACTTCAGGATCATTTGTATTAAATGGACTCTCTTCTTTAACCTCAGGAGATTACAATTTTAATTTAGTGGCTAATTACAATAATAATTCAGAATCATTCCCTTTTATTTTGAAACAGCGAAGTGATACTTACGATGAATTAAATTTATTAGAACCTTTTAATGAGCAAGCTAACGTAAGTTTAAGTCCTGTTTTATCTTGGGAAAAAGGATCGAATGTAGATCGTACTAGAATTCAACTTTCTAAAATCTCAAGCTTTGAATCTTTGATTTTAGATTCTTTAGTTACTGCATCTGAGCTTCAAACTCAGAAATTATCTGCTTCAACCCAGTATTATTGGCGTATTCAAAATCAAAATAATTGTGGCAGCTCAGACTTTTCACAGGTTTATTCTTTTATAACTAATTCAACATCTTGTTCCAGCTACAGGTCAAATGATCTTCCTAAAGATTTAGTTGACGCCACAGATAATGATGAGGGAGAAACCTACTCAGTAATCAATATAAATTATGACGCCCCTATATTAGATATAGATGTTCTTGTAGATTTAACTCATAGCTGGTTAGAGGATCTTTCATTATATCTTATTGCTCCTAATGGAGATCGTTATTTATTATCTTCCGCTCAGGGGGGGTCAAGTGATAACTATACTCGAACTATTTTTGATCAAGAAGCCACTATAAGTATAAATGAGGGTTCGGCACCATTTACAGGAACCTACAGACCAACTCAAGATTTTAGTCTTTTATATGGAACTTCATCAAGAGGTGAGTGGAGACTATTGGTATTGGATGAATTTAAAAATGATACAGGTAAGCTATTAGAATTTGAAATTGATTTATGTGTGGAAGGTGTCATTGAATTAAATAGTGATAATGATTCATTTGTTGATAGTGAGGATAATTGTCCCCTTATAACCAATGAGGATCAATCAGATATCGACAATAATGGAATAGGGGATGTGTGTGATATTTTTTCAGAGCAAAACATTAGCATAACGAAAAAAGATACAAGTTGTCCTAATAATCAAAACGGGTCTTTAAGATTTGATGCAGTTGCTAACTTCTCTTACAGAGCTGAAATTATTGGTCCCCAGGGATATCAAAGGGATTTAATTTTTACTGAAAATGGAAAAACTCTTGATAATCTTGCTTCAGGAGGATATGATATATGTGTTTATTCAATCCGTTTTCCTGATTTTCAGTATTGCTTCTTTACTAAAATAAACTCCCCTGAAGAGCTGGGAGTTATATCAACATACAATCCTTCAAAACAAACTGTATCACTAAATTTATCTGGAGGAGGTAACTATGAGGTTTTAATAAATGAAAAGACTTATATGGTTACAGATAAAAATACCGTTGAGCTTCCGTTAAACAAAAAACTAAACAGCATTAAGGTTAAAACAGATAAAATATGCCAAGGGATTTTTGAGGATTGGATTAATTTGGAATCCCAAACTAAAGTTTTTCCAAATCCATTTATTGAAAAAATTAATTTGATATTACCTAAAGATAAGGTAGCAGATGTGTATTTATTTTCAGCCTCAGGTGAACTTTTGCTTAAAAGAGAAAAAGTTTCTCAAATTAAAGGGACTCATACTATTTCTATGGGATCATTCCCTAGGGGTTGGTATGTTTTACAAATTGATTACGGCAGCCATAGTGAAACTCATAAATTATTAAAGCGATGAAAAAAGTTTTTTTATTTATGATTTTAATCTATTTGGGTTGTGGTCCCGATCCAATTCCTGATCCTGAATCTGTTAATTTAGTTGCTCCAAATAATTTAGAATCGTGTACTACTGCGTCAAGAGTAAATGATCTAGAGAGACAAGTTCGCTTTCAATGGACAGCTGCACTAAATACGGATCAGTATGAATTGATAATCGAAAATACTCTTACAAACCAGCAGTTCAGATCCACAACCTACCTTTTAAATGTTTCAGTAATTCTTCCAGCGGGAGCGCCCTATCGCTGGTTTGTTAGATCTAAAGCGAGTCTTACAACGGTTACTGCTGATAGCCAGACTTGGAGTTTTTATCTTGAAGATTCTCCTGAAGAGAGTCATTTTCCTTTTCCCGCAAAATTAATTTCACCGGAGAATAATTCTACAGTTACTTTGAATGTATCAGGTGAAGTCCTCTTTAGTTGGCAGGCAAAAGATTTAGATGAAGATATTGAGTCTTATCAGCTCTATATAGGAAATAGTGAGGATCAGCTTTCACTAAAAAGAGATGGAATATTACAAACACAAACTTCAGAGATATTAGAAGAAAATTCAGAATATTTTTGGCAGGTAATTACAATAGATGAAAATCAAAATCAATCCCGATCAAAAGTTTTTAGTTTTCAAACGGATTAAATACTGCCATTGAATTTATTCATAGCCGTATTTATTCCCTCTAGTCCAAAACAAATAATTGCCTCAGCACATTTTTCGATTATTTTAGGTAAGGCATCCTCTTCTTTTTTATCCCACGGATCAAGAACAAATTTTACTTGGTCATAAGCTTTTTGCTCTTGACCAATTCCAAAGCGAAGCCTGCTGTAGTGGGGTGTATTAAGCTGAGCCTCTACATCTTTAAGCCCATTGTGTCCAGCAGGGCTGCCTTTAGATCTTAATCTTATAGACCCGAAGGGCAGGTGCAGCTCATCAGTTGCAATTAAAATATTCTCCAGTGGAATTTTTTCTTGCAGTGCCCAGTAACGAACGGCTTTTCCGCTTCTATTCATAAAGGTATTGGGTTTTATAAGTATAAATTGTCTCCCCTTAACCTTTAAACTAGTATAGCTACCTAGTTTTTTTACCTCCCAGCCGAGCTGATTTTTTTCAGCTAGGTGATCAAGGATTTGAAATCCTACATTATGGCGAGTATTTTTATATTCTTCACCAATATTTCCAAGACCTACGATTAAATATTTTTTCATCTCTAAAGTTGGGGTCCTCCTTTTAAATAATCTTTTTAAGAGACTCATGCTCTAAAATAAAAAAAGCATGCGACTATAGAATCACATGCTTTGTACTTTATTAAAATAAAGTTATCTCTTATGCTTAAGATTCTTTTTCACCACCACCTTCTTTAGGCGCTTCAGATCCTTCTTTTGCTGCTGGAGCACCTTCCTTAGGTGCTTCTGCAGATGCTTCAGTGCCTTCTGTTTCTTCTACAGCTTCTTCTTCTTTAATAGAAGCTCTAGAAGTTCTTACTTGACAAACAACGGTGTTGTCTGGATGAAGAAATATGTAATTATCTGATTGTAAATCAGATGTATAAAGCTTATTTCCTAATTCTAATTTAGAAATGTCAGCTATAATATAATCAGGCAGGTTAGCTGGAAGTGCTTTAACTCTTAGCTTCCTTTTATTTCTACTTAACACCCCACCACTGTTTAAAACACCGGGTGCAGCTCCTTCTATTTTAACAGGTATGTTCATGGACACTTCTTTATCATCAAATAGCTGATAAAAGTCAACATGTAATATTCTATCTGTCAAGGGGTGAAATTGTATGTCTTGCATGATGGCTGCAATTTTACTTCCATCTTCAAGAATAATTTCTACTGTGTGGGCATTAGGAGTATAGACAAGTTTACTGAAATCGAGTTCAGGTGCAGAAAAATGGAGGGGCTCACCACCACCATAAAGTACACACGGAACTCTGCCAGCATTACGTAAGGCTTTGGTAGCTACCTTGCCCACGCTTTCTCTTTTAGATCCATTAATGGTTATCGATTTCATTATTTTTTAATTATTGTTTACATTATAAATTTAGATGCTATTGACTTGTTGTAGTGCACGTTATGCATTACTTCGGCGAATAACGGGGCGCAAGATAACACTTTTACTTTATTGTGACTAATTCTTGGAGCAATAGAATCAGTAACAATTAATTCTTCTAGTTGTGAGTTTTCAATTTTTTCATAAGCATTACCAGAAAGTATGGCGTGAGTACATATCGCACGAACCGAGATCGCTCCTCTTTCTTTCATGATGTCTGCTGCTTTTGTTAGGGTGCCTGCAGTGTCTACCATATCATCTACTAGAATCACATTTTTCCCTGTCACATCACCTATGAGTTCCATATGGGAAATTACATTTGCTTTGGCTCTTTGCTTGTAACAAATCACCACGTCGCTAGATAAAAATTTAGAGTAGGCATAAGCCCTTTTTGATCCCCCCATATCAGGTGAGGCTATGGTTAAGTTTGATAATTTTAATGATTCGATATAGGGAAGAAATATGGTAGAGGCAAAAAGGTGATCAACAGGCTTTTCAAAAAATCCTTGAATCTGATCAGCATGTAAATCCATGGTTATAATCCTTGTTGCACCTGCGGTCTCTAAAATTTTTGCAATCAGTTTAGCTCCTATCGGTACCCTTGGTTTGTCCTTGCGGTCTTGTCGCGCCCATCCAAAATAAGGAATCACAGCAGTGATATGTCTAGCTGATGCTCTTTTTGCAGCGTCTAGCATTAAAAGCAGTTCCATTAAGTTTTCAGAGGAGGGTTCAGTAGATCCGATAATAAATACTCGAGCGCCTCGAATGGATTCTTCAAAGGAGGGTTGAAATTCACCATCGCTATATTTTGAAAAATTAACATTACCTAATGGAGTACCAAATTCTTTAGCGATTTTTTCGGCAAGAGTTTTACTTTGCGAACAGGAAAAAATTTTAGCAGATGTTTTCATATGGAGGAATAAAGCACAAATTTAAAAATAAATTTTGCTGTGGAATGTCCTTGGAATCAAAACATAGAAAAAAATATTTTAGTACTTTTACGCCCCTGGAAAAAACTATGCCTCGGTGGCGGAACTGGTAGACGCGCTGGATTCAAAATCCAGTTCTTTCGGGAGTGTGGGTTCGATTCCCACCCGAGGTACATTATATTTTCCTTAAGTTTTTATACTGCATTTCTACTGCAAAGAGACTTTATTGTTCATTGTATCACATTAATTTTTAGTTTTATTTCGGTTTAAACCCTTTTAATTGGAAGTAGTAGAAAATTTTGAGCTACGTTTTGCGAAGATTTATCCGGACTTTACTAAAAGTTTAGTAAAAGTTGTTGATAATTTAACCCCGTCTGAGATCAAGGTTTGTATGTGTATTAAGATGAGTTATTCTAATGCTCAGATAC
>CAJWHM010000012.1 GCA_913041125.1 uncultured Bacteroidota bacterium | reverse complement strand
TTTATGTTAATGTAAATGATGGAACCACAAACTATGCTAAAGCCTTCACAGTATCTGTAACTAATGTTTTAGAACCAATTACTGATTTAGGATTTGAAGTTGCTAGTGACGCACTTATTTTACATCTTGATGCAGGTGATTCAAATTCTTATTCTGGATCAGGAAATACATGGAATGATATCAGTGGTAATAGCAATCACTTTGATATCAACAATGTCGCAACCCATAATAATGAAGGATATTTTTTGTTTAATAACACCTTGGTTAATGGAACTGGAATGATCGGACCTCCTTCAAATTCATTTGGTTTATCTCAAACAAATCATACTATTGAATTAGTTATGATGCCTACTGCAGCCAGAGGATCAATTATTAATTTTAGAGGAGACTCTCATGATTATGCTATAAATGTCCATGTTCCGTGGTCAAACAATAATATTTATTATGATGTTGGAGGATGTTGTGGTACTTCAGACAGAATTAACGTAGAAAGAAATATAGTTGGCCAAAAGATACATATAATTTTTAGGTCTAGACCAAGTACAAACCCCAAGCGAGAAGTCATTTTAAATGGAACTTCAATTTTAAATTCAGGAGTTAATAATACCTCCACAAATAATTTTACAAATATTCCTGTGACTCTAGGTGGTTTTATGTATAATAATAACTCTTCTGATCATTCTGTTAGTGCAAGACTATATTCTGTTAAAGTCTACAACCGAGCTCTTACAGATACTGAAGTTGCTATTAATTTTACTAGCTCAACAACAATTACTGGCGGTACCTCAACATCTACCATATCAATAGACGAAGAAGTAGCTATAGGTACACTAGCAGGATCATTAACAGCAACGGATTCTGATACAACTAGTTTTACCTTTAGTTTAGTGGCAGGTAATGGTTCAAATGATCAACATAACTCATCTTTTACGATCTCAGGCACTCAGCTGCTGGTAGCCGGTAATATTGACTATGAAACAAATTCAACATTAAACATTTATGTCCAAGCCAGTGATGGAACAAATACCTTTTCTAAGGCCCTTACTGTAAGTGTCAATGATGTGAATGAGCTTCCAGTTATAAGCTCTACTTCTATTGCTTCAGACAACTCAACAGTCTCAGTTATTTTCTCTGAGTCAGTCTTTGGAGGAACTTCTCAGGCAACCACAACACTCGCTGCAGATGACTTTAGTTTATCTCTTACAGGAGGTAGTGCAACGCTTTCTTCAGCTACTCCATCTAGTATTACAGTAAATGGATCAACCGTTCAACTAGGACTTTCACTCACTGGAACCCCTAATGGCAATGAAGTAATTACCGTAGCTCCTATTGCAAATGCAATTTTTGATGTGCAAGGAGCAACAGCTTCTTCAACTCAATCAAACAATACCGTTAATTTAAATGCAGACTCAGACAGTGATGGAATAACAGATCCACTGGATCAATGTGCAAATACACCAAACGGAGAAGCTATTGATTTAAACGGATGTGCTGAGAGTCAAAAAGACCCTGATAATGATGGTATCACAGGAGCAAATGACAACTGTCCTACAGTAGCTAATGCAGATCAGGCTGATGCAGATGGAGATGGAGTGGGCGATGTGTGTGATAATTGTAAAGACACCGCTAATTCAAATCAATTAGATACCGATGGTGATGGTATTGGCAATGCTTGTGATGATGACGATGATAATGATGGGGTAAATGACTCACAAGATGCTTTCCCTACTAATGCACAAGAGAGTGTAGATAGTGATGGAGATGGTATTGGTGATGAGCAGGATCCAGATGCTGATAATGATGGTATAGCCGATGAGGATGACAACTGTATTACAGTTGCTAATGCGGACCAAGCAGATATGGACAATGACGGTAAAGGTGATGTTTGTGATGATGATATTGATGGAGATGGATACGAAAACGTAAGTGAAAACATTTGTGGAAGTAACAGCTTAATTGCGAGCTCTACTCCTGATGATTTAGATAGAGACTTTATCCCTGACTGTATTGATAGTGATATTGATGGAGACGGTTATGAAAACACCGATGATTTCTTCCCGTTAGATAAATCAGAGTGGATAGATAGTGACAATGACGGTATTGGAGACAATGCTGATACGGATGATGATAACGACAACTGGTTGGATGCTGATGAGTTAGAGTGTGGTACAGATCCATTAGACAGTAGTAACACTCCACTAGACACAGATAAAGACCAAATAGCAGATTGCATAGATCAGGATGATGATAATGACACTTACTTAGACACTGAAGATCTTTTCCCTCTAGATGCACAAGAGTGGTCAGATAATGATCTAGATGGTATTGGAGATAACGCAGATCTAGATGACGACAACGATGAGTATTTAGATCAAGACGAGATTGAGTGTCAGAGTGACCCTCTTGACAGAAGTAGTACTCCTGAAGACTTTGATGGGGATTTACTTCCTGACTGTGTTGATGAAGATGATGACAATGACAACTGTCCCGATATAGAAGATGACTTTCCTTTAGATTCTAATTATTGTAAAGATACAGATGGAGATGGGATAGATGACAGCTTTGATTTTGACTCGGACAACGACGGAGTGCCAGATTATAGAGATGCTTTCCCAGAGGATCCTAATGGAAGTGTAGACACTGATGGAGACGGCATCCCAGATAGTCAAGATGATGATAAAAATAACGATGGCTTCCCAGACGATAAGATAATTATATCCACTGCATTAACACCAAATCAGCCAGGAGTTGAATCTACTTGGAAGATTATCAATGTAGAGGATTATCCATTTACTAGTGTTAAAGTTTATGCTCAAGATGGAAGCGTAGTCTATGAGTCTGATAACTACAAAAATGATTGGACAGGAATAAACCAAAGAACAGGACAACCCTTACCAAAAGGACCTTACTACTTTAGAATATCACTAGGGGGTACTTCCAATGAAGTAAAAGATGGTTGGCTTTATATATTCAATTAATGATGAAAACATGAAAATCAAATTTTTAATTTTTTCTATACTAATAAGTTTATTTAGTTTTTCTCAAGTAAATGAGAATTTATTGATGGAAAGGTTTAATATGAATGCGTTTAACCCTGCATATGTTGGAAGTGAAGGCAGACAAGTGTCATTTACATCGCGATCAACTTGGCAGGGTATAGCCCAAGCTCCCAATATCTCCTACTTTTTCTATAGTGGTAATCCAAAGAAAAACCTATCTCTAGGGGCATCTGTAATTTCAAATAAGGTTTTTATAGATAGAAGAACTTTATATGCTATTGATGCCAGTTACCAAATAACCATGGGCGGATCAACAAATCTCTTTTTAGGAATTAAAGGTGGAGCAACCTCAAAAATAACAGATATAGAAGGCCTAGATAGAATAACAAATACGGCAAATCCAGCAATTTCAACTGATGGTAATGCAGTTTTTCCTGTAGTAGGTTTTGGAGCTTTATTTAAAACTGAAAAATTTTTTCTATCGGCTTCTATACCCAACTTTCTTAATCCTATTAAATTTGTGAAGGACAACTCATTTATCGGGTCTGAAAAACCAAATACTTATCTTCTTGCAGGAACCTCATTTGATATGGGTGTATTTGGCTCCAAAATAAAACCTTTTTTTAGTGCAAAACTTATACCTGATGGTGAAAATCAAACTCATATCGGAAGTACCCTAGATTTTAAAAATTTTGTAGAAATAGGTGCAGGATACAAAAGTGTTGGTTATACTAACGTTTTATTGATTGTTAAAACTAAATTTGGACTTAGTGCCGCTTATGCATACGATTTTGGGGTCCCAAGTGGACAGGCAGCAGTTACAAGAAGTGGTAACGAGATTTTTTTAAAGTTTAATTTTTAATTAACCTTTATAAATCAAAATGAAGCTCTAGATCTAGATGCTAACTTTTGGCTCTAGTGTCTCTAAATGTGTCTCTAATAAAACAAACCCCCCACTAATAGCAGGGGTTTACAGAGAATATTGCGGAGAGACAGGGATTCGAACCCTGGCAACGCTTACACGTTGACAGATTAGCAATCTGCTCCATTACCACTCTGGCACCTCTCCTTTTTGGTTGACAAAATTAGTTTTTCCAAAGAAAGTAAACAATCTTTTTATTGAGATTATTCAGGATATTCAATTCTCAATTGATAAACATTAATTAATTTTTTAAAAAGTACTTTTTTTACTAATTCAATCTCTGCAAAAGTTATATCTGAAGAATTGAATTGTTGATCAGCCATTTGACTATTAATAATTTTATTTACAAATTTTTTTAAATCATCAACAGTCGGAGACTTCAAGCTTTTTGATGCTGCTTCAACAGAATCTGCCATCATTAATATTGCTGTTTCTTTAGAAAATGGTTTTGGTCCAGGATATTTAAAGTCATCTATATTAAAATCTTCACTCGAAATTTCTTCTTGTTTTTTAAAAAAATAAAAAACTAATGATGTGCCGTGATGTGTTCTTATAAAGTCGATTATACGATCAGGAATATTATGCTTTTGTGCAATTTTAATACCATTTATAACATGACTTATTATAATCTTAGCACTTTGTCTAGGTGTTATTTCATCATGTGGAGAAACACTAGCTTTTTGATTTTCCGAAAAATACGATGGCCTTATTAATTTTCCTATATCATGATAAAGAGCACCAACCCTTACAAGAAGTGAATTTGCTCCAATTTCATTAGCTGCAGCTTCTGCTAAATTAGCAACTTGCAAAGAATGATGAAAAGTTCCAGGTGCCATTTCGGAAAGTTCTTTCAATAAAATAGAGTTAGTGTCTGATAATTCTAATAGTGAAACATCTGAAACTAAACGAAATAAACGTTCATAAATATAAATTAAAGGCTGTACAAAAAGCATTAATAAACCATTTAACAAAAACATAGTAATCGGAGCAAAATTTATTTCTAAAATAGAACCCTCTTGAATTGTTGTAAATGAAATGTATCCAATCATGTAAATAATAAATGTCTGTCCCACTGTTAAAAATAAATTTGCTCTTTTATAGAGTTTTGTTTGTGACAAAACCGTCATAATTCCAGCAGTAATTTGAATAAAAATGAATTCAAAGCTATTTGGGACCAAAAACCCTACAAGTAAAACCGTAAGTAAATGAGTGTACAATCCCAATCTTGAATCAAAGAAAGCTTTGATTATTAAAGGAAGTATACATATAGGTACTGCGAATACATAATTAGTATTATAATTAATTGTTAATGTAAAAGCTACAATAACTATCAGAACATTAAAAAAGATAAAAGTTAGTTTTCTATTATCTTCATAAATGTCATATCTGTAATTATAAATAAAAAATAAAAGTATCGCATATATCAAAATTATAAGTATTGCATATCCGAAAACAATAAAAAACGAGTTTCGTCTGTCTTGTTGGAGGGTAAATTCTTTTCTCAAAGAATTTAATATTTCATATGTCTCATCATCTAATAGCTCACCCTCAGCAATAATAAAATCCCCAGAAGCAATGAATCCTTTTGAACGTGAAATATTTTGAAGAGCTTCCTTTTCAGCAGTAATAAAGAAATCTTGATCGAGAGTAATATTTGGAATAATTAAATCAAAAAATAAATCCTTAAAAAAATCTTCATATTTTATGAATTGAGTTTCTTTTAATTTATTATTTATAAATTCAAATAAAGTCTCTGAAGAAAATAATTGACTAATTTCTGTAGATATTTCAATTTGCTCCTGTATAAGAAAAACAGATTCATTCCCATTATGTTTATAATTTGGGGGGAGAACACCATAAGAGTAAATTTCTTTTAAAAGTTCAAATCCAAAATCTTTTAGACTATCAAAATTTTCAATTTCTAAGTCACTACTTAATAAACTATCAAAACTTTTTGAGTATTTTTCAAATATTTGATTTTTAATATCTATGTCAGCTCTTAAATATGGTTTTAAATTTTTAATAACCTTCTCTTCATCTTTTTTTAATTCTAATTCTGTTTTAAGAATAGAAAAGTCGAATGGTGAATAAAAATCAGGATATTGCCATACTCTTCCTTTCTGAAACTCATATTTAAATTGCCCTCCAAGAGGAAATAAATATAAAGTGAGAGCTGAACTAGATAGAATTAGTAAAGATTTATAAAATAATCCTTGTTGAGCTACTATAAATTTCCAAATTGACTTCAAAGTTTTTTATTCAAATCTACACAATCTTGCAATGACTGGAGCAATTTTAGTCGTTGTTAAAATTTATAGATTAAAAATTTTATTTTTGTTGGGAGCTCTTAAACTAGTTCGTTTAAACAAACAATTTTGGACTACGGTATATGTCATTTAAGTATAGTACCCATGAGAAGCGATAGCTTCCATGAAAGTGAACTTGTATCACAACTTCTTTATGGGGATTGTTTTAAAATTTTATCATCAAAAAATGAATGGTTACAAATCAAGACTCTAAATGACTCATATGTTGGCTGGATTAATGACAAACAAGTCAAGAAAATTTCTAAAATAAATGCAGAAAAAATAACATTCGATCATAAAATATTTTCAACAAGACTTATAGACTATATTGAAACAGATGAAAATAAACTTTCTTCAATAGTCTTAGGTAGCAACATAGGAGCATGTAAATATTTAGGTCATAAATATGATGGCCCTGTAACTAAAAAAAATAAAACTAAACCAAATTTAACCAAAGTTGCTTCTTTATATCTAAATTCACCATATTTATGGGGAGGAAAAACACCTTTTGGAATAGATTGTTCGGGTCTAACTCAAATGGTTTATCGTATAAATGGATATAAAATACCTCGTGATGCTAGTCAACAATCAGAGTTTGGAGAAACATTAAGTTTTATTGAGGAAAGCGAACCTGGTGATCTAGCATTTTTTGATGATAAAGAAGGAAAAATAACTCATGTAGGTATATTACTGGAGAATAATTATATATTACATGCTCATGGAAATGTAAAAATTGATAGAATAGATCAAACAGGAATCTTTAATAAGGAAAATCAAAAACATTCTCATAAACTAAGAATAATTAAAAAAATTATATAAAAAAACCTCTCAATTGAGAGGTTTAGAAACTAAAAATTATTGTAATAACGATTTCATCTGCTTAAATCCCTCATTATTGCCTAGGGTTCCATAAATATTCATTAGTGTTTTAACTGCTTCTTGGTTTTCATTTATTGAAACAAGTTTTTCTAAAATCGGTACGCACTCTTTATATAAATTTTCTCTTTCTGTTTTTAGTACGTCATATCTAGCATTATCTGCTCTTGAATTTCCTAGTCCATTCATCTCTTCAACAATAGGTGCTTCACCTTCTAGTATTAATGAGACTAGATTTAAATATCCTGATTCAAAATTTGGATCTAATTCAATCGTTTTGTTATAATAAGTTTTTGCATGTTCTGTATTACCCCTTTGTGCGTTTACAACACCGAGATTAAAATAAAGCGTTGCATTATTTGGATCTTGTTCAATAGCTTCTTTCATTAAAGCCTCAAAACGATCGTTTTCATTTAATTGAATATATAGATTTGCTTCTGTGAGAATTAGGTTTAAATCCTTTGGATCTGATTGACGAGCAAGTTTGACAGCATCCATAGCCTTATCATTTTGACCTAGTTGAGCATAGATAAGCGCAATATTTTTGATTATTTCTGGGTATCTAGAATCTGTTTTCTCTTCCCTAAAATCAGAATACTCTTTTGTTTTTTTATAAACATTATACTCCGATTCAGAAAGTTCAACCTCTTCTCCTGATTCAATTGATTTTGCAAAATACTTTGTTGTTATTCCTTCATATTTTAAATCTTTAAGTTGATTATAGTACTCGAGCGCTTTTTCAAAATCTGATCCATTAACAGAACCAGAAGCTGCATAATACAAGTAATCTTGATTAATTTCTTTATCAATAGTGTAGGCTAAATATAATTTAGAAGCACCTTCCTTATATTTTTTTTCGGCATTGTCTTCAATTGCACTATTAACAATATCTGAAGTTAATTTGAGAATATTGTTGTCGTACTCAGTATCCTTGCCGCCACTTGATTTGTACTTAAGAAATTTTTCGTAAGATGATTGAAAATTACTGTTTGCTTGATCAATTTTTGCCTCCAAATATGTCTTTTGGAGTAAAACTTTTTCATCTGCATTATTAAAAAGTGTTTCATTTGATTTTAATAATTCAGTGGCCCCTTGAATATCGCCTGAATCATAAAGTTTTTCTGCTTTTTTGATTTCTTTTTTTTGACCTACTGTCATGAAACAGGCCAAAAACATAATTGTGGTAATATATTTTTTCATTGTATTAATTAATTTGTTTTTTATTCAATTATAGTGCCATCGTTAACTTCTAAATCATACATATCTTCAATGGGATCATCATCTTTCATTACTTTGGCAACCGCAGCAATATTATCATCTTCTTTAAGGTTTATCAATTTAACACCTTGTGTAGCTCTTCCCATTACTCGTAAACTACTTATTTCCATTCTAATTGCAATTCCTGATTTATTAATAATCATTAGATCATCTTGATCGCTAACACTCTTAATAGAAACCAATTTACCAGTTTTTTCCGTGATAGAAATGGTTTTTACACCCTTTCCACCTCTGTTAGTTATCCGATAATCTTCTAAATTAGAACGTTTTCCGTAACCATTTTCAGAAACAACAAGAATATTTGCATCCATATCGTTTACAGCAATCATTCCAACAACCTCATCACTTTCATTATTTAATTTTATTCCACGAACACCTGACGCACCTCTTCCCATTGGTCGAGTTTTACTTTCTTCAAAACGAATCGCCTTACCAGAACTAACAGCCATCATTATATGACTATTACCAGTTGTAAGTTTAGCTTCTAAAAGTTCATCGCCCTCTTTTATATTTATTGCGTTTATACCATTTGTTCTAGGGCGCGAATATTTTTCAAGAGATGTCTTTTTGACTTGCCCTTTACGAGTAGCCATTATCACATAATGATTATTAATATAATTTTCATCCTTCAGATCTTGTGTACAAATGAAAGCTTTTACCTTATCATCTTGTTCAATATTTATCAAATTTTGAATAGCTCGCCCTTTTGAAGTTTTTGATCCTTCGGGTATTTCATATACTCGCATCCAAAAACATTTACCTTTTTGTGTAAAAAAAAGCATGTATTGATGATTGGTTCCTATAAAAAGATCCTCTAAAAAATCTTCGTCTCTTGTAGTTGAAGCTTTTTGACCAACCCCTCCTCTATTTTGAGTCTTATATTCAACAAGGGGAGTTCTTTTTATATATCCAGCATGAGAAATGGTAATAACAACTTTTTCGTTAGGTATCATATCCTCCATACTAAAATCTCCTCCAGTGTAATCTATACTAGAACGTCGCTTATCTCCATATTTTTGTTTTATCTCTAGTAGTTCTTCCTTGATAATATTCATTCTTCGATCCTTTTTATCAAGTATGTCTTTAAGATCAGCTATTGTTTTTAGAAGGGTTTCAAATTCTGATCTTAGCTTATCCTGCTCTAAACCAGTTAGTTGTCTAAGTCTCATTTCAACAATTGCTTTTGCTTGAATTTCAGATAATTTGAAGCGTTCTTTCAAATTAGATTTTGCAACGTCAGGATTCACAGAACCTCGTATTATAGAAATTACTTCGTCAATATTGTCTGATGCTATAATCAATCCTTCTAATATATGTGCACGTTCTTCAGCTTTTCCTAGTTCATATTTTGTTCTTCTTACAACAACATCATGTCTATGCTCAACAAAATATTGAATCATATCTTTTAAATTCAATACTTGTGGTTTCCCTTTTACAAGGGCAATATTATTTACACTAAATGAAGATTGTAAAGAAGTGAATTTATATAGTTTATTAAGAACTATATTGGGAACCGCATCTCTTTTTAAAACATAAACAACCCGCATTCCGTTTCGATCTGATTCATCTCTTATAGTACTTATCCCCTCAATTTTTTTATCATTAATTAATTCTGCAGTTTTTCTAATCATCTCTGCTTTATTAACCTGGTAAGGAATTTGATCGACTATTATACACTCTCTTCCATTAACTTCTTCAATTTCAGCTTTACCTCTAATCACAATTTTACCTCTACCTGATAGAAATGCTTCTTTTACACCTTCGTATCCATAAATAATTCCTCCTGTTGGAAAATCTGGAGCTTTAATTGATTCTATAAGTTCTTCAATTGTAATATTTATATTATCAATAAACTTTATAGTTCCATCAACAACTTCTGAGAGATTATGAGGCGGCATATTGGTCGCCATTCCTACTGCAATTCCAGATGCACCATTTATTAATAAATTTGGTACCCTTGTTGGTAATACTGTTGGCTCATTTAATGTGTCATCAAAATTAAGTTGTAAATCAACTGTATCTTTTTCAATATCAGCCATTAGATCTTCTGATATTTTTTGCATGCGTGCTTCTGTATAACGCATAGCTGCTGGACTATCCCCGTCAATAGATCCAAAATTTCCTTGGCCGTCAACAAGTAAGTATCTTAAGCTCCATTCTTGCGCCATACGAACCATTGTGTCATAAACAGAACTATCACCATGTGGATGATATTTACCTAAAACTTCACCAACTATTCTTGCAGACTTCTTATATGCCGTACTGGATCTAATTCCAAGCTCATGCATACCAAATAATACTCTACGATGAACTGGCTTTAAACCATCTCTAACATCTGGTAATGCACGTGACACAATGACAGACATTGAATAGTCAATGTATGCAGATTTCATTTCGTCTTCTATGTTAATAGGAATTAACTTGTCATTATCCATTTTATTATTTTATAATTAAGCTAAAATAGTTAAACGTGCTGGGATAAATAAACTTTTATTCATCCATAAAATGTAAAATTATTAACATAATTAGTCCTGATTTTGGTGGTAAATAATACCTAACCTTGCTTTGAATTCTTAATATTTTTTTGTCTATTAGCAAGGTGTTAAGATTTTGGTCCACTTTTTGAAGTGATTTAATTTAAAAAAATGCAATGGATGATAATTTTTCACCACGCGTTAAAGATGTTATAGCATACAGCAAGGAGGAAGCCCTGAGACTTGGGCATAACTTTATTGGAACAGAACATCTAATGCTTGGTATTTTGAGAGATGGAGGAGGAAAAGCAATTGCTATCTTAAATGCTATTGAAATTAATCTTGAGGAGCTAAGAAGAAAAGTTGAGATACTTAATCCAGCAACAATAGATGATATTCATTCATTAAACAATAAAAAGAACTTACACTTAACCAGGCAAGCTGAAAGAGCATTAAAAACTACTTTTCTTGAAGCAAAATTATTTCAAAGCGAACTAATTAATACTGTACACTTATTACTTTGCATATTAAGAAATGAAAATGATCCTACAACAAAACTCTTATCCCAATTAAACATAGATTATGACATAATCAAAGAACAATTTAAATTAATGCTCGCAAATGATTCAGATAATTATGAGGAATTACCCTCTGGATCTTCTTTTCCAGAAGAAAAAGAAAGTGAAGAACCAAAAGAAAATCCCTTTATACCTTCAACTGATTCAAAAGCTACAAAAAAATCCAAAACTCCAGTTTTAGATAACTTTGGCAGAGACATAACTAACCTTGCTGAAGAAGAAAAATTAGATCCTGTAGTAGGAAGAGAAAAAGAGATTGAAAGGGTATCACAAATACTAAGTAGAAGGAAAAAAAATAATCCATTACTTATTGGTGAGCCTGGTGTTGGAAAGTCTGCAATTGCTGAGGGACTTGCGCTACGTATAATACAAAAAAGAGTATCTCGTGTTCTATACAATAAAAGAGTTGTTGGTCTTGATTTAGCTAGTTTAGTTGCTGGAACAAAATATAGAGGTCAATTCGAAGAAAGAATGAAAGCTCTAATGAATGAATTAGAAAAAAACGATGATATTATTTTATTTATAGACGAGATTCATACTATCGTTGGAGCTGGTGGAGCTACTGGAAGTCTTGACGCATCAAATATGTTTAAACCTGCACTTGCAAGAGGTGAAATCCAATGTATTGGTGCAACCACTCTAGATGAGTATAGACAGAATATTGAAAAGGATGGTGCTTTAGAAAGACGTTTTCAAAAAGTTCTTGTTGAACAAACAAACAAACAAGAAACTTTAGAAATATTGAAAAATATTAAAGAAAGATATGAAAACCATCATAACGTCAATTATACTGATGAAGCACTTGTAGCTTGTGTCGAACTAACTGACCGTTATATGTCAGATCGATTTCTACCAGATAAAGCTATTGATGCTCTTGACGAGGCTGGATCAAGAGTTCATATTAATAATATGAGTGTCCCAAAAGAAATTATAGATCTTGAAAACCAATTGGATAATGTTAGAGATTTGAAAAATTCAGTTGTAAAAAGACAAAAATATGAAGAGGCAGCAAAACTTCGTGATGATGAAAAAAGAGTTGAGCGATCACTGATTGAGGCCCAAGAAAAATGGAATGAAGAATCAAAACAAAACCGTATCACTGTAAATGACAATGACATCGCTGATGTTGTTTCTATGATGACTAACGTTCCTGTTAATAAAATAGTAAAATCTGAAAAAAATAAGCTTTCCAAACTTGCAAAGACCATTGAATCAAAAATTATTGGACAAAGTGAAGCTGTAGAAAAAGTCGTTAAAGCGATCCAAAGAAATAGAGCTGGATTAAAAGCACCAGATAAACCAATAGGTTCATTCATTTTCTTAGGCCAAACAGGCGTAGGTAAAACTCAGTTGGCAAAAATTCTTGCGTCAGAAATTTTTGAATCAGAGGAAAACCTAATTAGGGTAGATATGAGTGAATATATGGAAAAATTTGCTATCTCAAGATTAATAGGCTCTCCTCCGGGATACGTTGGTTATGAAGAAGGAGGACAGTTAACGGAGAAGGTTAGAACCAGACCCTACTCTGTTATTTTATTAGATGAAGTTGAAAAAGCACATCCAGATATTTTCAATATGCTTCTTCAAGTTATGGATGATGGATTTTTAACCGATAGTTTAGGAAGAAAAATAAATTTCCAAAACACAATTTTAATTATGACCTCAAATGTTGGAGCTAGACAAGTTAAAGATTTTGGAAAAGGACTTGGTTTTGAAACTGCCTCTCAAAAAGCACAATCTAGTGATATTGAAAAAAATGTAATAGAAAAAGAATTAAAGAAAATTTTTTCACCTGAGTTTCTAAATAGGGTTGATGATATTGTAATTTTTAATGCTCTTGAAAAGAAAGAAATTAGAAAAATAGTTGAAATAGAACTTTCTAAGTTATTAAAAAGGATAGATAACTTAGGGTATAAAATTGAAATATCCAATTCTGCCAAGGACTTTTTAGTAGAAAAAGGATTTGACAGAAAGTATGGTGCAAGACCGCTCAAAAGAGCTATACAAAAATATGTTGAAGACTTATTAGCTGAAAATGTTGTTACCAATAAAATTAAAGAAGGTGACAAAATATTAATTGACAAATTAAAAGAGAAAAAAGAGCTTTATATAACAACAATAAATCAAGAAGCTAAAAAAAGGGAGTAGTTAAATTAATAACCTTTTTAATTCACACTAAACCTTTTCATTTCATTTTGTATTTAAGCAAGCATTTAATGTTATTTTTGCGATTGTTTTAAATTAATTAATTTTTTATAGGATTAAAAGATAAAATTTTATGAAGATTTTAAAGTTTGGAGGTACATCTGTAGCGAACCCGGAAGGTCTAACTAGGGTAATTGAAATTATAAAAAAAAATACTGAACAATTAATTATTGTTGTATCGGCTTTTGGAGGTGTCACAAACTTATTAATTGAAATGGCAGAACAAGCCAGTAAATCAAATAATAACTATAAAAAAAACATAAAAACAATAGAAGAAATTCACTTAAATCAAATTAATTTTTTCATACCTGTAAAACAACAAAGTGGAATACTAAGTTTTTTAAAATCAAAAATAAACGAACTAGAGGATTTTTTAGAATCCCTTAATACCTTAAAAGAATTAACCCAAAAAAGTCTTTCTAAAATTTCAAGCTTTGGTGAAATTTTATCAAGTACAATAATTTTTCATGTTTTAAAGGATTCGAATCTTGATGCTGATATCGCAGACTCTCGTGATATTTTATTTACACATAAAGTTAATGATCGTGAGGTTATTAATAATAAAAAAAGTGCTAAAAAAACATCTTTGCTACTTAAAAATAAAAAATCCAAAATAATTGTTATACCAGGTTTTATTGCTCAAGATGAAGAAGGAAATATTACAACTTTAGGGCGTGGAGGCTCAGATTACACAGCATCACTATTAGCTAATTATACTGATGCCAACATTCTAGAAATTTGGACTGATGTCAGTGGGGTTTATACAGCAAATCCAAAATTAGTTAGTCAAGCACAACCAATTAAAAAATTATCTTTCCAAGAAGCAATGGAATTATCACATTTCGGAGCTAAAGTAATATATCCCCCAACTCTTCAACCCTTGATAGAAAAAAATATACCATTACGAATAAAAAATACTTTTGATACATCAGCAAAAGGCACACTAATCAATCAAAATAATTTAAAAAAAGATGAAAATTCAATAGTTAAAGGTGTAAGTCATATAGAGAATGTATCCCTTGTGAATTTAGAAGGAAGTGGTATGGTTGGTATCCCGGGATTCTCTAAGCGTTTTTTTGAATGTCTATCTGAAAAGAAGATAAACATAATTATGATTACCCAAGCTTCATCTGAACATTCAATTTGTATTGGGGTTAAATCTGAAGATGCCTTAGCAGCTAAAAAAGTCATTGATGAAAATTTTGCTTTTGAAATTTCTCTTAAAAAGATTGAACCTGCTAAAATTGAAACTAACATGACAAATATTGCAATAGTCGGTGACCGAATGAAAGACCATCAAGGAATAAGTGGTAGGTTTTTTAGTAGCTTGGGTGCAAATAACATAAATATAAGGGCGATTGCCCAGGGAGCATCAGAAAGAAATATTTCTATTGTTATTGATAAAAAAAATACACAAAAAGCTTTAAACACCATCCATGAAAGTTTTTTTGAAGAACAAGCAAAAGAATTAAATTTATTTATAACAGGTGTTGGTAATGTTGGAAGTAGATTAATTGAACAAATTGAAAATCAAAGAGACTATCTTTTAGAACATTTACGTTTAAAAATTCGGGTAATTGCCTTATCCAATTCTAGAAAAATGATATTATCAGATAATCCAATAGATCTAACTAATTGGAAAAAATTACTTAGTGGTAGTGAAACAAAGGCTAATCGAAAAAAATTTTTTAATCACATTAAAGAATTGAACCTCAGAAACAGTATTTTTATTGATAACACTGCAAGTGAAACTATATCTGATGAATATATTAAATATCTCAAAAATAATATCGGAGTAGTAACCTGTAATAAAATCGCCTGTGCAAGTTCGTTTGAAAACTATAGAGAACTTAAAAAAACAGCACGTCAATTTGGTACACCCTTTTTGTTTGAAACTAATGTTGGTGCTGCTTTACCAGTAATTGACACCCTTAATACCCTTATTGCTTCAGGAGATAAAATCCATCAAATTCAAGCTATACTTTCTGGAAGCTTAAACTATATTTTTAATAATTTTTCAACTCAAACAAAATTCAAAGACATCGTTTTAAAAGCCCAAAAAGAAGGATTTACTGAACCCGATCCTAAAATTGACTTAAGTGGCGTTGATGTGGCAAGAAAAATACTTATCCTTGCTAGAGAAAGTGGATTTAATATAGAATTAGATGATATTCAAAATAACTGTTTTTTACCCAAAGAAGTTTTAAAAACAGATAATAATATTGATTTTTTTGAAGCATTAGATAAACATGAATACCATTTCAAAAATTTGCTTGAAAAAGCAAATACTAAAAATGCTCGTTTGAAATACATTGCTGAGCTTAAAAATGGGAGAGCTTCTGTTGGACTAAAAGAAATTGAAGCTAATCATGATTTCTTTAATCTTGAGGGTAGTGATAATATAATCTTGTTTTACACTACAAGATATAAACAACAACCTCTTATAGTCAAAGGTGCGGGAGCAGGAGCTGAAGTAACAGCAGGAGGTATTTTTGGTGATATAATCCGAATAGGCAAAATGTAATTTATGGATCAAATTAAAATTTTTTCACCAGCAAGCGTTGCTAATGTTTCTTGTGGTTTTGATGTACTGGGATTCTGTTTGGATAAAATAGGTGATGAAATGCAAGTCAAAATGACTGATAAACCTGGTATTGAAATTGGTGAAATAAAAGGACAAAAATTACCTAAGGACCCACTAAAAAATGTTGCATCTATTGCTGTTCAATCTATGTTAGATGATTATCCATTTAAAAATGGATTTAAAATTGATATAGATAAAAAAATTAAGCCTGGAAGTGGTATTGGAAGTAGTGCTGCAAGTGCAGCAGGGGCTGTTTTTGCTGTTAACGAACTTTTAGGAAAACCATTTTCAAAAAAAGAATTAATTAAATATGCTATGGCTGGTGAGGCATTTGCAAGTGGCGTACCACATGCTGATAATTTAGCTCCAGTTTTACTCGGAGGATTTACACTAGTTAGAGACAATAAGAACTTAGATGTTATCAGCCTACCTTCACCCCCAGATTTAATGGTAACGATAATACATCCTAAAATTGAATTAAAAACTATTCATTCTAGATCAATTTTAAAAAAAAATATTCCATTGAATAAAGCTGTTCAACAATGGGGTAACCTAGGGGCTTTTGTAAGTGCTTTATATACAAATGACTATGATTTACTATCGAGAAGCATCGAAGATAAAGTAATTGAACCTATTAGATCAATGCTTATTCCCAAATACCAAGAAGTAAAAAAAATAGTATTAGAATCAGGAGCTTTAGGTTGTGGAATATCAGGTTCAGGACCTTCTATATTTGCTCTTTCAAAAGGAAAATTAAATGCAAAAAAAGTAGGTGATGCTATGGAAATAGTTTATAAAAGTATTGATCTTGAATTTGATATTCATTACTCGCAAATTAACAAAAACGGTATTAAAATTATTTAATAAGTGAAATACTCAAGCTTAAATTATAATTCAAAAAAAGTAGGCTTTTTGGACGCTGTAATAAAAGGACTTGCTCCAGATAGAGGTCTTTATTTTCCAGAAAAAATACCAATTTTAGATAAAAATTTTATTAGTTCAATAGAAAACTACTCAAATAATGAAATTGCATTTAAAGTCATAGAACCATTTATAGGCAATGAAATACCAAAAAATATTTTACAAAAAATAATTGAAGAAACACTATCTTTTGATTTCCCTCTAGTTAAAATTACTGAAAACATATCTACCCTTGAGCTATTTAAAGGTCCAACTTTGGCATTTAAGGATGTTGGTGCAAGGTTTATGGCCAGATGTTTATCTTATGGCAATAAGATAAAAAAGCATAACAAAATAACCGTTCTAGTAGCAACCTCTGGTGATACTGGAGGAGCTGTAGCAGATGGTTTTTACAAAGTAAAAGGAATTGATGTTATTATACTTTTCCCTAAAGGAAAGGTAAGTAAACTACAAGAGCTTCAACTAACAACATTGAACGAAAACATAACTGCTATTGAAATTGATGGAACATTTGACCAATGCCAGGATATGGTTAAGTCGGCTTTTATTGACCCCGAATTAATTGACAAAATTAAGTTAACATCGGCAAATTCTATTAATATTGCTAGGTGGCTATCACAAATGTTTTATTACTTCATTGCCTTTAAAAATAGACCAAATCCAACAAAAAAATTAGTCATTTCAGTACCATGTGGAAACTTTGGAAATATATGTGCTGGAATTATATCAAATAAAATGGGGTTGCCTATCAACCATTTTATTGCTAGTACAAACAGTAACGATGCAGTTCTTAATTACTTAAATTCAGGAAATTACATTCCAAAAAAGTCAATTCAAACAATTTCCAATGCTATGGATGTTGGTGATCCAAGTAATTTTATTCGCATTCAAAAAATTTTCAATAATGATCTTTTGAAATTAAAAAAAACACTTAGCAGCTATAGCTATTCTGATAAACAAACTGAAAGTGCGATTAAAGAAATTTTTAGTTATAATAATTATATTGCTGATCCACACGGTGCCATTGGATTTCTTGGTATTAAGGACTATTTTATTTCTCAAGAAGATCCTAGTTCACTTCAAGGAATATTTCTTGAAACAGCACATCCTATTAAATTTGCAAATATTGTAGAAAGAATAATCAATACCAAAATAGAATCACCTAGTCAGATAAAAGGGATTAGAAATTTAAAAAGTAATAAACTCACTATGGTAGGTTATAATGAATTAAAGTCGTTTTTGTTAGCTAAAAATTAATTTATTCTAAGGGGTGGTAATTCAAAATCATCCAAAGCACTTTTTTCTTTCATTAGTTTTTCAATTTCATCCCATTTTCGAGGTGCATCCTTAGAAAGATTTACATTTCCATTATCTGTAATCAAAATATCATCTTCTATTCTAATACCTATTTCCCACCACTTAGAGTCACATGGACTATCTTTTGGAATATATATTCCAGGTTCTACGGTTATTACCATATTTGGAATTAAATTTTCATATAAACCTGGATCATGTACATCTAAGCCAATATGATGTGCCACCCCGTGTGGTAAGTATCTTCTAAATTCTTCTGGTTTTTTAATTATTCCTAATTTTAATAAACCTTCTTTAACCACATTGTAACAGGCATTACTTATATCTTTAAAACTTGCTCCTTTTTTTGCAGCGCTTATACCTGCTTCTTGCGATTCATAAACAATTTTATACAACTCACGTTGTTCTAATGTAAATACTCCAGAAACTGGAATTGTTCTGGTAACATCAGCAGTATAACCATTATACTCAGCTCCTAAATCCATTAATATCAATTGATTTTTAATATCAGTTTTATTATTTGTGATATAATGAAGAACACATGCATTATCCCCAGCTCCAACTATTGAGGGATATCCTTCATGAGCTGCTCCATATTTTTTATAAACCAGCTGATGTATCCCTTGAACCTCTCTTTCTGACATTTCAGGCTTTATAGCTTTCATGACCTCCTTTTGACCTTGTGCTGAAATTTGAATAGCTTTTTTTAAAAGAATTAGCTCATCTTTTGTTTTAATTTCTCTTAAACTAGCCATATAATAGTTTAATAAATCTATATCAAAATTGAAATTTCTGATTAAAAACGCACTCTTAGTTTTTAAATCTATTAAAACATCTTTTTCTGTACTATTTGAAATAAAATCTTTGATTAAAGGATCTTCAGTCAACAACGAATCTTTCTGTGAATAATATTCGATCATTTTTTTAATTTTTGGAATTTCATCTGTTTTAGCCTTAATTATTTGTTTATACAATCGATATTTCAATACGTTAAAATTATCAGGATAATTTATCTTTTTTTTGAAATGCTTCTGGAGGTCATATAAATCGCTTGGATCACTTCCATCACGAACATCATTTTTAAAATCAATTATTAATACATTGTCAAATTTGTTAAAATTGTGTTGGTCTTTTAAAAAATATTCTTTAAGTAAAACTCTGTCATATTTCATTGTTAATGCTCCTTCTACTCCCAAACGCTTACCATTCCACATTTCATTTCGCACATCTCTTTCCCTGACATAAAGCTTTTCATAATATGTCCCTTTTTCGTCTTTTTGAGGATTACTGTAAATTAAAAGTACAGAATGAGGCTCATTCCAACCCGTTAGGTAATAAAAGTTTGGATCAGGATGATATTCATAATCAACATCATTAGCTCTGTTTCTTATTGGTGATGAAAATAAAACAGCAACTGAATTATTTGGAAGTTTTTTTCGTAACTCTGCACGACGTTGTTTATGAAACTCTGATGAAAGTTCCGTATTTTGACTCTTTGTTTTATTAGGTAGCGAAAAGAATAAAATAATTATAAATATTTGAACTATTTTAAAAAACATTTTGTAACAAATTTTAAATTAACTTATGAAAAAAACTGCACTTTATAACATTCACGTAGGATTAAATGCAAAAATAACTTCGTTTGGAGGATATCTAATGCCAGTACAATATTCTAGTGTTAAAAAAGAACATCTTACGGTTCGCAAGAATTTGGGTGTCTTTGATGTTTCGCACATGGGAGAATTTTTTATAAGTGGAGACAATGCTATAAACCTGCTTCAGTATATATGTAGTAATGATATAAGTAAAATAAAAATAGGTAAAGCCCAATATAATTATTTTCCGAACCATAAAGGGGGCATCATTGATGATTTAATTGTTTACAGACTAGAAGAAAATAAATTTATGCTTGTTGTAAATGCTTCAAATATTGAAAAAGATTGGGATTGGATTACAATAAATAACAAAAATTTTAATGCCGAAATTGTAGACCGTTCAAATGAAATATCCCTTTTAGCAATACAGGGCCCTAAATCAATTGAAGCAATGCAATCTTTAACCAAATTTAAACTTGATTCCCTTCCATATTACAGCCAAACTACTACAATATTTGCAGGGTGTCAAAATGTTATTGTAGCAACAACAGGCTATACTGGGTCTGGAGGAATAGAGATTTATTTTAACCAAAAAGATTCTGAAAAAATATGGAATTCTGTAATTGAAGCAGGTAAACCTTTTAAAATTGAACCAATAGGTTTGGCAGCAAGAGACACATTAAGAATAGAAATGGGATATTGTTTATATGGAAATGAAATTAATGAAAATACTTCACCTGTAGCTGCAGGTCTGGGATGGATAAGTAAACCCGAAAAAAAATGTGTTAACCATGAAGATATTTTTTTACAAAAATCTGAAGGGACAAATAAAAAACTTATTGGTTTTATAATGGATGAAAAAGCAATTCCAAGAAGCGGCTACCAAATTGTGAATAAAGAGAAAAATATAATAGGAAAAGTTACCTCTGGAACACAATCACCTTCACTTGTTAAAGGAATTGGTTTGGGTTATGTTGAGAAATCTTATTCAAATTTAAATACTCAAATTGGTATAATAATTAGAAACAAAATTTGTTATGCCAGAGTAATTAAAATTCCCTTTATAAAATAAAATTAAATGAGACCTATCCTTATTTTAGGAGCTAGTGGATTTGTTGGTTATACCATTTATAAAGAACTAGCACGTTATTTTAATACATACGGAACTTATAATAGTTCTAAAGATTATGTGAATAATAAACTATATATTCCATATAATCATAAAAAAGACAATTTAGAACAAATTTTGAATGAGCTAAATCCGAAACTTATAATTTCATCAATGAGAGGAGACTTTAATTCTCAAATTGAAGCTCATAAATACATCAAGAGCTATGTTAAATCGCATAATTGTAGAATCATGTTTATTTCCTCAGCGAATGTTTTTGATTCTTTTCGTCATTTTCCTTCTTATGAATATGATAAAACTCTTTCTGAAAGCATATATGGTCATTTTAAAATTAAAATTGAAAATCTAATTTTACAACTACCGGTGGGTAAATTCAATATTTTAAGACTGCCAATGATTTTTGGTTTTAATTCACCAAGAATACTGGAATTGGATAATGCAGTTAATAATAATAATACAATTGAGGTTTTTCCGAATACAATAATAAATGTGAACAGTAATATTAGATTAAGTCAACAGATACATTATATTATTAATCATAAAAAAACTGGAATTTTTCATCTAGGAAGTACTGATTTAATTTCACATTATGATTTCATAAAAACTCTTTTAATTAGAAGACACAAAAAGATTGGTATTTTAAAACAAGTTTTTACATCAAATACAATTCGTTATTTAGCTACGCTTCCAAAAGAAAATAAATTACCAAATCATATACAACCATCTTATATTGATGTTTTGGATGATTTAAGTATTAGTTAAAATCCATTATTTTCCATTAAATTTTAAATATTTCTTTTTGATAAAGTTTTTTATTTTTAAATCAAAATTGTAATTAACAATGGGAAGAGCTTTTGAGTTTAGAAAGGCACGTAAAATGAAACGCTGGTCAGCAATGGCTAAGGCATTTACAAGAATTGGTAAAGATATTGTTATTGCTGTTAAGGAAGGTGGTGCAGATCCAAATCACAACTCTAGATTACGAGCTGTTATACAAAATGCTAAATCAATTAATATGCCTAAGGAGAATATAGATCGTGCTATAAAAAAGGCTAATGATAAAAATACTGAAAACTACAAAGAAGTTTTACTTGAAGGTTATGCTCCACACGGAATTGCAGTTTTAGTTGAAACCGCAACTGATAACAACAACAGAACAGTTGCAAATATCCGTTCCTATTTTAACAAATTTAATGGTAATTTAGGTACAGCGGGCTCAGTTGAATTTATGTTTGATCATGTATGTAATTTTAGAATAAGTAGTTCCAACATTGATATTGAAGAAATTGAATTAGAATTTATTGACTTTGGTGTAGAGGAAGTTTTTCATGATGAAGATGGTATTTTATTATATGCTCCTTTTGAAAATTTTGGTAAAATTCAAAAGGAATTAGAAAAAAGAGATCTTGGCATAATATCTTCAGACATTGAGCGTATACCAAAGCAAACAAGGAAATTAGATACTGATTGTTATGAGGAGGTAATAAAACTAATAGAGAAAATTGAAGATGATGATGATGTTCAAAATGTTTATCATAATTTGGAGATGTTAAATAATTAGAAACTTTTTGATCTAACATAACCTCCAATACCTTTAAATAAGTTTTCTAATTTAATTAAATCCTCATCATGATTTTTTGAAGCATAAAAATTTTCATAAACTATTACTTTTCTGTTTTCATAATCAAATGCAACTGGTACAATAGGTATTTTTAATTCTCTTGCTATAAAATAATATCCTGTTCTTAATTTATTTACCTTTTTTCTTGTTCCTTCTGGGGCTAAGGCAATTCTAAACTTTTTATGTGAATTGAATACCTCAATAATTGACTCTACCGAACCCCTATTACCTGACCGATCGACTGGAACCCCCCCTAAATATTTAAAAAACCATCCCGTTAGAGGTGAAAATAATTCCTTTTTTCCGACAAAACGTATATCCTCTCCAGAAACACTTCTAACCAATAAACCTAGAAAAAAATCCACCCAACTTGTATGAGGTACTACTGCTACGATATATTTTGGTAATTTTGGAAAGTCTCCAATCAAACTCCATTTTAAAAGATGAAATAAAATAATTCTTGATAATTTTTGATTCATAATATTAATTTCTTTAAATAAAATCTTCTTTTTGAAATCCAATTAGAAATAAATTTTTTGTTGCACGAGTTATAGCTGTATATAGCCACCTTAGATAATCACGATTAATCCCATCTGGCATGAATGGTTTTTCAACAAAAATATTTTCCCATTGTCCGCCTTGAGATTTGTGACAAGTTAGTGCGTATGAATACTTAACTTGTAAAGCGTTCAAAAATGGATTTTTTTTCACTTTGATAAATTTTTTATATTTTGATTTTTCATATTTATAATCCTCAGTAATGTTTTGATAAAGCCTATTTCCATCCTCATAAGACAAAGACGGTGTTTCAGTGTTAAGTGTGTCTAACAATAAAACTGTTTCAAATGGCAGTTCATTTGGGTAGTCAACCAACTTAACTTCCACTTCTGCAAATGAAAAGTCATAAATATTTTTTCTAGAAATAATAGATAAAACTTCAATAATATCCCCATTGGCAATAAATCCTGCTTTAGAATTTACATCTAACCAGTAATAATTATTTTTAACAATCATTAATTGATCACCTATACAAAGTTCATCATCTAATCCAAGAATTCGCTTTCTAATATGTTTGTTAATTAAATTTGCTCGTTTATTAGAGCGAACAATAAATGCTGTTTGATCAATACCAGATTGATCAAAAGATGTTTCTAATGCCTCAAAAACATCAAAAAATCCATCTGTTGTTGATTTAATATCTTTTAAATTTTGAATATCAAATTGATATTGATCATTAATTTCAGATTGTATTTGGAGACGTAATTGATTTGCATTATATAAAATACCTGAATCATTTTTTTGTCTTGTTACATCATCTAATTTTACTTCAAAAACTTTTTTAAAATAATAATGCTCTAATCTTTTTGAATCAAGTGCTGGACTTAAACTATTATTTACAGGAGGTAATTGAGCAGGATCACCAACAAATATTAGTTTACACATATTACCTGCTGTAACATATTGTATTAAGTCAGTTAAAAGAGACATATTATCAAAAAGATTTCCATTTTTAGGTTGGTCACCTATCATCGATGCCTCGTCCACAATAAAAATTGTTTTATTGTGCTTGTTTGATTTTAATTGAAATGTAGTGTTACCCGAGTTTTCTGTTTTTGGATAATATATTTGTTTGTGAATAGTAAATGAAGGATAATCAGAATAAATACTCATTACTTTTGAAGCTCTACCAGTTGGTGCTAATAAAACAGCTTTGTATCCAGTATTTTTTAATTGTTTCACCAAAGATCCTATCAATGTTGTCTTTCCTGTTCCAGCATAACCTTTTAACAAGAAAACTGATTTAGGCTGATTTAATATTACAAATTCAGAAATAGACCTAAACCATAAGTCTTGAGAAGGAGTCGGTTCAAATGGAAAATTTTTAAGTAATTGTAAACAAAATTTCTCTGGAGTCATCTAAAAGCAAAGGCTAAATATAAATTATTTCAAAAACTTTTGTGATAAAAAAAAAATTGTAGTTTTGTTTTATTCTAAAATCAAAATTAAGATGAAACTTGGTATTCAAGCCGCCTTGTGGATTGCGTCTATATTTTTTGCATACAAAATATACGATTCTGTAAGTGGCCCTATTAGATTCAATAAAGTAAAAAACCAGCGTTACGCAAAAGTAATTAACAGAATGAAAGATATTCGTACTGCTCAAATTGCTCATAAAGACGTTACAGGTGTTTATGCAAATAATTTTGATAGTCTTGTTAAATTCATTGATGAAGGAATATTCACTCTTACAGAAAAAAGAGATTCTTCTTATATGGAATATGACAGAACCTATAGAATTGATATGTTAAAAGAAGTAATTGTTGTAGACACGTTGGGATACGTTCCCGTGAAAGATTCTCTATTTAAGGATACAGATCGATTCCGAAATATGGCTTTCATCCCAATTGAAGGTATAGAGGACAGTACTTTTCAAATAAAAGCTGAGGTTATAAACAAAAACGGCTATAAAGTGCCTGTCTTTGAAGTTAAAATTGCGAAAAACGTTGTGCTATTTGATCAAGATGACGATTTCATTAAACAAGAAAATGAAACTGTTTCAGTTGACGGTGTAAACGGACCAGAAATCATTTTAGGTTCACTTACTAACGTTAGCACTAACGGTAATTGGCCTACGATTTTTGACACAAATAATTAATAAATATATTCTCCCCAATGAATTATCCATTCACTTTTTTGTAAATGGGTTTTCGTTTTGTGCCAATTCACATATTGATTTTACTCCAATTAATAGTGGTATAGAAGAGCTGAAAGTATCACTTAAAAAAAAATTAGAGTTTTTTCCAAAAGATAATTTCGAAATTTTCAGTGTAGTATTTTTTCAGAGACCTTCTACTTTCGTTCCTCAAAAATTTTTTGATTCAAAAAAATCAAAGATTTATTTAAGCCTATATAATAAAACTCCAAAAGAAGATATTGTTGCATATGACATATTAGAATCCCAACAACAAGTAAATGTTTATAGCTTTGAAAAAGTAATAAAGACAATATTAGATGAAACTAAAATTCAATTTAACTTTATACACTACAATACAATACTTCATAAAAAAATACTAAGCATTTGTTCTTTTATTGAATTTAAGTATCAATTGTTTATTCATATTCAATATAAAGCTGTTGATGTTTTTCTAGCCGAAACAGATCAAATTGTTTTCAATAACAGATTTTCAATTAAAAATGAAGATGAATTTTTATATTATATTTTTTTTGTTGTTGAGCAATTTGATTTAAAAATTGATGATTTCGAAATTATTTTTCTGGGTAAATTTTTCGAATATAATAGATACTATGATCTCACGTCTGAATTCCACAAAAATTACAAATTCATTGAAAATGATTCAGAAATTATAGACCAATCTAAGCATAACGCCCCTTATTTAGCAAACTATTCTGGGTAATGAGAATTATTTCTGGAAATCATAAAGGAAGAAAAATATTAGCACCCAAAAAACTCCCCGTTCGTCCAACTACCGACCGCGCTAAAGAGGGAGTTTTTAATATTCTAAATCATCAAATTAGTTTTAGCGAAGTTAATGTGTTAGATTTATTTTCTGGTACTGGTAATATTAGCTACGAATTTGCATCGAGAGGCTCTTTAAAGGTTACATCTATCGATAAAAACAAAAATTGCATTGATTTTATTAAAAAAACATCTAATAATTTAAACTTAGATTTAACAATAATTCATATAGATGCCATAAGTTATTTAGAACAAAATAATTCAAAGTTTAATCTAATTTTTGCAGACCCACCATATGATATTAGTGATCAACTTTACAATAAAATCATTTTTTTAAGTCGCCGAAATTTAAGTTTAAATGGTTTGTTAATTATAGAACACGATAAAATAATGAATTTTTCAGATTTAGATGGGTTTTCTTATGAACGTAAGTACGGGAATAATATGTTTTCCTTTTTTAAATTTAAATAAAAAGCAGGCCTGTAAGCCGGATTCTGTCAAGTCTTATCATTTATCTTGATATAAAATTACTTCTATACTCTAGCCGCCTACCCATCTACATTGAACGAGCAATTCTTTATAGTAGAACTATTTGGCGTTGCACCGCATAGAGTTTACCTGATTTCACTACAGCCAAACTGTACTTGCTTTCTGTTGCACTTGTCCGCTTCTTTAGAAGGACGGGTGTTACCCGCTATGCTGCTCTATGGTGTCCGGACTTTCCTCTCTAGAAAAAAACTAGAGCGATAAGATAGCCTGCTGTGCTAAGTTAGCTATTTGTTAATAATTAAAAATGATTAATTTATGATGAAATAATAAATGCTTGATCGTATTCATATATTTGTATATATGGAAACTTATGTTGTTTCGGCATTAAAATATAGACCAAAATCCTTTTCAGAAGTTATTGGTCAGTATAGTATAACAAAAACTTTAGAGAATAGTATAAAAATCAATCAACTTGCTCAAGCCCTATTATTTTGTGGGCCTAGAGGAGTTGGAAAAACTTCATGTGCTAGGATTCTAGCAAACATGATTAATGATAATGATGCCAATACTTTTGAAGACTTTTCTTTTAATGTATTTGAATTAGATGCTGCTTCAAATAATTCAGTTGAAGACATCCGTAAAATTAACGAACAAGTCAGAATTCCTCCTCAAATTGGAAGTCACAAAGTTTATATTATTGATGAAGTACATATGCTGTCTAACTCAGCATTTAATGCTTTTCTGAAGACTCTTGAAGAACCACCAAAACACGCAATTTTTATTTTAGCGACTACAGAAAAAAATAAAATAATACCAACTGTATTATCAAGATGTCAAATTTATGATTTTAAAAGAATTACAATCAAAGATATTCAATTATATCTCTCCAATATTGCAGAAAAAAATAAACTTTCATTCCAAGAAAATGCTATGTTTTTAATTGCTCAAAAAGCTGATGGTTCATTGAGAGATGCTCTATCTATTTTTGATAGAATGGTTAATTTTACAAATGGAAATTTAACTGAAATAGCTGTTGCAAAGAATTTAAATCTTTTAGATCAACAAACTTACTCTGAATTAGGTGAAATGATTTTCAGCAAGGACATCCATCAGTTATTAAAAAAATATGATGAATTGATTCAAATAGGAATGAATGATTTGCAATTTATAAAAGGTCTTGGAAATTATTTTAGAAACTTGATGTTTGCTAAAGATAAAAAAACGCTGACTCTTCTAGAAGTTTCAGAATCAGTAAAAGCAAATTACTTAAATAATACTGAAAAAATTTCAATAAACTATTTGATTGATGCGATAAGTTTAGTGAACAATTGTGAAATTAATATTAAGAATGTAAGTGAAAAAAGGGTGCATATAGAACTAACATTAATGCAACTTGCATCTCTCCACTTTGATGGAGAAAAAAAAAATTACATAATCCCAGCATCGAAGATTAAAAATAATTTTTCAGGTATAGAAAGAAATTCTTTGGATCAAAAAAAATCAAATTTTATTTCAAATACAGATGTGAATTTAAGTAGTTCTAAAGAAAAAAAAGATGTGTATAATAAATCAAAAACTACTCATAATTCTTTTAATAGTTATGAATCAAATTTAAATGATAATGTAAAAAATGATTTAAAAAAAAGAAATATTAACCCCTTAGAACCAGTCTCTAGTTTTTCTCTTTCAAGTATTGCTCTAAAGAAAGCTGTAAATAAAACTATTGAGCCAATTAAAAAAAATATAGAATTAAAGGAAAATTTTAATTTAGAAGCTGTTAATAAGGATTTAAATCAATATGTTGAAAATTTAAAAAATGAAGGAAAAAAAAATATAGCGTCTATACTTAGTATGAATCCTATTTCTCTTAGTGATAATTATAAGATTCATTTTAAAGTTGCAAATGAAATGAATCGCGTTGAGGTTAACATAGAAAAGGAACGATTACTACCTTTTTTAAAAAAACATTTAAAAAATGATAAAATTAAGATAGAAGTTGAAATATCAGAAAATCCAAAACAAGAACAAATCTATACGCCAACTGAAAAATATCAGTACCTGCTCCAATTAAATCCTCAATTAGAAGAACTAAGAAAAAAATTCAATCTTGATTTTTAGTAAATATATATTATGTTAGGCTTAAAACTTCCATCAGACCCAAGATGGGTTGGCATTGCCAAGAAAAATATTGAAGAAATTTTAACTGACCATGCCTACTGTGAACAAAAAGCTGCTAGCTATGCTATATCTTTAATTATTGGTTTTCCAGAAAAAAAAGATCTTGTTTTAGCAATGATTGATCTAGCTCAAGAAGAAATGAGCCACTTCAAAATGGTACATGAAATTATATTAAAAAAAGGATATAGGTTAGGTAGAGAAAGAAAAGATGAATATGTTTTGAAACTTAATGCTTTCTTTCCAAAAGGAGGTTCAAGAACCGATCATCTAGTAAATAAACTTTTATGTGCTGCATTAATAGAAGCAAGAAGCTGTGAACGTTTTCGAATATTATCAGAAAAATTAAATGATCAGGATCTTAAAACTTTTTATCGAAAATTAATGATTAGCGAGGCGCATCATTATGCTCTTTTCTTAAAATTAGCGAGAAAATATTCTGTTGAAAAAGAAAAAGTAGATGATAAGTGGAAGTCTTTACTTGAATTTGAAGCAGAAATAATAAAAAAACTTGGGAATAAAGAATTTATTCATGGCTAATTTAATTACTGCAGTGATTCATAATACAATTCTCTAATCATCCCATCTGCAAGACCCAATTTAGGAACATAGATTACTTTAGCTCCACTCCAACTTAATGTTTTCAAAAAAATTTCTGACGCAAGAACAATAACATCTGATCTATCAGGATTAAGACCCATCTGAATTATACGCTCTTCATAAGTTAAAGAATTGAGTTTATTATATATAGAACTCATTGCAAGATAAGTTATAGGTCTATTATCTTTTATATTTGATATTTTATGAATCTTATTAATATTTCCCCCTGTTCCCATTAGATAAATTTTTTTATAAGGCTTAGTTTTTTTTCTAACCCAATCTTCAACTTGATTCCAGATTTTATAATCTACTGATTTATTTAATAACCGTACAGTTCCTATTTTAAAAGAAATCGAATCAATCCTTTTACCACCATATATTACACTAAATTCTGTACTCCCTCCTCCAACATCAACGTATAAATATGTTTTATCAATATCAATCGATTGAAAAACATCTGTTTTTGAAATTATCTTTGCTTCTCTTTTTCCATTGATAATTTCAATATTAATTCCAGTTTTATTTAAAACCTCATTAACAATAAGATGGCTGTTTTTTGCATCTCTGAGTGCAGAAGTTGCATAAGCTAAATAATTTTCAACACCATGGACATTCATTAAAATTTTGAAAGATTGTATAGACTCTAGAAGCCTATTAATGTTTCTATTTGAAATTTTACCAGAAGTAAATGAGTCTTCACCTAAACGAATAGGTACACGAACTAAAGAGTTTTTAAAAAATTGAGTTTGTTGCTTTGATTCTATAACATTGGAAATTAAAAGACGTACTGCGTTTGATCCTATGTCAATAGCAGCATATTTTCTAATTCTCATGAACAAGATTTATTTTTATAATACTCATAAATCTCAAACTGAGATCTTGTAGGTTTTTTTTTATTCATTATAAATTCATTTTGTCTTTCATAGTTTAATCTTCTACCTTTTATATTATCATTCCAAATTATTTCAAATACATCAATAATTTCTTTTTGAAGACTCATATCATAGATCGGTGTTGCTACCTCAACTCTATTTTCAATATTCCGTGTCATAAAGTCAGCAGATGAAATAAAAATTTTTTCATTTCCACCATTATTAAAACTGTATACCCTTGAATGCTCCAAAAACTTATCAACCACACTAATGACTTCTATATTTTCGCTCATTCCTTTTACACCAGGAACTAAACAACAAATCCCACGAACTATCATTTTTATATTTACACCTGCATTGCTAGCTTCATAAAGCTTATTAATCATAGAGAAATTCGTTATTGCATTAAGCTTAAGTTTTATTCCGCTTGATAGCCCTAGTTTTTTATTTTTAATTTCATTATCTATTAGTTTCACTATAGCATTATGAGTATAATGAGGAGAAACAATGAGGTGTTTATATTTTTTTAATTTATAATGTACTTGTAAAAAATTAAATACTTTATTTACATCTCTAAGAATTTTTTGATTTGAAGTAAAAAGGGTGTAGTCAGTATATACTTTAGCGGTATCTTCATTAAGATTACCTGTACTTATAAATCCAAATCGCTTTCTTTTATTATTTATTGTTTTCTCTATAACACATATCTTAGAATGAACCTTAAGACCAGGAATTCCAAATATAAGTTCAACCCCAGCAGATTGCATCTGTTCAGCATAAATTATATTATTAGTTTCATCAAATCTTGCTTGGAGTTCAATTTGCACTAATACTTTTTTACCATTCTTAGCTGCGTTTATGAGTGCTCTTGCAACATTTGAGATTTTTGATAGTCTATAAATAGTTATTTTAATTAATGAAACACCTGGATCAAGAGCAGCTTCTCTTAGAAATTTTATTATATAAGAAAAACTATGATATGGTGTATATAATAAATAATCTTTCTTTTCAATAGCCTTAAATAAGCTTTTTTCTAACGAAAGCCCTGGTATAAGTAATGGATCATTTTTACTATATAATAAATCAGATCTTTTAAGTTTAGGGAAATTCATATAATCTCTTCTATGATGATATCGTCCCCCTGGAATTAAACTATCATCATTGTCAACTTTTAAAATTTTTTTTATTTTATTTAAAGTATCTGATCCAATATTTTTGTCATATACAAGTCTTACAGGTTCTGCTAAAACTCTTTCTTTAACACTTTCAATTATTTTATTTATATAACTTTTAGAAACATCACCCTCCATATCAAGTTCAGCATCACGAGTAACTTTAATCATATGTGAGTCTATACTCTTAAAGTCAAGAAAATTGAATATTATATGAAAATGATAGCGAATTAAATCATCCAAAAACATAATATACTGTTTGTTATTTATTTCTGGTAAAACAATAAATCTTTCTAAATCTTTTGGTAACTCAATTAATGCAAATTGGGTATTATTTTTATCAGATGTTTTCAAATTCAATTTCACAACTAAAAAAGCTAGGTTGTCAGAAAAATCTTGAGCCTCTTCTTCATTAATCATTATAGTCATCAAAGCAGGACTTACATTTTGAATAAAATATTCTTTTAAAAATGATTCGTGATCTTTCAGAACTTGTTTTTCATTTATAAAATAAATATGCTCATCTTTCAATTTGTTTTCAATTTTTGAAAGAATGTTCATACTTTCTGACTGTTGTTCAATTACTTTGTTTGTGATAGATCTAAGTAAATTTACTGCACTCTGTCCACCAAAAATCTTTTTTCCTGTTTTTTCAGACTGAGCAATCCTTTGAACTGTCGCAAAACGAACTTGAAAAAATTCGTCTAAATTATTAGAAAAAATACCTATAAACCTCAATCTTTCTAATAATGGAACTTTATCATTTGCTGCTTCTTGTAAAACTCTTGAATTAAAATCTAGCCAACTTAATTCCCGATTAATATATTTTTTAGATTTAATCATCTGATTTCAAAATAATTTTTGGTATCCCTAGCTTCAAAGCACCTTTTGAAATATTAGTCCAGCTACTTTGTGAAAAAGTTATTTCAGCCCAGGATGATGTTGGAAGATGTTCAATATTTGAATCACACAAAAAGTTTGTTGCATTTGTAAATGCAGGATTATGTCCTACACAAATAACATTTGAAAATGAATTTGGTATATCTCTTATAAATTTAATAAGCTTGGAAGATTCAAATGTATATAAATCTTTTTCTATATAAAGATTGCAGAAAGACAAATTTAACTGATTAATAATTATTGAGGCAGTATGAAGAGCTCTATTGGCTGGGCTTGAATAAAAAACCTCAGCATTAAAAAATATTTTTTTGCTTGCGATAGAAATTTTTTCTGTTTTTCTAATACCTTTCTCAGTCAATGGTCTATCTTGATCAGAAACATCAAGAGACCAGCTTGATTTTGCATGCCTAATTAAAATAAGCTTTTTCATGTTATGGCGCTAAACGTTCTAAAATCCAAAGTCCCGATTTTAATTGACATCTGACTCTATCATGCAACCTGTTTGGCCTGCCCTGCCAAAATTCTATACAAATTGGTCTTACCAAATATCCACCCCAATATTCTGGTCGTTTGATTTCTTTATTTTGATATTCAATCTTTAAAGCCTCCATTTTAGCTTCCATAACGGTTCTGTCTGAAATTACTCTGCTTTGATCAGATACAATTGCTCCGATTTTACTACCAAAAGGCCTAGAGTCAAAGTATTTGTCTGATTCTATATTACTAATTTTTTCTGCCTCTCCCTTAATGATAACTTGTCTTTCAAGTGGTGGCCAAAAAAACGAAAGCCCTACTTTTGAATGATGTTCTATTGAAATACCCTTTTCACTTAGATAATTTGTAAAGAAAACTAAACCATCTGATTTAAATGCCTTTAAAAGAACTAATCTTGCCTTTGGGTAATCATCCAAGCCTAAGGTTGTTAATGACATAGCATTAGGTTCCTCAATTTCGGAACATGCTTCTGCTTCAGCAAACCAAGCTTTGAAAAATTTAATTGGATCCCCTTTCAAATCTTCTATATCTAGATTATTTTTTTCGTATGATTTTCTTAAATGTCCTAGATTATTATCGTCCATGTTATTTGCAATTTACGATTGATTTTTTTTAAACTAAAAAGGTTTTAAAGTCTTCAGACAAATCTACGTCTTTAAATATGGTAGATGCTTCATTAAAAAAAATATTTTTGTCAATATATCTACTAGAATAGTGTCCTAAAATTAGCTTTTTTACTTTAGCTTCTTTCGCAATTTTTGCAGCCTGTATTGCTGTGCTATGTTTTGTTTTCTCAGCTAAATCAATATCTTTTTCTAAAAATGTTGATTCATGATATAATAAATCAACTTGTTTAATTAGTGGTATTAAATCTCTGTTATAGGAAGTGTCACTACAATAAGCATATCTTTTTGGCTTTTCAGGATCGAAAGTTAATTCATTGTTTTTGATATTAGTACCATCTTCTAATAATATTGATAATCCTTTTTTAAGTTGATCAAAATGGTATGGTTTTAAATTTAAACCATTAATTGCTTTTGAATTTATCTTACGACATGAGCTTCTTAATGTAAAAAGAAAACCATTTGTATATACTCGATGATCTAGAGGTAGTGTCTCAACTGAAACACTCTCTTTTTCATATATGGTTTCACTGATTTCAGATGTTAATTCGTGAAAATTAAGAGGATAATTTGTCCAAGAATTGGCTAGTTTAAGTTGTAATGTTATAATTTCCTTTATTCCTTTAGGTCCGTATATATTTAAAGTTTTTGTTCTCCCTGTAAGACGAAAAGTACTAATTAAACCAATTAATCCATAAAAATGATCTCCATGTAGATGGGAAATAAAAATGTGATTTATTCTATTAAACTTAATTTTTGCTTTTCGTAATTGCATTTGAGTTCCTTCCCCACAGTCAATTAAAAATAACTTGCCATTCATTTCAATAAGCTGAGAAGAAGTATGCTTATCCTTTCTTGGTGTTGCAGAATAACATCCTAATATTGTAATTTTCATAACTAATATCCAATTTCGCGTTGTATTTGTTCAAAGGATATAAAATCAAAAGCTTCAATTTTTGTTGGAATAATATTCCATTCTTTATTAAATTTTAAATTAATATCATTATCAATTACAATTACTAAACACTTTTTTACATTTTTTTGATGTTCAAATATTTTTTCAATGAATTCTTTTTTAGGGGCTACTTCTATACAATCAATAATAAAATCAATTTTAGTATTAATAAAATATTTCATGAATTCTAATTGATTTTCATAAATTTTCGCAAAATCTGTATAACCAATTCCTTGTTGATTAATATCTATCATTAGGCAGATATTTTTATTTGAGATCCCAATAAAAATATTATTGCCATTCTAATTGCTACACCATTTTCAACTTGATCTAAAATTATAGTATTATCTGAGTCTGCGACTTCACTTGAAATTTCGACTCCTCTGTTAATTGGACCAGGGTGTAAAATGACAATTTTTTTTCTAAGTTTTTCTAGGGTTTGTTTATTAATTCCAAAATTTTGATTATACTCTCTGTTGGAGGGAAAATAATTAATATCCATTCTCTCGTTTTGAACTCTTAGAACATTTACAGCATCGCACCAATTTAAAACATACATTAAATCATCAGAAATTGTAACTCCTAAAGAATCAATATTTTTAGGAATTAAAGACTTTGGAGCACAAAGCTTAACATTAGCGCCTAACATTTTGAGAGCATATATATTTGAGAGAGCAACTCGTGAATGTAAAATATCACCTAAAATTGCAATTTTCTTTCCCTTTAAATTTCCTAGTTTTTCTATCAATGAATAAGCATCTAATAGCGCTTGAGAAGGATGTTCATGAGTGCCATCACCAGCATTTATTATTGAGCAATTATTAACCTGATTTGACAAGAAATGTGCTGCACCAGGATGAGGATGACGAATTACAATCATATCTACTTTCATTGCTAAAATATTTTTTACTGTGTCAGTCAAAGTTTCACCTTTTGAAATAGAAGATTGACCAACAGACATGTTTATGACATCTGCAGATAATCTTTTCTCTGCCAATTCAAATGAGAGTTTAGTTCTTGTGCTATTTTCAAAAAATAAATTAGCAATTGTTATATCTCGGAGGCTTGGAACCTTTTTAATTGGCCTATTTATAATTTCTTTAAATTGTGAAGCTGTTTTAAAAATTAATTTTAGGTCTTCAATTTGAAGGTATTTGATTCCCAAAAGATGTGGAACAGTTAATTTATTCATTTATTTTTTCTTCTAAATACACTAAACATTTAATTGAACCTTTGGACCAAACTACACGAACTCTATCTCCTTGTATTGCATCAATTTGTGCACCTAAATAGTCAGGTTGTATAGGTAAATGACGACTAAATCTTCTATCAACTAATACTAGAAGTTCAATAGATTTTGGTCTTCCGTAGGTATCAATAGCAGTCAATGCAGATCGAATACTTCTACCAGTGAATAATACATCATCAATAAAAACAACTTTTTTACCCTCAACCATTTCATTCATTTCAGTAGAATTCGCATTCAATGGTTTTTCTTTTCTCCTAAAGTCATCACGAAAAAAAGTAACATCTAATTTACCATATTTAATTTCTCTAATATCTTCCTCTTTTAATAATCTAATTATCTGATCAAGAAGCAGAACACCCCTTGGTTGCATACCAATAAGAATGCTATTTGAAAAATCTCCATGCCTTTCTATTAATTGATGACAAAGTCTCTTTAAAATAGCTGTGACTTTTTTTTCACTTAGAAGAATTTTGGGTTTCACAACAATTATAAAATTATAACAAAAGTATTATTTTCTTAAGTATAAAAAAAGCCCTCCTTGTAGAGGGCTTCTCTTCATAAAGAATTTTTAACATTGCTTTATTTATCATCTTCCATTTTTTCTTTAAGATTTGCTAAAGCATCTAGGTCTCCTAAAGTAGTTTTTTCAGAGTTTGTAGTTTCTAATTTCTTAGAGTTACGTTTAATATTTTTTATTTCTTTTTCCTTGAAAGTAACTGTGTGAGATGCAACAATTCTCTTGAATTCTTTATTAAACTCAATAATTTTAAATGTAGTTTCTTCTCCTTTAATTAACTTACTTCCATCCTCTTTTTCCATATGACGCAAGGGAACAAAAGCAGTAATATCGTCATTAAAGTGTATTGTTGCTCCTTTATCTACAATTTCATCAAGTTTCGCTTCATGCAAGGTGTTGACTGCAAAATCGTTTTCATATTTATCCCAAGGGTTATCTTTCGTATGTTTATGTCCAAGGCTTAATTTTCGTCCCTCAACATCTAGTTCTAAGACAATGACATCAATTTTTTCACCTAAAGTTAAAACCTCAGAAGGATGTTTGACTTTTTTTGTCCAAGATAGATCAGAAATATATACTAAACCATCAATTCCTTCTTCCAATTCAATGAAAACTCCAAAGTTTGTGAAGTTTCTAACGATACCAGTATGCTTAGATCCTATGGGATATTTTGATGTAATATCTGTCCAGGGGTCTGGAGTTATTTGTTTTATCCCTAAAGACATTTTTCTCGATTCTCTATCTAGGGTTAGAACAATAGCTTCAACATCATCTCCTACTTTTACGAAATCTTGTGCTGATCGTAAATGAGTGGACCAGGACATCTCAGAAACATGAACAAGTCCTTCTACACCTTCTTCAATTTCAATAAATGCACCATAGTCTGCAATTACGACAACTTTTCCCTTTACTCTATCGCCTTCTTTAAGGTCATCTGATATTTTATCCCAAGGGTGAGCGCTTAATTGTTTTAGACCTAGCTGTATCCTAGATTTATTATCATCAAAATCAAGTATAACAACATTCAATTTTTGATCAAGTTCAAGTATTTCACTGGGATGATTAATACGACTCCATGAAAGATCTGTAATATGAATAAGACCATCCACACCACCAAGGTCAATAAATACTCCATACGAGGTTATGTTTTTTACTATACCTTCAAGAACTTGACCCTTCTCTAATGTACCAATTATTTCTTTCTTTTGTTCTTCAATGTCTGCTTCGATTAAAGCTTTGTGAGACACTACAACATTTTTAAATTCATGATTAATTTTAACAACCTTGAATTCCATTGTTTTATTAACGTACTGATCATAATCACGAATTGGTTTCACATCAATTTGTGATCCTGGTAGAAATGCTTCAATACCAAAAACATCAACAATCATTCCTCCTTTTGTTCTACATTTTACAAAACCACTAACAATTTCGGAATTATCATGCGCATTGTTAACTCTGTCCCAAGCTTTAATAATTCTTGCTTTTCTGTGTGAAAGAACAAGTTGTCCTGTTCGGTCCTCTCTTGTGTCAACTATTACTTCGACTTTATCTCCAACTTTCAAATCAGGATTGTATCGAAATTCGTTTAATGAGATAACACCTTCTGATTTTGCATTTATATCAATAATCGCCTCTCTATCAGTCATGTAAACAACTGTCCCTTGAATGACATCTTCATCGGAAGTATCTACAAAGTTATCCTTTACAAGTTTTTCAAATTCAGCTAACTGTTTTTCATCAATCACATCTATACCTTCCTCGTAATTATGCCAATTAAAATCTTCAAGGAAAGAGTTCTCCTCTTTTTTGGAAGAGTTACCAGATTTTAATTTTATTTCATCAACGATTTCCTTATTAGCTTTTGCTTTTGAAGATTTTTTTACTGGGTTTTCCTTTTTTGCTGTTACTTTCGAGATCGTTTTTTTAACAGTTTCTTTTTTTGCTGTTACTTTCGGAGTTGTTTTTTTAACAGTTTCTTTTTTTGTTGTAGCTTTTGACTTATTATTAGTGTTATTTTTAACTTCAACGTCTTTTTCGGAGGTCTTCTTTGCCATTTGGTAAGAATAAAATTGTATTCTGTCTCATGGAAAACCTTAACTAAATTAACAGAAGGGATTAGTTTTATTTAATTGCTTTCGATTTTCCTAAATAGTTAAAAGCTTGCAAATTTAATAGTAATTATTTCATCTACAAGCTATAATTTAAATTTTTTCATACAAAAATCAATTTATTTTTTTTGAAATATACTCCCACAATGTCTTAAAAACTTGATTTTCTGTTAAATCACTTACATCTATTTCCACAGCATCAGAAGATTTCCTTAGTGGATTTAATGATCTATTGGTATCAATTCGGTCTCTTTCAATGATGTTTTCAAGAACTTGACTATATTTTTCATTATTCCCTTTTTTATATTGCTCGAGGTATCTCCGTTTTGCCCTAACTGATTGTATTGCATTAAAAAAAAATTTACATTCTGCATTTGGAAATACTACTGTTCCTATGTCACGCCCATCCATTACCAAACCTTTATTTTTACCATAGTTTCTTTGTCTTTTAAATAGAAAATTTCTTATCTCAGGAATCATCGCTAATCTGCTAACATTACTATTAATAATTGATTTTCTAATATCATTTTCTACTTCTTCACCATTCAAATAGATTTTCTGTGCATTATTCGATCTTTTGAATTCAATATTAATATCTTCAAGAGATTTAATTAAAATATTGGTTTTTGATTCTTCTAAAATATTTTCTCTCATGGCATAAAGAGTTACAGCACGATACATAGCACCAGAATCAATGTAAACATAATCTAATTTTTGTGCTATTTTTTTAGCTTGTGTGCTTTTACCTGTAGAGGCATAACCATCGATAGCTATAATTATTTTTTGCTTTCTCAAATAATAATTTTTAGTTAGCCCTATATTAATTTTTTTGAATTTAATGCTTTTTGAGATGTTATTGCAAGAGCAATTACATCTCTCATTTCACTAACGTAATGGAATTTCAATCCTTTTAAATAGGTTTGCTTTATTTCGTCTACATTTTTTTTATTTTCCTTACAAAGAATGATTTCCTTTATGTTTGATCTTTTAGCAGCTAGAATCTTTTCCTTTATACCTCCAACAGGAAGCACTTTTCCTCTTAGGGTAATTTCCCCAGTCATTGCTAGGTTTTTTTTAACTCTTTTCTGTGTAAATAATGATACTAAAGAGGTTAGCATAGTAATTCCAGCACTTGGTCCATCTTTTGGTGTTGCTCCCTCAGGGACATGGATATGTATATTATATTTATCAAATTCAAATTTATTTAGATTTAATTCGGTTGAATTGGCCTTAATAAATTCCATTGCAATAGTAGCGGATTCCTTCATGATTTTTCCTAAGTTTCCGGTAATACTTAAATTACCTTTACCAGGAGAGATTGCTGATTCAATAAAAAGGATATCACCTCCAACAGAAGTCCATGCTAATCCAGTCACCACCCCAGCAACTTTATTATTTTCGTAGATATCTCTTGAATTTATAGGTGGCCCCAAAATTTTATGCAACTCTTCAGAATCGGGATTTTTACTATACTCTTCCTCCATTGCAATTGACTTAGCCGCATAACGAACAGTCTTAGCAACTTGTTTTTCTAGACCTCTTACACCTGATTCACGAGTATATCTTTCAATAATTTTTTCAAGAACTGATTTTTTTAATTTTAGTTTTGTAGATTGAATACCATGTTCTTTTAATTGTTTTGGTAAAAGAAATTTTTGTGCTATACCAGTTTTTTCTTCCAATGTATAACCATTAACATTGATTATTTCCATTCGATCTATTAATGCACTATGAATTGGAGCAAGATTATTTGCTGTTGCAATAAACATAACTTTGGAAAGATCATAACCATACTCTAAATAATTATCGTAAAAGTCAGTATTTTGTTCTGGATCTAATACTTCAAGAAGTGCTGATGCTGGATCTCCCTGATAACTAGTTGATAATTTATCAATTTCATCTAAAACAAATACTGGATTAGATGTACCTGCCTTTTTTAAGCTCTGAATAATTCTTCCAGGTAAGGCTCCTATATAAGTTTTCCTATGCCCCCTTATTTCAGCTTCATCCCTCATTCCGCCTAATGAAATACGAACATATTCTCTTCCCAGCGCCTCAGCAATTGATTTACCTAATGAAGTTTTACCGACCCCAGGAGGGCCATAAAGGCAGAGAATTGGAGATTTCATATCATTTCTGAGTTTTAATACAGCGAGATATTCTATAACACGTTTTTTGACTTCCTCTAAACCAAAGTGATCACGAGTTAGAATTTTTTGAGCACGTTTTAAATCAAAATTGTCTTTTGAAAAATGATCCCATGGGAGATCTAAGAAAAGTTCTAAATAATTTCTCTGAATAGAATATTCCGCAACTTGAGGATTCATTCGTTGCATTTTCATTAGCTCTTTATTAAAGTATTTATTTACTTCAAAGGTCCATTTTTTGTTTTTTGATTTAGTTCTCATTTCCTCTATTTCCTCCTCATATGAAACACCGCCTAGCTCCTCCTGTATTGTTTTCATTTGTTGGTGTAAATAATACTCTCTCTGTTGAGAGTCCATCTCACTTCTAACTCTGGACTGAATATCATTTTTCAAAGCTAATTTTTGATACTCTTCATTCATATGCTTTAAACACTTAATGGCTCTCTTATGTAAACTAAATTCAGAAAGAATTTTCTGTTTTTCAATAACACTAACATTCAAATTTGAAGCAACAAAATTTATTAAAAATGAAGGTGTTTGAATATTTTTTATTGCAAATGTTGCTTCAGAGGGAATATTAGGATTTTCATTAATTATTTGCAAGGCCAAATCCTTTATCGAGTCAATTGTTGCATTAAATTCTTTATCTTTTTTTTGAGGAATTTTATCTTCAACAGACTCAATTGACGCCTTCATATATGGTTTTTCTTCGATAATATTATTAACCTTAAATCGTTTCTTACCTTGGATAATTATAGTAGTATTTCCATCAGGCATCTTAAGAACCCTAAGTATTTGCGCTAACGTTCCCAATTCAAATATATCTTTTGGACCGGGATTTTCAATTTTTTCATTTTTCTGAGCTACTACTCCTATAGTTTTATCTTTTGAATTAGCATCTTTAATTAATTTGATTGATTTATCTCTTCCAGCTGTAATTGGTATCACAACTCCAGGGAATAATACAGTATTTTTCAAAGGTAAAATGGGAACTATTTCTGGTAGAGCTTCACTCTCAAGAGCTTCCTCATCCTCAGTTGTCATAAGTGGTATTAAATCTGCTTCTGATTCTACATCCTGTAGTGACAAATTGTCAATCACACTAAAAAAAGATCTAGCCATAAAATGTATTTAAGTCATTATGTCACTTATAAATGATTAGTTAATTATAAAACTAATACATTAAGTTATCAGTGAATAACTATAATTATATTTATATATAGTGTCAATATTTGTGCCAATATATTTTTAGAATATTAATATTTCAAAATAGAAATAAATGAAAGTATTTAAGATCTCAGATATTTAAATTATGAAAATATCTTAATGATTAAGAATCGTTAATTTGAAGATTTTGGAATTCTCATCAACATAAAAGCTCCAAAAACGAAAAATATTATAAAAAATAAAATTCCATTCCTCATACTACCTGAAATTTGATCTACTAAACCAAAGCACAGCATACCTATAACTATACCTATTTTCTCAGTTACATCATAAAAACTAAAAAAAGATGTGGTATCAAAAGTTTTTGGTAATAATTTTGAATATGTTGAACGAGATAAAGATTGTAAACCACCCATTACCAATCCTACAAATCCAGCAACACTATAAAATTGAGTTGGTGTTTTTGTAAAATAAGCAATGATACATAAAACAACCCAAAAGAAATTTATGAAAATTAATACTGGAATATTTCCAAAATACTTTGAAGCACGAGCAGTTAAAATTGCTCCAAAAATGGCAACCACTTGTATCAATAAAATGCTAACTATTAAGCCTAATGTCTTTTCTTTTGAACTTCCCCATGATATTTCTTCTTCACCAAAATAAGCAGCAACTAACATTACTGTTTGTAATGCCATGCTATAAAGAAAGAAAGCAGGTAAAAAACGTTTTAATTTAGTTTGGTTTTTAAGCTCTTTATAAACTAATTTTAATTCTTTATACCCATTCCAAAAAATATCCTTTGTAACCTTGACCTCCCTATTACTTTTTGGTAAAAAATAGAAAGAATATTGACTAAACAAAGCCCACCAAATTCCGACAGAAACGAAAGAATATTTCATGGCAGTCATTGATGCTTCTGAACTAGAACCCTCTATTCCAAAAGAATTTGGATTCATGATAATCATCAAATTAATTAATAGAAGAATTACACTTCCTATATATCCGTAAGAAAAACCCCTTGCACTTGCAATATCCTGTTGATCAGGATATGCAATATCTGGTAAATATGAATTATAAAAAACTAAACTAGCCCAAAGTCCTATTAGTGCAAAAAAATAGAAAAATAATCCTAAATATATTGTTTGTAATTCAAACCAATACAAGCCCAAACAAGAAATAGATCCTATGTATACAAAAATTTTCATGAACCTTTTTTTATTACCTATATAATCTGCTATTCCAGATAAAATTGGTGACATAAGTGCTACAACTACAAATGCAAAAGCTGTTATAAAACTAATGACTGCAGTATTTTTTATTTGATAACCAAAAAAAGAAATAAAATTTATTTCTGAAAATATAAGTCCATAGTATATTGGAAATATAGCTGATGAAATTACAAGAGAGTAAACAGAATTAGCCCAATCATAAAATGCCCAAGCATTAATCAATTTTTTACTGCCTTTCTTAAGTGCGATTTTATTAAATATCATAAAAATTTTAAAGAACTAAAGTAATAAATTAAAATTGACACATTCGAGCTTGTTAAAGTTTTGAAATTAAATTTTAAATATGATTATGCGTTAAACAATAATTAATTCTATTAATATTTATTGATCTTATGGTAATTCTTATTTTGAGGTAAAATAAAGAATTTTTAATTTTGGATTGCTATGAAAAAATTCTTCTTCTACTCGACTTTATTTTTTGTTTTTGGCTGTCAATTAAATTCTCAAAACAAAAATGAAAATAAAAAATATAAAATCAACAAAACAGATTCCGAATGGAAGGCTCAATTACCAAAAATGTCTTATTATGTTTTAAGAAAAGCAGGAACAGAGCGTGCTTTTTCTGGATCATTAAATTTTAATAAAAAAGAGGGTACTTATGTATGTGCCGGATGTCAAATTCCTTTGTATGAGTCTAAACATAAATATGATTCTGGTTCTGGTTGGCCTTCCTTTGATCGTGGAATAGAAGAAAATTTAGAATATGATGTTGATTATAAAATTGGATACCCTCGCTCAGAATTGAAGTGCAATAACTGCGGTGGACATTTAGGCCACATGTTTAATGACGGACCAAAAAAAACAACTGGTAAAAGACATTGTATAAATTCAGCTGCTTTAAATTTTATTCCTGCAAATGAAAAACCTTGATAATTATCCTGTAAAAAAAACTGATACTGAATGGCGAGAACAACTTAGTGCCAATGAGTATAAAATTTTAAGAGAAAAAGGAACTGAATATCCTTTTACAGGACTCTATAACAACCACTTCGATAAAGGAACTTATTTCTGTAAAGGTTGTGATGCTCTATTGTATGACTCCGAAAATAAATTTGATAGTGCCTGCGGCTGGCCAAGCTTTGATAAAGCAATTCCTGGAGCAATTACATACATAAAAGATAATTCACATGGAATGATACGTACAGAAATTGTTTGCTCATCTTGTGGCTGTCATCAAGGTCATGTTTTCGATGATGGTCCTACTTCTACTGGAAGACGATATTGTGTAAATTCTGCAAGTATAAATTTTTGCCCTAAGGAAAAGTAAATTGCATTTCAAATATTCAATACTAGTTTTTGTAACTTTGAAAAGAATTTAAATTGATTTTTCATGACAGAATATGATGTTATTGTTTTAGGCAGTGGACCTGGAGGTTATGTCACTGCAATTAGAGCTTCACAGTTAGGATTTAAAACTGCAATTGTTGAAAAGGAAAGTCTTGGTGGGGTGTGTCTCAACTGGGGTTGTATACCTACAAAAGCCCTATTGAAGTCAGCTCAAGTATTTGAATATCTAAAACATGCAGATGATTATGGATTAATAATTAAAGAATATGACAAAAACTTTGATGCTGTAATTAATAGAAGTAGGAATGTCGCTAAAGGAATGAGTAAAGGAGTTCAATTCTTAATGAAAAAAAACAAAATTGATATTATCGAAGGCCACGGAAAAATTTTACCTGGTAAAAAAGTTTCTGTAACTAAAAATAAAGAAACTACGGAGTATAAAGGTCAGAATATAATTATTGCAACAGGAGCGCGTTCTCGAGAGATTCAAAGCTTACCTCAAGACGGGAAGAAAATTATTGGCTACAGAGAAGCAATGACACTTTCAAAGCAACCAAAAAAACTTGTAGTTGTTGGTTCAGGAGCAATAGGTATTGAATTTGCTCACTTTTATAATGCAATGGGTACAGATGTCACAATAGTAGAATATTTAGATCGAATCGTACCTGTTGAAGATGAAGAGATTTCAAAACAACTAGAGCGATCTTTTACTAATAGCGGAATTAATATCTTGACAAGTACAGAAGTAAAATCAGTTGACACAAAAGGAAAAGATATAAAAGTTACCTTAAAAACCAATAAAGGAGAAGAAATAATAACTGCAGATACCATTCTTTCTGCTGTAGGTATCAAAACAAATATTGAAAATATAGGATTAGAAGAAGTAGGTATTGCTACCGATCAAGATAAAATATTGGTCAATGACTTTTATCAGACAAATATTCCTGGTTATTATGCTATTGGTGATGTTACAAAAGGCCAAGCACTAGCCCATGTAGCATCAGCAGAAGGAATTTTATGTGTTGAAAAAATTGCAGGACATACAATTGAACCTCTTGATTATGGAAATATTCCAGGCTGTACTTATTGCTCACCTGAAGTTGCTTCAGTTGGTCTTACAGAAAGTCAGGCTAAAGAGAAAGGGTTCGAAATTAAGGTTGGTAAATTTCCTTTTTCAGCATCTGGAAAAGCACAAGCTGGAGGTAATTCAGAAGGCTTTGTGAAAGTTATATTTGATTCTAAATATGGTGAATGGTTAGGATGCCATATGATTGGTTCTGGTGTAACAGACATGATTGCTGAAGCAGTATTAGGAAGAAAGCTTGAAACCACAGGTAGCGAAGTGCTTAAAACTGTTCATCCACATCCAACAATGAGTGAAGCTGTTATGGAAGCTGTTGCAGATGCATATGACGAAGTAATACACTTATAAAATTATTTGTTTTAAAATTATAATTTTTAATTATAATATGGATTTAATAAATCTCTCAGCTGAATAGTCAAAAGCCGAAGTTTTTTCTACCACCTGTTTTTCAATATTAATTGCAATCGTATTCTTGACTGCTTCTATTGGCTTTTGGTTATTTAATAAAATTGAATTAGCTAAGGCTTATGTAACACCAAATTTAATCGCAGTTCTATTAATTCTGATAGCAGTATTATTAATCATCCTAATAGATAAAAAGAATGGCAAGCGTCATCTACAATATTAATAGCAATGATGAAAATTATATTTAATTATTGATGGAAAAGCATATGAAAGAATAAAGGTTTATAAAAAGAAAATAAATTTAATTGAAATTAAATAGCTTACTTTTTTAAAATTGTTTCAACACCAAGGCGATATGAATCAAGGCCAAAACCAACTATTAAACCTTTTGCGACAGGTGTTATAAAAGATTTATGTCTAAAACTCTCTCTTGAAAAAGTATTAGATATATGAATTTCAATTACTGGAGTATTGATGCTTTTTATTGCGTCTCCTATTGCCACTGAACTATGAGTATATGCACCAGCATTTAAAAGTATCAAATCGAAACTGAAGCCCACCTTATGAATACAATCAATTAGCTCACCCTCTATGTTTGATTGATAATAATCAAAAATTATTTTTGGATATTTTTTTTTTAAATCGGTAAAATAATTTTCAAAAGTACTATTGCCATAAATATCTGGTTCCCTTTTGCCTAGTAGATTTAAATTAGGACCATTTATAATACTGATTTTCATTTTTTATATTTTAGCTAAAATATAGAAAATACAAGTAATCCCCTAAAACAAAATTTTGAATTGGCATCAAGCTTTATCAGATTTTCAAATGTATCTAAAAATAGAAAGGGGATTATCACATAATTCAATTGAAAATTATAGTATAGATGTAAAAGCATTCCAAAATTTCTTGAAAAGAAAAAAAATTAATCAAACACCTTTAAACTGTGATGAAGAAACCATTAAACACTTTATATACCAGTCTTCGAAAATTTTAAGTCCTCACACCCAAGCAAGAAGAATAGCTGGTTTAAGGTCTTTTTTTGACTATTTAATTTTTGAAGAATATCGTAAAAATAATCCTACAGATTTAATCGAGGCACCAAAGTTAGGTAGAAAATTACCAGATATTTTATCTTTGGATGAGATTGAGCTATTAGTTAAAAATATTGATCTCGGTCATCCTCAAGGTTATCGAAATCGAGCAATTCTAGAAATATTATATGGAAGTGGTTTGAGAGTTTCTGAACTCGTAAATATGAATTTATCAAACTTGCTTTTCAAAGAATCTCTAATTAGAGTAATTGGAAAAGGAAATAAACAAAGATTAGTTCCTATGGGAAACATTTCTAAAAAATACTTAGAAATTTATATTAATGAGATAAGGGTTGTTCAAAAAATCAATTTGGAAAATCAGGATATTGTTTTTTTAAATAGAAATGGAAAAGGTCTTAGTAGACAAATGATATTTACCTTAATAAATTCGCTAGCTATTAAGTCTAATATTAAAAAAAAAATAGGTCCCCATACTTTTAGACATTCCTTTGCTACGCACTTATTAGAAAACGGAGCTGATTTAAGAACTATACAAATTCTAATGGGACATGAAAGCATAACCACGACAGAAGTATATACACATTTGGACACAACTCATTTAAAATCTGTAGTAGAAAAATTTCATCCTAGAAGTAAAAACTAAACTTCAACTACTAAGCGAAATCCTTCACCATGAATATTTAGTATTTTAACTTTATTATCTACACTTAAATACTTTCTTAATTTAGCAATATAAACATCCATACTTCTTGATGTAAAATAATTATCATCACGCCAAATTCTGTTCAAAGCTAATTCGCGTGGTAGTAAATCATTAAGATTCAACAATAATAGACGAAGAAGTTGGTTTTCTTTCGGAGAAAGTTTGTGTGAAGTTCCATTCTTATGTGATAGATAACGTAATTTTGAGTTAAAATTAAATTTACTAAAATTAAATTCAAATTTTTCATTATCAATTTTTACAGGTAAAGACTTTCTGTTAAGGACAACTTTTATTTTTGCAAGTAAAACTTCTGAGTCAAATGGTTTTGTCAAATAATCATCAGCGCCAATTTTAAAACCTCTTAAGACATCTTCTTTCAAATGCTTTGCTGTTAGAAAAAAAATTGGAATTGATTCATTTTTTTGGCGAATTTCTTTAGCTAAGGTAAAGCCATCTTTGTAAGGCATCATGATGTCTAATATACAGAGATCAAAATTATCTTTTATGAATTTTTCATACCCCTCAATTCCATTTTTCGCGAGAATAACATTATACTCATTTAATGAAAGATATTCTTTTAATATGCTTCCAAAATTTGGATCGTCTTCAACTAAAAGAATTTTTTTATTTGAATTTTTCATAAGTAAAAAGCATAAAATATTTATTTATTTCAATTCAAGTGGGAGTGTAATTATGAAGTTGGTTCCAACACCAAATTTACTCTCTAAAATGATTTTACCTTTGTGTAAATCAACTATTTTTTTTACATAAGACAAACCTAAACCGTGACCCTTAATATTATGAATATTTCCAGATGTTGCACGATAAAATTTATCAAAGATTTTTTTTTGAACATTTGGTGTCATTCCAATTCCATTATCACTTACAGTAAAAATTAAATCATTTTTTTGATTATAGGTTTCTATTTTGATATTAGGTTTTTTATCACAATATTTTATGGCATTATCCATTAAGTTTATGATAATATTGGTAATGTGATCCTTATTGCCATTTATAACATAATTAGAGGCATTTAGATTTGTATTTAAAATACCACCTTTATCTTTTAACAGAAGTTGAACATGATTTGTTGCTTCAAGTATAATTTTATGTAAATCAATAGATTTTTTATGAATTGTCTCGTTACTTTTTTGTAGTTGCGAAATCCTTAAAACATTTTCAACTTGAATTAACATCCTGTTGTTCTCTTCACGAATCAAATTTGCATATTGAATTAGTTTATTAGGAGTTTTTAGTGATTTAGGATTTGAAATAGCATCTAAGGCTAGATTAATAGTTGCGATTGGTGTTTTAAATTCATGTGACATGTTATTAATAAAATCTGTTTTAATTTCAGAGATCTTTTTTTGTTGTACAATTTGATACAATGCACTTGTGGAAACAAAAACAATAAATAAAGTTAAGAATAAGGTTAATCCTCCAACACTTAAAATTGAAGAGAAAACATATTTATCTTTTTCAGGAAACGAAACAATCAATTCATAATTCCTTATTCCTTTTTCATCTTGGAAAATAGGTATTGCATACCTAAACCCTTCTTGGTTTTCTTTAAAATTATTTGATTTTATTTTTGTTGATAAACCATTATCTAAAATCTGAAATTCGTACGGAGTAATAATCATTTTTGCATTAAACTCACTTTTAATTACAAAATCTAGTTCTTGGATATTCAAGCGCTTATGAATAGGAGTATTAGCAGTATAGTCCATAAAAGCAGAACGAATACGTTGATTTGATATATTCATTCTTTCAATTGTTTTTATCTTTTCAATTGATATTGCAATGTTATTTTCTCTATTAAAAACATCATTTTTGTTAATTATAGTCGTATTACGGACTTGTTTTACATCTGTAAGAGTTTCTAATGTATCACCTAATTTTGGGTTTAAATATGGAGTTATTTTATAATCTTCCTCTAAAATACCATAAGCATAATATGAAATTAAGTTGTTAGTTTTATCTTCATCTAAGAATAAAAAAACGTTAGCAAAAGTTGCGTCATCAGGTGTTTTAAGGGAATCCAACAAACGCTCATATGCACTTATGTAGTCATTTAACTCTCTTTCCTGAATTTGATCAGCAACACGAATCAGAGATTGCTGTACTGCAAGAGAAAACTCTTTCTCTTTGTCATTCCAAGCTGAAAAAATCCAATAGCCCTGAAGTATTATTATGCCTAAAATGGAAACAATCATAAAACTTACTAGTGATATAAATAAATTTTTTTTCATCTAAGATTTGATTTTGAGATAGGTATCGTTCTTTTTAAATTCTAAATCAAATATTCTAATTTTTCAGAAAAAATTATTTTTTAATTTTTTCAAATATTTCTTGTGCTTTTTTATACATTTTATCTAAACTAACGTTTTCAATAACATAATCTGCAAATTTTTCTTTTTTTGTATCACTCCATTGGTTTTTCATTCTATCTAAAACATCATTATGCCTGATTCCGTCACGACGTTTCACACGACTTATCCTTAAGTGTTCAGGTGCTTTTATTAATATTATAATATCACATAATTTATATGCTCCAGATTCAATCAATATAGCTGCCTCCTTAAGAATAATTGGAGATTCTCTATGCTTGAATTTAAAATTATCGAAAGCCTTTGTTACTTCTGGATGAATAATATTGTTTAAACTTTCAAGTAGTTTTGGATTTTTAAATACTTTTTTACCCAATAAATTTCTGTTTATATCACCTTTGGAATTACAGATTTCTAGTCCAAATTTTTCAACTATTTGTGATTTTAAGTTTGTTTTAATCAATTTTCTGCTGATAATGTCTGATTCAAAACATGGTATTCCATTTTTCTCAAACCATTTTAATATTGTTGATTTTCCACTTCCAATTCCTCCAGTTAATCCAATAATAGTCATATTCTTATTAAAAAATTTACTTTTTTAGGTTCCAATATTATTTGCTTTATAGCAGGTGGTTGCTTATTTATACTTAATTTTAGTTCTCTTGCTTTATCATATATTATTTCGTTATAATCAACAACCAAACTAAAATCAGAATCTTTTACTGTACTTATTATAGATATTGGCAATGTTACTTTTACTTTTGCTTTGGGGGGGAAAAGCTTAACTCTTTTATTCCTAGGTAAATTTAGAATTTCTATGGGAAGTATAAATTCTTTTTCAGAGTATCTTGATACAGAAAGATTTATCTTGACTT
>CAJWHM010000011.1 GCA_913041125.1 uncultured Bacteroidota bacterium | reverse complement strand
AAAATATGATGAAGCATTAGAGATTGCCAGAGAGCAAGTTACAGGGGGTGCGCAAATTATAGATGTTAACATGGATGAAGGAATGATCAATGGAGTAGAGGCTATGACTAGATTTTTAAATTTAATAGCAGCTGAACCTGATATTTCTAGAGTACCAATAATGATTGATAGTTCAAAATGGGAAATAATTGAAGCAGGACTAAAGGTAGTTCAAGGAAAGTGTATTGTAAATTCGATTAGTTTAAAGGAGGGAGAGAAAAATTTCATTAATCAAGCCAAAATTATAAAAAGATTTGGAGCAGCTGTTATTGTTATGGCATTTGATGAAAATGGTCAAGCTGATACATTAGAACGTAGAATTGATATTTGTAGAAGATCCTATAAAATTTTAGTCGATATTGTAGAATTTTCGCCAGAAGATATCATTTTTGATCCAAATATTTTTCCTGTTGCAACAGGAATGGAAGAACATAGAAAAAATGCTCTAGATTTTTTTAATGCTACAAAATGGATTAGAAACAATCTTCCCCATGCAAGCGTAAGTGGTGGTGTAAGTAATATTTCATTTTCTTTTCGAGGTAATAATTATGTTCGTGAGGCAATGCATTCATCCTTCCTTTATCATGCAATAAGGAATGGTATGAATATGGGGATTGTAAACCCTAGCCTTTTGGAGGTTTATGACGAAGTACCAAAAGAACTAATGGAATATGTTGAAGATGTTTTGTTAGATCGTAGAGATGATGCTACAGAAAGATTACTGGAGTATGCTGAAACTATAACAAACAAAGGTAGAGAGTCAAAAAAAGAAAAGGATAGTTGGAGAAATAAAAATTTAAATTCAAGAATAACTCATGCCCTAATTAAGGGGATTGACACTTTTATAGAGCAAGATACAGAAGAAGCTAGATTAGAATCAAAACAACCAATAGATGTAATAGAGGGACCATTAATGGATGGAATGAATGTTGTAGGTGACCTTTTTGGAGAAGGTAAAATGTTTTTGCCACAAGTTGTAAAGTCTGCTAGGGTAATGAAAAAAGCTGTAGCTTATTTACAGCCATTTATTGAGGCAGAGAAAACTGAGACAAAAAAACATGCTGGAAAAGTACTAATGGCAACAGTAAAAGGTGATGTTCACGATATTGGAAAAAATATCGTTAGTGTTGTCTTAGCATGTAATAATTACAAAATTATTGATTTAGGAGTTATGGTTCCTCCTGAAATTATTATTAAACGAGCTCTAGAGGAAAAAGTTGATATAATTGGATTATCAGGTTTAATAACTCCTTCCTTAGATGAAATGGTTTATCTAGCAAAGGAATTAGATAGACAAAATATTAAAATTCCTCTATTAATTGGTGGCGCAACAACTTCAAAAGCTCATACTGCTGTTAAAATTGCATCACAATCAAAATCTCCAGTTATTCATGTAAATGATGCTTCACGTGCTGTAGGTGTTGTAGGAAATCTTCTTCAAAAAGATCAAAAAGAATCCTACACTTTAAAAATCCGAGAGGAGTACGAATTGTTTAAAAGAAAGTTTTTAGAGAGAACATCATCAAAAACATATTTGACTTTATCCGAGGCCCAAAAAAACGCAAAAAAAATAGATTGGAATAATTTTGAGATAAAAAAGCCGAGAAAATTAGGGATTTACACTATAGAGAATCAAACAATAGAAGAATTGTTAAATTTTATTGATTGGAGTCCTTTTTTTAGATCATGGGATTTACACGGTAAATATCCAGATATTTTAAATGACAAATTAGTTGGGGAACAAGCAAAATTATTATTTAATGACGCTCAAAAAATGATTAGAAAAATTATCGAAGAAAATTGGCTTACTGCCAAAGCTCGTTTTGGTATTTTTCCAGTAAATTCTGTTGGGGACGACATCGAGGTATATAACAACAAGGAAAGGGAAAAAGTTATTGCAAGGTGGATTACTTTAAGACAGCAATTAAAAAAACATAAAGGTATTTCAAATTTAGCTCTTGCAGACTATATAGCGCCCAGGGAATCAAAAAAAATTGATTACGCAGGAGCTTTTTGTGTCACAACTGGATTTGGAGTAGAACAAAAAGCAAAATTTTTTGAGGAGAATAACGATGATTACAGTTCGATTATGATAAAAGCCATAGCAGACAGATTTGCAGAAGCTTTTGCAGAGTATTTACATAAAGAAATAAGAATTAATTATTGGGGCTATACAAAAGAAGAGAATCTTTCAAATGAGGATTTAATAGAGGAAAAATATAGAGGTATTCGTCCTGCACCAGGATATCCTGCTTGTCCTGACCATTTAGAAAAAAAGAGTCTTTGGGAATTATTAAATGTTAAAGAGACTATAGGTGTTAAACTTACTGAAAGTTTGGCTATGTGGCCTGCTTCTTCAGTATCAGGTTATTATTTTGCAAATCCAGAGGCAAAATATTTTGGTTTGGGAAAAATTAAAGAAGACCAATTAATTTCTTATAGTAAAAGAAGAGGAATTTCATTACAAAATGCAAAAAAATGGTTAAGTACTAATTTTGCTGAATAGAGAGTTGTGTTAAATATAAAATTATTGTAAGATGAAAATAACAGATCATATAGAAAGATTTAAGGGGGAAACACAATTTACTTTTGAAATATTACCTCCTCTAAAAGGTCAAAATATATCAGCTCTTATGGAGGTAATAGAAGTTTTGATGGATTTTAAGCCTCCTTTTATTGACGTAACATATCATAGAGAAGAACATGTTTTTAAGAAACTCGAAAATGGTCTACATGAAAAAAAAATAATTCGTAAGCGTCCGGGGACAGTTGGAATATGTGCTGCTATTCAAAATAAATTTAATATTGATGCAGTACCACACATACTCTGTGGAGGTTTTAATAAAGAGGATACAGAAAATTTTTTAATTGACTTGGATTTTCTTGGGATTGACAATCTAGTGGCATTGAGAGGAGATGCTGTTAAGTCAGAAACATATTTCAAACCCAATAAAGATGGCCACCAACATGCCAGCGATTTGGTAAAACAAATTTCAAATCTGAATAAAGGTATTTATTTAGACGAAGAACTTCTTAACTCACATCCTACGAATTTCTGTATAGGAGTTTCAGGTTATCCCGAAAAACATATGGAAGCTCCAAGTTTGGAAAGCGATTTACATTTTTTAAAGAAAAAAGTTGAGTCAGGAGCTGACTATATTGTAACACAAATGTTTTTTGACAACAAAAAATTTTTTGAATTTGTAGAGCTTGCTAGAAAAGAAGGTATAGAGGTCCCTATAATACCAGGGCTTAAACCTCTTTCAACTATAAAACAATTAAATTTAATACCTCATCGTTTTCATGTGGATTTACCCGAGATTTTAATAAAAGAAATAATTAAATGTAAAGATAACTCCTCAGTTAGGAAAGTTGGTATTGATTGGTGTATTGAACAAAGTAGAGAATTAAAAAAAGCTGGTGTGCCATTTTTACATTATTATTCAATGGGAAAATCTGATAATATAAAAGCTATTGCAGAACAGGTTTTTTAATTTGTCAAATTATTAAAAAGCTGTTCTAAATTTTGATTTTTTAATTGGAGACTTAAAATTTTTAATCCATTTTCATGTGCAAAATCAAAGACTAATGAACGAATATCTTTTGTCCCTTTTGCATATATTTCATAATCAAAACCTCTGGTATTTATGACTTTTCCAACATTTTGAATTTTGGATAGTGCCTCTGTTTCAATACGATAATCGAAGCTTACTTCTAGAATTTGTTTTTGATTTTTATTTATGTTTTCTAACCGATCATCATAGATAATTTCACCTTTATTAATAATTAAAACACGATCACATATAGCATCAACCTCTTGAAGGATATGTGTTGAAAGAATAACTGTTTTTTTTTCTCCCAATTCTCTTATTAGTTCTCTTATTTCTAGAAGCTGATTTGGGTCAAGGCCTGTTGTAGGTTCATCTAATATTATAAGTTTAGGATCATGAAGAAGAGCTGCTACTAATCCAACTCTTTGTTTATAACCTTTAGAGAGTGTTTGTATTTTTTTTCTTCGATATTCTAAAAGACCAGTTTGTTTCATTAATCGATCAATTGGTGGGTCTTTCAGGCGGTATAAACCACTTACGTAACGAAAATATTCTTTAACATACATTTCAGGATATAAAGGATTATTTTCAGATAAATAACCAACTTGTTTTTTTATATCATAAATATCTTTTTTATAATCTTTTTCAAAAAAAGAAGCCTCTCCTTTCCATTTTGTATAGAATCCAGTCAAAATTCTCATTAATGTTGATTTTCCAGCTCCATTTGGGCCAAGTAAACCTATTATTTCTCCTTTTTTTAATGAAAATGAAATACCCTTTAACGCCTGAAGGTCTCCAAAATTTTTACTTACTTTTTTTAAAACAAGACTCATTATTTTCTATTATAAATCTTTTATAGCTGATTATTTTTCGTGTAAATATTTTCGATCAGCACGGTCATTAAAATTAATATACCTCCAAATATACTTTTGATATTTGGAATTTCATATAAAAATATGCTACCAAGAAGAATCCCAAAAAGAGGTTGAATACTACTCATTATACTGGCTGTACTAATACTAAAGTGAGAAAAACTATTTAGAAATAATGTATGCCCTATGGCTGTTGTTACTAATCCTAAAATTAATAAATATGGCCACTGTGAAATAATATCTACACCAGGATATATCCAAAATGTTGGAATCAAAAGAATTATAATTACACTTAGTTGATAAATCATTTGAATTGAACCATTTGCCATAGCATTGTGTTTTTTCAAAATTAAATTTCTCAAACTATAAGCTAATGCTGATAATAAACCAATTAATAAACCTTGTGTCTTTGAATTCTCAATATTAAATTCAGGAACTAAAAAGTAAATACCGAAAATAACCATCAAACCTAGAATAAAATGTCTCTTTTGAAGTTTTACATTCATAAATAAAGGCTCTAAAAAAACCGTAATTAAAGGATATGTAAAAAGGGCCATCATGCCAATAGCGACATTACTCCACTGCAATGAAAAAAAATAAGTTATCCAATGCAGTGCCATAAAAAATCCACTTAACAGAATTGCTATTCCATGACTTTTATAATTTATTTTAAAAGTATATTTATTATAAACTGCAAAAAGAGTGATAAAAAATAATGCTATTAATGATCTTATTAAAATTGAGATTGGAGGGGGAAGAGATATATAGCGTCCTAAAACTCCAGATGTACTAATAAAAAGCATACCAGTATTCAATAAAAAAACATAATAAAAATGTGATTTATTTGATTTCAAATGGTTGAATTATATCGCTAAAGAAACAAAAATGTATTTATAGTTTATTCAAAAAAAATCATTAAAAATTTGTTTTTGATAAAAGCAATATTACTTTTGCTTAATTATTTAGAATATGAACAATACTAATTTATTTTATTCAAATTATTTTTACTTCTTTTTAGAGGTTAAGGGGGATTTGTAATATTCTAAACGAAATAACATAAAAACAAGTCCTGACTTATTCAGGGCTTTTTTTTTGACTTTAAATGAAACAGAAAATTAAGGTTGCGATACAAGGTAAATTAGGATCATTTCACAACATCGTTGTAAATCGATATTTTGAGGATGACACCTCTCTAGTTCTTTGTGATTCATTCGATCAAACCGTAAAAGAATTATTAGAAGAAAATGCAGATTTAGCTGTTATGGCTATTGAGAACTCAATAGCTGGATCTATAATACCAAATTATGCATTAATTGATCAAAATAATTTGAAAATTATTGGAGAATACGGTCTAAATATTAATCATAACCTCATGGGATTAGATGGTCAGAGCATAGAAGAAATTGATGAGGTGTTTTCACACCCAATGGCATTACTACAATGCAAGTCTTTTTTTAAAAATTATCCCCATATCCGATTAGTTGAGTCTGAAGACACCGCAGAAGAAGCACTTAATATATCAAAAAATCAATTGAAAAGAAGAGGTGCAATTGCGAGTCAAGAAGCAGCTAATATGTTCAATCTTACAATTTATGCTTCATCTATACAGACAATAAAAAATAATGTAACTCGATTTTTTATTGTTCAAAATAAAGGAAGCTTAGTTCCTAAAAAACAAATAAACAAAGCTTCCTTAAAGTTTATTTTAGATCACAAGAGGGGAAGCTTAGCTGCAGTTTTGAATGTTATGAGTGACTGTCATTTAAATTTAACCAAAATTCAATCACTTCCAGTAATAGAAATTCCTGGTAAATACGCTTTTTTTGTAGATGTGACTTTTGATGATTATTCTAATTACAATAAGGCTAGAAAACTTATTGAGATTATGGCTTCAAAATTTAAAATTTTAGGTGAATATGAACAACATGTGATATGAAAAAAGCTAAACGTTTAGATTCTGTTAAAGAATACTATTTTTCTAGAAAACTAAAAGAAGTTTCTAGGATGATGAATTCGGGGAAACCTGTAATTAATATGGGTATTGGTAGTCCTGATATTGAACCGAATCCCAGTGTTGTTAAAGCTTTAAGTAGTGCTATGAGTCATCCTAGAGCTCATATGTATCAAAGTTATCAAGGGCTACCTGAACTTAGAAAAACAATATCTAGTTTTTACAAAAAACATTATGATGTTAACCTTAATCCTGAGTCTGAGGTACTTCCTTTAATGGGATCAAAAGAGGGTATAATGCATCTATCAATGGCTTTTCTTAACTCTGGAGATGAAGTGTTAATTCCTAACCCAGGTTATCCAACTTATTCATCCGTGGCTGGATTAATGGAAGCCAAAACAATTTTTTATGATTTAAATCCATCCAAAAATTGGCAGCCTGACTTTGAATTTTTAGATCATTTAGATACTTCCAAAGTAAAAATTATGTGGTTGAACTATCCACATATGCCAACTGGAACAGATGTTTCAGTCGAAACTTTTGATAAACTCATTCTATGGGCTAGACAAAGGGATATTCTTTTAATAAATGATAATCCTTACAGTTTTATTTTAACAGAAAAACCTCAAAGTATTTTATCAAGACCCTATGCAAAAGAAGTAGCTGTTGAGTTAAATTCATTAAGTAAATCTTTTAATATGGCAGGATGGCGTGTTGGTATGATGATTGGAAATGAAAAAGTTTTAACACAAGCGCTGAAGGTAAAAAGTAATATGGATTCTGGAATGTTATTTGGAATTCAGCAAGGTGCAATAGAAGCATTAAATATGACACCTGATTGGTTTTATGAACTTAATAAAGTTTACAAGAAACGGAGGGAATTAATGAAAAATTTAATTAAGAAACTTGGTGCTAGAATAGAAAAAGAAGGAGTAGGTCTTTTTTTATGGGCAAGACTCCCCAAAGGACTCAATAATTCTGAAGCTTTTATTGATAGAATTCTTAAAGAGAAAAATATTTTCATCACACCTGGAACTGTATTTGGAAGCCAAGGAGAAGGGTATATTCGTTTTTCACTTTGTGTTTCAGAGGAAAAGATAAAAGAAGCAATTAAAAGGTTTGAGTCATGAAAATAGGAATAATTGGACTTGGATTAATAGGTGGATCATTTGCATTAGCAGCAAAAAAACATGTATCTCCTTCAAGATTATTTGGAAATGACAAAAATCTTGAGAATGAAAAGAGGGCATTAGAATTAGGTCTTATTGATGAAATTCTTAAAAAATCTGATTTTTTTCAAATGGATGTTATTCTTCTAGCAATACCTGTTGACGCTGCTCTTGACCTTATCGATGATTTATTAGATCAAATCAATGATAATACTTTATTAATTGATGTGGGCTCAACAAAATCAATGATTTGTGAAAAAGTGGCTTTTCACCCGAAGAGAAATCAGTTCCTTGCAACACATCCTATAGCTGGCACTGAATTTTCTGGACCTACAGCTGCTTTTGATTCTTTGTTTATTGGTAAATCACAAATTTTATGTGAGACAAATAAAACAAGACCAGACCTTTTAGAGTGGGCAGTCAGTTGGTTCAAAAATATAAACATGAGGCTAAGGGAAATGGACCCAAAAGAACATGACAAACACATCGCATATGTTTCTCATCTTTCCCATATTTCTTCATTTATGCTAGGTAAAACAGTAATGGAAAAAGAGAAGGATGAAAAAACTATTTTCGACATGGCTGGGAGTGGTTTTGAATCAACAGTTCGTTTGGCAAAAAGTTCTCCAGATATGTGGACTCCTATTTTCAAACAAAATCAAGAAAATATTTTAGAGGTATTAGATCAATATATTTCAAATTTACAAGAATTTAAAAGGCTTATTGAACAAAAAAATTATGAAGCTATTTATGATAAAATGCTTAAAACTAATGCTATTAAAGAAATTTTAACTGGAATAAATTAAACCAATATAAATAAAAGAGAATTTAAGATGGAAAATAAAAAAGAAATGCGTCAATGGCTTGTTGATTTTGGATTGAATCATCCACTTGTAATTGGAGGCCCATGCAGTGCAGAAACTGAAGAACAAGTTTTAAAAATTGCACATGAATTGAAAGAAAGTGACGTAACAGTTTATAGAGCAGGAATCTGGAAGCCAAGAACAAAACCGGGTATGTTTGAAGGAGTTGGTGCAATTGGATTGAAATGGTTAAAAAAGGTAAAAGATGAAACAGGCCTTTTAACAGCAACTGAGGTTGCTAATAAAAATCATGTTGACTTAGCAATTGAAAATGATGTAGATATTCTTTGGATAGGAGCACGATCAACAGTAAGTCCTTTTATAATGCAAGAAATTGCAGATGCTCTTGAAGGAACTGATAAAATTATATTAGTAAAAAATCCAGTAAATCCAGATTTAGCCCTATGGCTTGGTGGAATTGAACGGCTGTACAAAGCGAATATCAATAAATTAGGACTTATTCACCGAGGTTTTTCAACTTACGAAAAAACTAAATTTAGGAATAATCCAGAATGGCAGATTCCTATCGAAGTTAAAAATCGTTTTCCTGATTTACCAATGATATGTGATCCATCACATATTTCTGGACGAAGGGATTTGATTTTTGATATTTCTCAAGCCGCTTTAGACTTAAACTATGATGGTTTAATGATAGAATCACATTGGGATCCAGATAATGCATGGAGTGACGCAAAACAGCAAGTAACTCCTTCAAGATTAATTGAAATCATGAAAGACCTTAAAGTAAGAAAGAAAACTACTGATGAAGAATCTTATAAACAGCAGTTAAATAATTTACGTGCACAAATAGATGTTGCAGACCAAACACTTTTAGACACCCTTGGAAAGCGAATGAGAGTAGCTAACGAAATAGGTGTTTTAAAAAAATCTAATAATGTAGCTGTTCTTCAAAATAAACGTTGGAATGAGATTTTAGGAAAAATGATACTTGAAGGAGAGGAAAGGGATCTGTCGGAAGAATTTATTCTTAAAGTATTTAAGGCTATTCATCAAGAATCAATTAATAAGCAAGAAAAGATTTTAAATAAATAATCTAAATAATTAATTTTTAATGGATCTTTTAGTTTTAATACAAAAAACAAGAGACCAATTGTTATCGCATTGGGGATTATCTATATCTGTTTGTATAGTTTATACAATGTTAATAGCTATTCCCTCAGAGTTAAATACTTTCGGCGAAATATTATCTTTACTAATAGCTGGACCTCTACAATTAGGACTATGTATTTATTTTCTAAAAATATCTAGAGAAAATAAATCATCTTTTTATGATCTTTTTGAAGGCTTTAAACCATTAATAAATATTCTTTTATTATTTATAATTGTTAATGGATTAACTATTGTAGGTTTTATATTTTTTATAATTCCTGGTATAATAATTAGCTTGGGTTTTTCAATGTCTTATTACATAATTGCGGAAAAACCAGAAATGCAGGTTATTGAAGTTCTTGAAAAAAGTTGGAAAATGATGGATGGAAAAAAAATGGAATTATTTATGTTACACCTTCGTTTTCTTCCATGGTATTTTCTAGGCTTACTATTTTTTATTGTTGGAGTTTTTATTATTATGCCTTGGCATAACCTTGCTCTTGCTAATTATTATTTAACAATAAAAGATGAAAATTTTAGGCGATTTGAAAATTGATTTAATTTTCAACTTCAACAGCCCTTCTTAAGCGATCGTTAATTGATCTACCTAATTCATATTCAGGCACAATGGAGGTGAGAATTAAATCTAAATTTAATCGATCCAATTTGTGCAAAGAGGCGTAGAGATTTTTTGCTGCTTCATTCAAATTCCCATCAGAAGATAAAACCTCTTGATGTACTGATTTAGGAATTTTTTTAATTTTTTTTAAACATAATATTCCAATTTTTTTATTTGGATAACTTTTTATTGACTTTATAAAATCATTTGAAAAAACTATTTTGGTTTTTGGTGCATAATGTCTTTTAAGCATTCCTGGTGCCTCAGGTGATAAATTATTCTTGTTTTTTATTTCAACTTTTCCTATTATTTTTTCAATCTCTTCAATAGGTATAGATCCATGTCTATATAAAACAGCATTATCATTTTCAAACCCAATAATTGTAGACTCAATTCCTTTTAAGGATACTCCTCCATCTAATATTAAATCTATTTTATCAGCAAAATATTCTATTACATGATCTGCTGATGTAGAACTAGTAAATCCAAATGGATTTGCACTAGGCGCTACAAGAGGAAAGGGTAATTTTGATAAAAGGTCTAGTGTTAATTTGTGGTTTGGGACTCTCACTGCAACAGTTGACTTTCCTGCTGTTACAATATCTGAAATATGCTTTTGTTTTTCAAGAACTAGAGTTAGTGGTCCTGGCCAAAAATGCTTAGATAGTTTTTGTGCAATTTTTGGAATATTTTGAGCAATTTTATTTATGTATTTTGGATTTGGAACATGGACTATCAAAGGATTAAATGATGGCCTGTTTTTAATTTTGAAAATCTTATTAACACTTGATTCTTCAAAAGCATTTCCTGCTAAACCATATACTGTTTCAGTAGGTATTGCAATAACATTTCCTTTTTTTAATGATTCAATTGCTAGATTTATATCTGAGGTAATCATTAATATAATTCAAATTTTATTAATTAAATATTTTTAATAAATATTATTGCAAAGATTTTGAGATTCTTTTTATTGCCTCCCTTATGTTTTTTTCCGAAGCAGCATATGATATACGAATACAATCTCCATTTCCAAATGCTTCACCACTAACTGTTGCGACATGTGCTTCTTCTAAAAGATAAATTGCAAAGTCTGAAGCATTTTCAATTTTTTTATTATTTAAAGTCCTGCCGAAATAATCTGATACATCAGGAAAAACATAAAAAGCTCCTTGAGGTTGATTAATCTTAATTCCAGGAATTGCTTTCAAGAGGTCTATAATTATCTCTCTTCGTTTTGAAAACTCGTCAACCATATATTGTATCTGACTTAAAGGTGCATTAACAGCAGCAATTGTAGCTCTTTGGGCTATGCAATTCGCTCCTGATGTAATTTGTCCTTGCATTTTATTACATGCTTTAGCAATCCATTCTGGAGCGCCTATATATCCAATCCTCCATCCAGTCATAGCAAAGGCTTTTGCAACACCGTTAACTGTAATTGTTCTTTCATATAGTTCAGGTATCGATGCAATACTAAAATGAGGAGTCCCGTAATTTATATGTTCATATATTTCATCAGATAGTATATAAATATTTGGGTGTTTTTCTAACACTTTTCCAAGTGCTCGCAACTCGTTTTCTGTATAAATAGTTCCACTTGGGTTATTTGGAGAATTAAACATTACCAACTTTGTTTTTGAATTTATTGAATTCTCCAATTGTTCAGGTGTTATTTTAAAATCAGTATCTATTGAAGTTGGTATTATTTTTGATTCTGCCTCAGCTAATGTTGCTATGGCAGAATAACTAACCCAATATGGAGCGGGAAGTAAAACTTCGTCTCCTGGATTTAATAAAACCATGCACACATTTGCAATCGATTGTTTTGCTCCAGTTGAAACCACAATTTGAGATGATTCATAACTTATACCATTATCTCTTTTAAATTTATTACAAATTGCTGCTTTTAAATCTAAGTAGCCATCAACTGGGGAATATGAATTCCAATTATCATTAACAGCACTAATTGCAGCATCTTTAATAAATTCAGGGGTGTTGAAATCAGGTTCACCTAAACTCAAACCAATTATATCTACTCCATTATTTTTTAATTCTCGAGCTTTTGCAGCCATTGATAAAGTTGCCGAAATAGGCAAGCTGTTAATTCTTTTTGAAAGTAAATCCATAGATATTTTTAATTGGGTTGAAGCCCCATTTGTTTTAAAAATTTAAAATGGGAAAAAATTGCACTTCTAGTTGTTTTATATTCGTTGTAAGGTAAATTAAATTCTTTCGCTGTTTGTTTTACTATTTTACCAATTTTAGAGTAGTGGATATGACTTATATTAGGAAAAATATGATGTTCAATCTGATGATTTAATCCACCAGTAAACCAATTTATGAATCTATTTTTCGTTGAAAAATTGACAGTTGTTAAAAGTTGATGTATAGCCCATGTATTTTTCATTGTTCCTGTTCTGTCCGCTTTAGGCATTGAAGCATCTTCCATAACATGTGCTAGTTGAAACACGATGCTTAATATTAAACCTGCAGTATAATGCATAATTATAAAACCAATAATTATAGCCCACCAGGAAGCTTCAATAAATATTAATGGAATGATTAACCAGACAGAAAAATAAATAATTTTAGAAATAATTAGGCCAATCCACTGCAAACTAGCTCTCTTACTATTTAAATAGGTTAATTTTCGTGACGTATAACTTTTCATCTGTTTGAAATCAGCAAAAATTGCCCAATTGATTGTCAAAAGACCATAAAGGAATATAGAATATAAATGCTGAAATCGATGATAAGGAAACCATGGGCTGTGTTTGGAAAAGCGTAAGATGTTTCCTGGATCAATATCTTCATCATGACCGTGAATATTCGTATAAGTGTGATGAAGCAAATTATGTTGAATTTTCCAATTAAAAACATTCCCAGCCAAAATATAAATACTACTACCCATTAATTTATTTACTAAAGGATGTTTTGAAAAAGAGCCATGATTACCGTCATGCATAACATTCATTCCAACTCCAGCCATGCCAATACCCATTATTATACACATAATTAATTTAACCCATAAACTTATTTCGAGTGTATAAACTAAGAAATAGGGGCCTAAAAGTAAAATAAACATAAGTGAAGATTTTAGGTAAAGCTTCCAGTTACCTGTTTTTCTAATTTTATTTTTTTTAAAATAAGTGTTAACTCTATGGTTTAGAGTTTTAAAAAAATTTTTAGAGTCTTTTCTTGAAAAACGGAGGGTTTGTTTAGATTGCATATGTTTATAGTTAAGCAAAAATAAATTAAAATTTACTTTTAAAAAGATAGTATAAGAAAAAGTTATGGAATCTATTTTAAAATATTTCCCAAATTTAACAATTAACCAAAAACATCAGTTTAATGAACTTTTACAATTATATATTGATTGGAATTCTAAAATAAATATCATATCAAGAAAGGATATGAATTCATTTTATAAACATCATGTTCTTCATTCTTTAGGAATTTCAAAAATGATTTCTTTTATTCCAGGAACAAGAATTTTAGATGTAGGAACAGGAGGAGGTTTTCCAGGGATTCCTCTAGCAATATTATTTCCTGAAGTCCAATTTGATTTAATAGATAGTATTGGAAAAAAAATAAATGTTGTTAAAGAAGTAAGTAAAGAATTAGGTATAGATAATGTCTCTAGTTATCATATTCGAGCGGAACATTATCCAAAAATGGTGGATTTTGTAATTAGTCGTGCTGTAACTAAATTGGAATTTTTTGTACCATGGGTGAAAAATAAAATTTCACCCCTAAGTAAAAATATTTTAAATAATGGAATTATTTGTTTAAAAGGCGGGGATTTAACTGAGGAACTAAAATTTTTTCCTGAAGCTGTTATACATTTTTTAAATAATTATTTTAATGAATCTTTTTTTGAAACAAAAAAAATAGTGTATTTACCAATAAAAACTAACCTAAGAAGGGATAACGATAATTTGAAGCCGGAATAAATGTTTCTTTAATTAATCTAGGCGACACCCATCTTAAAAGATTTATTGAGGAACCAGCTTTATCGTTTGTTCCAGACCCACGAGCTCCTCCAAAGGGCTGTTGACCAACTACAGCTCCGGTTGGCTTGTCATTTATATAAAAATTTCCAGCACAATTTTCTAAAATATTTACAGCATCTTCTAGTGCATATCTATCTTGAGAATAAACTGCACCTGTCAATGCATATTCAGATGTTTGGTCGATTAATTTAAGAGTTTCCCCCCATAATTCGTCAGGATAAATATAAACTGTAACTAAAGGACCAAAAAGCTCTCGTTCCATAGTATCGTATTTTGGGTTTGTTGTTATAACTACAGTAGGCTCAATAAAGTAACCTTTTGAATCATCATAACCACCTCCTAAAATAATTTCAGCATCGGTATCTTTTTTTATTTTCTCTATAACTTTTACTAGTCGATCATAAGCATCTTTGTGTATAACAGCAGTAACAAAATTTTTAAAATCTTCTGGTGAACCCATTGATATTGAATTCAAATCTGATTTAAGATGAGAAATGACTTTTTCAGACATAGATTTTGGAAGATAAACCCTTGAGGCAGCAGAACATTTTTGACCTTGGAATTCAAAGGCGCCTCGAGTTATTGCTGTAGCTACTTCTGCGGGCTTTGCCGAAGGATGAGCTATAATAAAATCTTTCCCTCCTGTTTCACCGACAATCCTTGGATAAGTTTTATAATAATCAATATTGTTTCCTATTTTTTTCCAAATATCTTTGAAAACTTTTGTTGAACCTGTAAAATGAATACCTGAAAAATTAGAATTTTCAAGAATTGTATTTGTAATCATTTCGGGGTCACCAAAAACCATATTTATTACACCATCTGGGAGCCCAGCTTCTCTGAAAATGTCCATTAAAATTTTTGCCGAATAAATTTGATAATCACTTGGCTTCCATACAACAACATTTCCCATCATAGCAGCACTAGCAGGAAGGTTACCTGCAATAGCAGTAAAATTAAATGGACTCACTGCATAAACAAATCCTTCTAAGGGGCGATAGCTAATTTTATTCCATATCCCAGGACTATTATTAGGTTGATTCGTATATATCTCCTGCATATATTGAACATTAAATCTTAAAAAATCAATTAATTCACAAGCCGCATCTATCTCTGCCTGAAAAATAGTTTTTGACTGAGCTAACATAGTTGCCGCATTAATTTTTGCTCTGAAGGGTCCCGCGACCAAATCTGCAGCTTTTAAAAATATCGCAGCTCTTGATTCCCAGGGCATTTTACACCATTTTTCTCTAGATTCTAGTGCAGATTTAATTGCTTGTTCAATATGTTTTTTATCTGATCTATAATAGAAACCAATTTTATGTTTATTGTCATGAGGTGGGTAAATTGAAGCTTTATTATCAGACTTGACATCTTTATTTCCTATTCTCATTTTTATTTCTATTGAAGTATTGTATAGGTTTTTATATGTAGATAAAACTTCCTTTTTTTCAACACTTCCTGGAGCATAAGATTTTATTGGCTCGTTAGAAGGATATGGAACACTAGTTAAACTATTAGCCATTTTAATTTTTTTTTAAATGTATAGATTTATCTTTAATCTACAGCAAGATGAATAAAGTAGTCTTAGTTCAAAATAAAAGGGACATTGAGCTTGAAGTTAGGTATTTCAACATTAAATTTTTGAGCAGTACTAAAATTTATCATAGTAAATGTTCCTGACATACAGCCAATTGGAGAAGTAATCAGACTTCCAGATTGATAAGTATGTAATTCACCTGGACGAATTACAGGTTTTTTTCCAACCACACCAATACCATTTACAAAGTGTGGAGGACATGTAACCTCCCTTATTTTCCAGTGTCTTGATATTAGTTGGACTACATTATTACTTTGGTTTTCGATATTTATAAAATACTTAAAGGCGTGGTGAGAAACATTATCTCTTAAGAAACTTCCTTCAAATTTAGATTCAACAGAAATCTTAATTCCTTTTGTGATTTGTTGTATCAATTTACTTTCTTGAAATTTTTACTTTAAATATAAAGATTTAATACTTTGTTTTTAAACAACTCCTTAATTTCTTAAATTAAAAGAACTTGTATTTCCAATTCCTATAATTGAATCATATTGATAGGCAACATTTCGATAGTATACAAGAATTAAATATTCATTTTCTGTAAGCGCATGTGTTCCACTTATTCCATTTTTGTAAAACTTACCATTTTTTTTTAAAACATATTTATAATTATAAAAACCTTGTTTTAAAAGAAGGACGCCCTCATATATTTCCAATGAAGGATTATAATACATTCGATTATAATCATCTAAATTAAAATTGTTGAATCCGCCATAAATATAAATTTCATCATCATTAAGCTTATAATTTGTAGCCAAGCTAAAATATACGTAACTATAGTCTGCTTCATGGTTTGGATCTCCTGGTCTCATTACATTTCGAATTTCGAAACCTCCATTTATGTCCTGATTAAAAATATATTCTTGATTGAATCGTGGTGTATTAACATTTAAAAATGTTTCATAAAGATCAGCTTTGTTTATATAACTAATATTTGGGCTCGTAATTCTTAAATCTTTTGTGTCAAAAAAATAATACTCATTACCTCCTTCAAATTGAGATGGGAGCTCATATCTATATTCTATTGTCTTGCCGGAAAAATACTGAGGTTTTAATCCAATTATTTCTGAATCCCATTGCCAATTTTGTAATAAACGGATAAAAACATTTTCTTGTGGGTTTATTAAAGCTCCTTGTTGAGGAGTTACAGCGAAATGAATTGATTGATGAGTGTTATAAATATTCATATTTTGAGGGCGAAAAACAGATGCTTGAACATTAGAAATATTTTCATAAACACAAAATTTTCTCGAAAAAACTAATTCATCATATACATTATAAATCTCCAATAAATAGTTGCCAGATACTTTTAGCTCTATATTTTCATTAGGTATTTCTAACCTATAATTTGTATAATTTTGTAATGTGTTAAAAGAAGTACGATAATTCTCAATCCTTAAATTATCAAGACCTTCAATGAATTCGTTTTGAAAAAGTGAAGAAGGTGTCCAATCGAAGTTAAAATGTTTTATTTTATAATAAAAATCAGTTTCTTCACCCCTGAGATCATCAAATATAAGTGTAATTTTTTCTCCTAATTCTACTATTGGAAAACTTCCATATTTATTTGATCCAAAAAACTGTACGGATTTTATATGAATTGGCGGAGCGTATTCAAAAACTGTTTGAGCCCTAGTTAAAAAAGAATTTAAAAGGACCATTAAATAAAAAAAAATAATTTTATTTCTCAACGTAAGGTAAATGTAATTGTTCATGTTATTTTGACCAAATTCACAAATTATAATAAAAACATTAAACAACTATTTAGAATCATTATAAATAAATTATTTCATTTGTTATTTGTTTTCTCTAAAGAGGTATAGTTATTAAATTTGTATGATTTTGAATTTAACTTGATGGAGGTAATTAAGAATCTTCGTTCCAATAGAGGGGCAAATCTTAACATTAAAGGTAGAGCAGAGAAAATACTAGATAAGACTACTTCGTCCAAAACCTTCGCGATAAAGCCCGATGATTTTTTTGGAACTATTCCAAAATTGCTCCATAAAGAAGGTGCTAATTTAAAATTAGGAGAACCCATTTTTTTTAGCAAAAAAAATCCTGATATTAAAATTGTTTCTCCTGTTGCAGGAATTATAAAATCAATTGAAAGAGGTCCAAAAAGAAAAATAGAGAAAATTATTATTGAAGCTTCTGATAATCAAAAATCAGTTTCTCACTCAATTGATAATTGGGATAAAAAGACCCGAGATGATTTAAAGGCTATTCTTTCTAAGAGTGGAAACTGGCCATTCATACACCAAAGACCTTACGGAATAATGGCAAACCCATTGGAGACGCCCAAAGCAATTTTTGTTTCAACTGTAAAAACGGATCCTCTTGAAGGTGATATGCAATTTATCTTGAAGGACAAAAAAAAGAAATTTCAATTAGGGATAGATTTATTGAATAAACTTGTTGACCAAAATGTTTTTTTGGGAATTGAAAAATCATTTTCAGGATATTTTAGTTCGATTGAAAGAGTACAACACTACACAATTCAAGGGCCTCATCCTGTAGGTAATATTAGCTTTCATATCCAAAAAATATGTCCTTTAAATATGGGGGAAGTAGTATGGACTGTAAATGCAGAAGATGTTGTTAATTTAGGAGAATTTTTGAGTACAGGAATTTTCTCCCCATTAAGAACAGTAGCTGTTTCGGGAAATTCAGTAGAACAACCAAAGTATTTTCAAACGATAATTGGTTCTGAATTAAAACCTATACTTAAAAAAGCAGGAATAAGAAATAATGAAAACAGGGTTATTAATGGTAACGTCCTAACTGGATCAATATCAGATCTATCAGACTATTTAAGTTATTTTAATAACTTAATTACAGTGATTCCTGAGGGCAATGATTACAGAATGTTTGGCTGGTTACCATTTAAGGATAATAGTGTAATGAGCTTGTCAAATACTTCTTTTTCAAGAATTTTTAATAGAAAAGGTTTTGAGGTTAATACTAACCTGAATGGTGAGGAACGCGCCCTTGTTGTAACAGGTGAAATGGAGAAATTTTTTCCATTTGATATCTATCCTATGCAGCTTCTGAAAGCCTGTATGGTGGAAGATATTGAAAAAATGGAGGCTTTGGGTATTTATGAAATAGTACCCGAAGATTTTGGATTGGTGGATTATGCCAATACCTCTAAATTAGAAGCTCAAGAAGTAATCCGACAGGGAATAGAATTAATGATTAATGAAGTAGGATAATTTAAGAAAAATGAATTTTTTAAGAAGAAGTTTAGATAATCTAAAAAGACCATTTGGTAAAGGACAAAAATTTGAAAAATTTGCACCAGCAATAAATGCTTTTGACACCTTTTTATTTGTTCCAAATCATACAACAAAAAAAGGTGCCCATATTCGTGATGCAGTTGACTTAAAAAGAACCATGGTAACTGTAATTATTGCATTGTTGCCTGTTTTAATCTATGGCATTTATAATACAGGTTTCCAATATTATTCACAAATTGGATCTCCATTTACGTTTTTTGAAGCCTTTATTCATGGAGCATGGAAAGTTGTTCCAATGATAATTGTTTCATATGTTGTAGGTCTTTCGATAGAATTTGGATTTGCAGTTTACAGGGGCCATGAAGTTAATGAAGGATATTTAGTAACAGGCCTTTTGATTCCAATGATTATGCCAGTTGATATACCACTTTGGATGGTTGGAATTTCTACAGCTTTTGCTGTACTTGTTGCTAAAGAAGCTTTTGGTGGAACTGGTATGAATATTTTAAATCCAGCACTAACAGCCAGAGCATTTGCATTTTTTGCTTATCCAACTTATATGTCGGGAAATAAAGTATGGGTTTCTGAGGCTTCTAATGTTGATTCAATTTCAGGAGAAACAATTCTTGGCAATTTAGCTGCTGGAAATAATATAACTTATTCAATGGCAGAAATGTTTCAAGGTTCAATACCAGGATCAATTGCTGAAACATCGACTCTTTGGGTAGCAGTTGGTGCATTAATTTTAATAATTACTGGTGTTGGTAGTTGGCGTATCATTACTGGAGGAATTTTAGGCGCTGCACTAATGGGTTTTCTATTTAATCTTTGGGGTGCCAATGCCTTAATGAGTTTTTCTTGGATAAATCATTTAATTGTTGGTGGTTTTGCATTTGGAATTGTTTTCATGGCAACTGACCCTGTTTCAGCCGCTCAAACAATCAAAGGTAAATGGATTTATGGCTTTTTAGTTGGTATCTTTTGTATTATGATACGGGTATTTAATCCTGCTTATCCTGAAGGTGTTATGCTTGCTATTTTATTAATGAATGTGTTTGCACCTACAATAGATCACTATGTTATTAATGGAAACATAAATAAACGTAAGAAGCGATGGAAGACAGTTACAGAAAATCTTAAAACTGCTTAGAGATGAATAGAGATAGTAATGCATATACTTTTTTATTTGCTACGATTATGGTGTTAGTGGTTGCCTCTGCTTTAGCTTTTACAGCTAGTTCATTAAAAGATCTTCAGGCAGCTAATGTACGTAAAGAAAAAATGCAAAATATTTTAGCAACTGTTGGAATTAATATTGGAAGAGACCAGGCTGAAGACTTATACAAAAAATATATAACTGCCGAACTCTCACTAACTAAAGATGGGACAGTAGATGAGAAAACGGATGCATTCGAAATTAAATTGAGTAATGAGCTCAAGAAGCCGTTATCTGAGCAACGTTTTCCAATTTATGAAGCAAATTTAGATGAAGAAAAATTTTATATAATCCCACTTAGAGGAGCAGGATTATGGAATGCTATATGGGGATATATTGCCCTCGAAGAAGATAAAAATACTATTAAAGGGGCTGTTTTTGATCATAAAGGAGAAACTGCTGGACTTGGTGCTGAGATTACACAAAAATGGTTTCAGGACAGATTTTTAGGAGAAAAAGTTTTTGATGTAGATGGAAATTTAGTCGGAATAAATGTCTCTAAAACCAATAATGATCCTAAAGATCTTGATAAAAATGATCATGAAGTAGATGCAATTTCTGGAGCTACAATTACTGGAGACGGTGTAACAGCAATGATTTTAGAACGTTTAAACCATTATTTGCCTTATTTGAAAACTAAACATGATTTAATTGCATTGAATAATTAAAACGATGGAAGAAAAAAAGTCTATTACTAAAAAAACTTCAACTTTACTATTTATAAATAAAGATAGGGAACCACTTTTCTCAAAGAAAAATCGAAAATTATTGTCAGACCCAATGGATGATAACAATCCTATAACCGTACAGGTATTAGGAATTTGTTCTGCACTAGCTATCACTGTTCAGTTAAAACCAGCAGTTGTAATGAGTATTTCTGTAATGGCAGTTATGGCAGCTAGTAATGTAATTATTTCTCTTTTAAGAAATTTAATACCAAATAGAATTAGAATTATTGTTCAATTGGTTGTAGTTGCTTCAATGGTAATTTTAGTAGATCAAGTTTTAAGAGCTTTTGCTTATGACGTAAGCAAGGAACTATCAATTTTCATTGGATTAATTATAACTAACTGTATAGTAATGGGTCGGCTTGAAGCATTTGCATTGGGGAATGGAGTATGGAAATCATTTTTAGATGGTGTTGGCAATGCAGCAGGTTATGGATTTATTTTAATCCTCGTTGCTTTTTTTAGGGAGCTTTTAGGTTCTGGGAAATTATTTGGATATCAAGTAATACCTGACATGATATACGAGATGGGTTATGAAAATAATGGATTAATGTTGCTTTCTCCTATGGCATTAATAACCGTGGGACTTATTATTTGGTTACAAAGGTATCGAAATCGTATTCTAATAGAGAAAAATTAATTGTAGATGGAAGCATATTTAAATTTATTTGTCAAAAGCATCTTTATAGAAAACATGATCTTTGCTTACTTTTTAGGAATGTGTTCTTATCTAGCAGTTTCTAAAACAGTAAAAACTGCTGTAGGTTTAGGTCTTGCTGTTATTTTTGTATTAGCAATTACTGTACCCATTAACTTTTTACTAGACACTTATTTACTTCGTCCAGGTGCTCTAACTTGGTTAGACAGTTCTTATGTAGAATTAGATTTAAGTTTTTTAAGTTTTATTATGTTTATCGCTGTAATTGCGTCTATGGTTCAACTAGTTGAAATGATTGTTGAAAAATTTGCACCTGCTCTTTATGGTGCTTTGGGAATTTTTCTTCCTTTAATTGCTGTTAATTGTGCAATTTTAGGGGGATCACTTTTTATGCAACAAAAAGATTTTTCAGGCATCACAGAATCTGCAATTTATGGTTTTGGATCAGGAATAGGATGGTTACTTGCCATTTTGGCAATAGCTGCAATAAGAGAAAAAATCTCCTATTCAAATGTGCCTGCCCCTTTGCGTGGTTTGGGAATTACCTTTATAATAACAGGGCTTATGGCTATAGGATTCATGAGTTTTATGGGAATTAAATTATAAAATCAGTATGGAATATACAGTTGTTATTGCAAGTATTATTGTTTTTTTGACAATCACATTTTTATTAGTTGGAATGCTTTTAGGGGTTAAAGCAAAACTTTTACCATCTGGCCCCGTATCATTAAAAATAAATGGTGATAACCAAGTAGAAGTTACATCAGGAAGTACATTACTCAGTACTTTAGGAAATAATAAAATATTTTTACCCTCTGCGTGTGGAGGTGGAGGAACTTGTATCCAATGTAAATGTCAGGTATTAGAGGGTGGCGGAGAAATTCTTCCTACTGAAACACCACATTTTTCTAGAAAAGAGGTAGCAGAGGGATGGCGATTAGGCTGTCAGGTAAAAGTCAAACAAGACATGGTAATACAGGTTCCGGAAGAGGTTTTTGGTATAAAAAAATATGAGGCTACTGTTGTAAGAAATTGGAACGTTGCTTCATTTATTAAAGAATTTGTAGTTGAGATTCCTGAAGAAATGGATTACAAAGCAGGAGGCTATATTCAAATTGAAATACCTGAATGTGAAGTAAAATATGAAAATATAGATATATCTGCCCACCCTGACGAACATCCTGGTGATCCAGGAAAATTTAAATTAGAATGGGATAAGTTTAACTTATGGCCACTAGTGATGAAAAATTCAGAAACAGTTGAACGAGCTTATTCAATGGCCTCTTATCCGGCCGAAGGGAAAGAGATAATGTTAAATGTTCGAATTGCTACACCTCCTTTTGATCGTAATAAAAATACATGGAGTGACGTAAATCCTGGAGTTGCATCTTCCTATATTTTTTCAAAAAAACCAGGTGATAAAGTAACTATTTCAGGACCTTACGGTGAATTCTTTATTAACGAATCTGATTCTGAGATGCTTTATGTTGGAGGTGGTGCAGGTATGGCACCGATGCGATCACATCTTTATGAACTTTTCAGAACGCTAAAAACTGGACGTATAGTAACTTTTTGGTACGGTGGAAGATCAAAAAGAGAGTTATTTTACATTGATCATTTTAAATCTCTAGAGAAGGATTTTCCAAACTTTAAATTTTACATTGCACTCTCAGAGCCATTAGAAGAAGATAATTGGAATGAAAAATCAAGTTTAGAATCAGAAGGAGATGGTTTCACCGGTTTTGTACACCAAGTAGTAATAGATCAATATTTGTCCAAACATGAAGCTCCAGAGGATATTGAAGTTTATTTTTGTGGACCTCCTCTCATGAACCAAGCTGTAGAAAGAATGGCAGACGATTTTGGTGTACCACCTGAAAATGTACGTTTTGATGATTTTGGTGGCTAGAAAACCATCCATAAAAAAGAATTATTTTTAAAATAGGTACTTAGTATCCAAATAAAGTTTCTAGAGAAATTTCCTCAACTTCACCATATTTTCTGAGGTTTTTAAAATCAATATTTTCTTTATTTCCTATTAATAAGATATTATGTGATTTATTTTTTATATAATTTTTATGAAATGACAATAAGTTTTCGAAACTCATATTTTTTACTTCTTCATATATATTTTTTCTAATATCATAATCAATATTCCTTTTTTCTGCATTCAAATAATAACTTAAAATAGATGAATTCGTAATTCGTTCACTTTCAATTTTATTTAATATAGATTGCTTTGCAACATCAAATGCTTGAGATGATTCAGGAAGATTGTTTATTAAGTTAAACATCGATGATAATGCTTCCTTTTGTTTATCAGATTGTACACCAATATATGAGTATATATAGTCTGAACGATCTTTACTACGTGCTTGAGAATAAGTTGAAAATACAGAATAAGCTAGGCCTTGAGCTTCTCTTATTTCTTGGAATACAATGGAATTCATTCCACCACCAAAATATTCGTTAAACAGACGAATAGCTGCACTTTTAGAGTTATCTAGAAGCTCTTGTTTTGAAAGAAGTATGATTTCTGTTTGAACCATATCAAAGTCTGTCCAAAACACATATTTTTTGTCATGATCTTTTTCTTTGTAATATGTTATATCATTTTTTACTTCAATAAAATTATTGGGAACGTCATGATAAGTTTTTATTAATCTGGATAATTCTTCTTTATTCTTATTACCGTAATATAAAATACGATGCGGATATTTCTTAAGTTTTTTTATACAAGTTAATAACTCTTCTACCTTTGTCTGCTTTAACGTTTTAGAACTTATAACATCATTTGCAGGATTATCTTTTCCATATACCCCAAAAGGGATTAGACGACTTCCGAGTATTACATCTTTGTTTTTTTTATTATCTGACCTAGATTTTAGTATTCTATCTACAAGTTTATTAAGTGAATTCTGTGTTGCTTTAGGATCATTTAACAGTGTTTCAAAAAGTTTAATTGAAGCATCCATATTTTCACTGAGTCCACTTAGTGAAATTGAAGTTTCTTTTCCATCTCCAGAGGTTCTGAAGCTATATTCTGCTCCCAATTTATAGAACTCTTTTTTTATATCTTCAGGACTTAATTCCCCTGTTCCAGCATAATTCATTAAGCTTGTAGCAAGACCAATTTTTGATTCTAAATTTTTTCCAAATTCGTACTTAAAAGTGAGATTAAATAAATCGTTATTTTTGTTTTCTTTTGCTATTACGTCTAAATTTCCAATTCTATAAAAATCAAGCTCTGATTTAAAATCAATAAATTTTGGTTGTAGTTTTTCAATTTTGATTTCGTCTATTTTTTTATGAAAATCTGACAATTCGTTTCTATTTAAAGGGATTTTTGAAATTTCTGGTTTCTCAACTTTCTTTATTGAATTATCTTTTCCTGTTTTTTTATATACTACCGCATAGTTTTCTGAGTAATGAATGTTTGCAAAAGAAATAAGATCTTCTTTTGTGATTTTTGAAATTTCATCAAAATAAGCGATACTTTCTTTCCATGTTATATCTCTTGTAAATGCAATTACCATTTTATCGCCTCTGTAATAATTTGCATTATCTGAATCATCCTGAAGCATTATTGATTTTTTAAGATCATTTACAACAGCATTTAATAAATAATTATCAAAATTCCCGTTTTTAATATTTTTTATTTCACCAAGGATGAGATTTTTTACTTCTTCTAGACTTTGATTTTCTTTTGGAGTACCCTCTAAAACATGGACATAAAAATCATTCATTTCGTCAACAAGTGAATTAGCAAATAAAACTTTTTGTTTTTGGACTAAATTCAGATCAATTAATCCAGCTGTGCTATTAGCTAAAATCATATCAATTAGCTTCAATTTCATTAAATCTTTTTTATTCTTTCCATCAAAGCGATAACCAATTGTTACTGATTCTTTATCAGGTCCAAAAACTTCATTGATTATTGGAGAATTAATTTTATTTTGCTCTTCAAATTCAGACTCTACAAGATCATAATTTGGTTTCCAATCGCCAAAGTATTTATCAATGAGTGCTATTGTCTTATCAAAATTTAATTCACCGCTCATACAAATTGCAGCATTATTTGGGCGATAATATTTATCAAAATAATTATTGATTTCAGTAATTGATGGATTCTTTAAATGTTCAATTGTTCCTATTACGGATTGTTTACCATATGGATGGTTTGGGAATAAACTTTGGTAAATAGCTCTAACTATTTTTCTGGAGTCACTATCTAAACTTCTATTTTTTTCTTCGTAAACTGCTTCAAGTTCTGTATGAAAAAGGCGATTTACAATCTGCTTAAATCTAGAACCTTCTAATTTTAAAAAGCGATCTATTTCATTTGAGGGAATATCAACATAATAAACTGTTCTATCCTCTGATGTATAGGCGTTTAAATTTTTACCTCCTAACTTAGAAATCATTTTATCATATTCATTAGGAATGGCAAATAATGCTGCTTTATTTGAGAGTTCATCAATGGTTTTATATAGATTTTTTCGTTCATTTTCACCGTCCAATTTCGAATACTCATTAAATAAATTTTCAATTGAATCTAATAATGGCTTTTCTTTTTCATAGTCTTTGGTTCCAAAAAATTTGTTACCCTTAAACATCATGTGTTCCAGATAGTGAGCTAAACCTGTATTATTTTCTGGATCATTTTTTCCACCAGCTTTTACAGCTGTAAATATTTGAATTCTGGGTTCTTTTTCGAAATGACTCAAATATACTTTTAAACCATTATCTAAAGTGTAAATTCTTGTTTGAGTAGGATCATTAGTTACATACTCATATTTATAATTTCCAGAATGTGATGTTTTTGTTTGATACTTTTCATTTGAACAGCCCGTAAAAATTATAAATAAAATTGCTAGACTATATTTTTTAATCCAGATCATATTTTTTATTTTTCTTAGAATGCAAAATAGTTATTTTAACTTTATTTAATATTAATTATAGTCCTAATAATTACTTTTGACTTATAAGATGGAGCAACTAAATAAGAAAGAAATACATCAACTTGCAATGCAAGAAGTTGGAAACTTCTTAAAAACCCAAGGGTACGAATTTTTAGGAGTAAATTCTGATATGAAGCAGTCTCCACAATTTGTTTGTGTGAAAAAAAAATCACTATATTTTATTGTTGTATCTGGATGTCTATATCCAAATTCTCCTAAAAAATATGATCTTAAATTCATGGAAAAAGTAATTATTCATGCAAAAAAAAATAAAGCAAAGCTTTATTTTGCTGGAGTAGGATTTGCTAATTCAGAAAACTACAATTTACCCTTATTAAAAAATAACTCATATGTTGTCAATTTCAGTGGTCTTGAGAAAATACTTTAGAATTCTTCTATTTTTTTTTATCATTGGATGTCACCAAAAAAAAACTAATGATTTAAAAGTAATAAGCGGATATGCTTTAGGTACCTCGTATTCTGTTACTTATATAAGTAAGTCTCTTGAAACAAATCTTTTAATAACTCATATTGACTCTATTATTAAATTAATAAATAAATCAATGTCAACCTATGAAATAGATTCTGATATTTCGAAAATCAATAGGGGAGACAGTTTGATTCAAGTAGATATTCATTTTCAAAATGTTTATAAAACTTCTAGTATTATTTGGAAAAAAACTGAAGGTTATTTTGATCCTACAGTTGGAGCACTTGTAAATGCATATGGTTTTGGACCAGAAAAAAAATTAAAATCAATTAGCAAATTAGAAAGAGATAAAATTTTGAAATATACAGGTTGGAATAAAACATCCCTAACTTCAAAAAACACCATTCAAAAAAAGGATCCAAATATATATTTAGATTTTAATGCTTTGGCAAAAGGCTATACAGTTGATTTAATTGCTGATCATTTAAGAAAAAATAATGTCAATTCTTTTTTAGTTGAGATTGGAGGAGAAATAGTAGCTCAAGGGAAAAGTCCTAGGACAGATAATTTATGGAAAGTAGCTATTGATGATCCGAAACAAGGTGAAAACCGAGAATTTATAAGAACACTTAGTTTAAAAAATCAAGCTTTAGCAACTTCGGGTAATTACAGAAAATACAAAATAGATGAAAGATCAGGAAGACGAATAGTTCACTCAGTTAATCCAAAAACAGGCAATCCATTCCCAACAAATGTTCTAAGTACTTCAGTAATTTCAAACAAATGTATGATTGCCGATGCATATGCAACCTCACTTATGGTTATGCCTTATGAAAAGGGTAAAGCCTTGGTAGATCGAGAATTGGACTTAGAAGCATTTTGGATAATTGAAAATGAGGATGGGTCAATTGAACAACATTTCTCAAAAAATTTTCCTAGAAAATAAATACAATTTCAAACTTTATACCCAATTGGAATGATATCTTTTTTTAATCCAAATTTTTGAATTTCTTCTTTAGATATCTTATTTATGTAATCGATACTTTTTGTTTTAAATCCCGCTTGATTTAAAAAGCTAAAAAAATCTGTTCCATATACTCTAACATGATCATATTGTCCAAAAATTTTATTTCTTTCCTTATTGTTTGTAATATTAAAATCTTCGAATGTTTTTTCTTTACTAAAATCTATAGGTACTTGAGCGATTAAAATTCCACCTTTTTTTAATATTCTGTATAATTCGCTAATTGCTTTATTGTGATCAGGGATGTGCTCCAAAACATGATTACACAATATTAAGTCATAAGAATTATTTTTAAATGGCAGATTACATATATCAGATTTAATATCAGCTAAAGGTGAATTAATATCACAAGTTGTATAATTCCAATTTTCAAATTTTTTAAATTTTTTAAAAAACACTTGTTCAGGTGCAATATGTAATACATTTAATTTTTTTTTAAAAATATTTGTTTCTCTTTCTAAGTAAAGCCATAACAATCGATGTCTTTCTAAAGAAAGTGTTCCTGGGCATAATGCATTTTTTCTCAATTTTTGATATCCATATGGGAGAAACTTTCTGTATGAACTTCCATCTATAGGATCAATAAACCGCCTACCTGAATAATAAATTTTGATTAAAGGAAGAAGCCAAATACTCAATCTAATTAGCCATGGTCTTGGAAAAATATTTAGAATCAATTTCATAATTTTAAAGGTTCTTTTCTAAATGGGTTTTCTTCTATACTGCTAATACCAATGGCATCATATATATATTGAAAAGTAGATAGTAATTCGGGTTTACCATCTATAAGAGCAACATTATGTTCAAAATGAGCGCTTGGCCTTCCATCTTCTGTCATTATAGACCAACCATCTTTAAGCTGTTTTATTTTGTGGGTTCCTTGATTTATCATTGGTTCAATTGCTAAAACCATACCATTGACAAATTTTTTTCCTCGTCCTCTCTTTCCATAATTTGGAATTTCTGGTCCTTCATGCATTTCTTTACCTAATCCATGCCCAACTAATTCTCTTACGACACCATAGCCTTCTTTTTCGCAATAATTTTGAATAGCATAACCCAAATCACCAATTCTGTTACCCTCTTTAAATGATTTTATTCCTTCGTAAAGAGATGCTTTTGTGATTTCAAGTAATTTTTTAATATCTGATTTTATATTTCCAACTTGGAAGGTATATGCGTGATCGCCATAAAATCCATTTTTATATGCACCACAATCTATTGATATTATATCTCCTTCCTCAAAAGGAATATTGTTTGGAATACCATGAACAACCTGGGCATTTGGACTAACACAAAGGGTATTAGGGAAATCGTATAGCCCTAAAAATCCTGGTTCAGCCCCATGATCTCTGATATATGTTTCTGCGAGACGATCTAACTCAAGGGAAGTTATTCCCGGAACAATTTCTGAAGCAAGCATTCCTAGTGTTTTTGAAACGACTAATGCACTCTCACGTAATAATTCTATTTCTTCTTTGTTTTTTAAAACTATTGAAGCCATTTTAAAAATCTGAGTAAGAATTTTTGTAGGATTGTTTTTTTAAAATTTTAGAAAAATCATCCAAAAGGTTTACTACAGGAAATTCAACTATTCGATTTATTTCAATTCCATTTTCAAAAAATATTAGTGTTGGAATATTAAGAATCTCATATTCTTTTTCTAACCTATTGGGGCTATCCTTGAATTCTGAAAGACCATACATTTCAATTCTATTATGATGAACATTAAGAGCATCTAGAATTTTAAACATCGGTCCTAATTCTCTCTGGGTATCTTCACACCAAGTTCCTAAAAAAAGCTTAAAAGTTATTTTTTCACTCAGATTAAGATGCTCGTTAACCCAATCTACTGGCACCTTTTGACTTTTATAAGAAGGTTCAAACCAAGCTAAAAACTCATCAGTATTTAGGTTTGCACGATTCATAGGGCCTAATATTACGGTCTCACCTTCTTCACCTACCAAAGTTTTTACATTTAAAGGTAACTGTTGGTTTTCTTTAAAATTTTTTTTACAAGAAGTATAACTGAGCAATAAAATAAAAAACAAGTAAGGAATTTTTTTCATGACTTTTTAATTAGAGAGTTTCTTGTCATTTTTTTTGGGATGTCTATTTCTAATAAATCTAATATAGTAGGTGCAATATCTCCAAGTATACCTTCTTTAACTTTTTTCTTTTCTAAATCTACTAAAATAATTGGAACAGGATTTGTAGTATGGGCAGTATTAGGGCTTCCATCAGAATTTAACATTGTTTCACAATTTCCGTGATCAGCAATAATTAGTATAGCATATTTTTTATCTAAAGCTGATTTTACAACTTCTGACACACATTCATCAACAACTTCACAAGCTTTTACAGCTGCATTGAAATCACCTGTATGTCCAACCATATCGGGATTTGCAAAGTTAAGACAAATAAAATCTGGAGTTTGTAAAGTAATTTTTTTTATAATTGCTTTTGTAATCTCAAAAGCACTCATTTCAGGCTTTTGATCATAAGTTGCAACTTTAGGTGATGGACAAAGTATACGTTCCTCTCCTTCAAACGGTTCTTCGCGTCCTCCATTAAAGAAAAAAGTAACATGAGGATACTTTTCTGTCTCTGCAATTCTAACTTGAGTCTTACCCGCTTTTGACAATATCTCGCCTAGTGTTTCAGATAAGTTTTCTTTATTAAAAATAATATCAACATTTCTAAATGATGTGTCATAATTGGTAAGAGTAATATAGCGTAATTGAAGAGGATGCATATCATAATCAGGAAATGCTTTTTGAGAAAGCACTTGTGTTAACTCTCTTCCTCGGTCAGTTCTAAAATTTAAAAAAATTACAACATCTCCATTTTCAATTTTGGTAAGTGCATTACCATCAATATTTTTCTTAAAAAGGGGTTTAATAAATTCATCTGTAATGCCTTCTTTATAACTTTTATTTAATTGTTCAATAAAATTATCAGACGGCTTTCCTAAGCCTTTAACTAAAAGATCATATGCTTCTTTAATTCTTTCCCATCTATTATCACGATCCATTGCATAGTATCTTCCTATAACACTTGCGAGATTACCCCCGGTTTCAGAAATCTTTTTTTCGATACGTTCTATAAATTTTATACCAGATTTAGGATCTACGTCTCTTCCGTCTGTAAAGGCATGAAGAAATACTTTATTATATTGATATTCCCCTATAAATTCTAAAAAACCTTCTATATGATTAATATGAGAGTGTACACCACCGTCTGAAAGTAATCCTAAAAGATGTATTTTCTTGTCTTCTTTTATAGCATATTTTATACTATTTGTTAAAACTATTTGATTTTCAAGTTCTCCATCTTTAATTGCCCTACTTATTTTTGCTAAATCTTGATACACAATCCTTCCCGCACCCAAATTCATATGACCGACTTCACTATTGCCCATTTGTCCTTCTGGAAGCCCAACATGTTTTCCGTCGGTTTTTAAAACATTAGACTCATAATTTTCATATAAGGAATCAATAAAAGGAGTTTTAGCTTTATCTATAGCAGATACACTAGAGTCTGTTGAGTTACCCCATCCATCTAGTATCATTAAAAGTGTTTTTTGTGCCATCAAATGAGTTTACACAAAGATAAGAATTAGTCGTTTCTAGTAAGAGCAGACTATGCTGAAAAAAAACTGTTACTTTGTAAATAAAACTATTGAAAAAAGGTGTCGTTTTAAGATCTACTGGGAGCTCTTACTCTATTGAGTCAGAGGGAAATTTATATTCTTGTAAATTAAAAGGAAAGATAAGGCTTCAGAATATAAAAAGCACAAATCCAGTTGCAGTAGGGGATAATGTTATTTTCGAAGTTAATGATGCCAGTAAAAAAGATGAAGGAAAAATAATTGATATTGGATACAGAAAAAATTATATAGTTAGAAAATCAGTAAATCTTTCAAAACAAACACAAATTATTGCATCTAATATTGACTTAGCATTATTAATGGTAACGATTCATAAACCAAAGACATACCCAATATTTATAGATCGATTTTTACTTTCCGCGGAGGCTTATCATATACCGGTAATTATTTTATTTAACAAAATTGACTCTTTTAGTATAGATCAGCTAAAAGATTTAGAATCATTAAAAAAAATTTATGATGATATTGGCTACAAGACATATAAGATATCAGCAAAAAAAAACCAAAATATAGGTAAATTAAAAAAAATACTAATTAATAAGGTCAGCATGATTTCAGGCAATAGTGGAGTTGGAAAATCAACATTTATAAATGCATTAGAACCTGAGATAAATTTAAAAACAGCATCCATTTCAAGTCAACACATGCAGGGAAAACATACAACTACATTTGCAGAAATGCATATTTTAAAAAATGGAATTAAAATAATTGATACCCCAGGAATAAGAGGATTTGGTGTTGTCAATATAAAAGCTGAAGAAATTAGAAATTATTTCCCAGAAATTTTTATCAATCAAGGAAAATGTAAATTCAAAAATTGTCTTCATAAAAACGAGCCCAAATGTGCAATTATAAGAGGAGTTGAAGATGGTTCAATATCTAAAAGTAGATACAAAAGTTATATTCATTTAATTAAGGAGGGTACAAATATTAGAAGTTAAATGAGGGTTGTTATTCAAAGAGTTAAATATGCTGAGGTAATTATAGATGGAAAAGAAAAAAAACATTCTGGAAGAGGCCTAATGATTTTATTAGGTATTGAAAATGCTGATGAAATAAATGATGTACAATGGTTGGTAAATAAGATTTTGAATTTGCGCATTTTTAATGACAAGAAAGGTGTAATGAATCAATCTCTTTTAGATATTAAAGGAGAATTAATGATTATTAGTCAGTTTACATTAATGGCTAAAACAAAAAAAGGTAATAGGCCATCATATATAAGAGCTGCTTGTCATGAACATGCTATTCCACTTTATAATTCCTTTATTGAATACTCACAAAAATTTCTATCAAAACCTGTCGTTTCTGGGAAATTTGGATCAGATATGCAAATTGAACTAATTAACGATGGTCCTGTTACGATATGGATTGATTCTAAAAATAGAGAATAATATATCAAAATAAGTTTACTTCAAATTCTAATTTTATTCCAAAATGAATTAGTATTTTTTCCTTTATTTGGTTTGCAAGCATCAAAATATCACTTCCTTCAGCATTTCCATAATTTACAATAACTAAAGCCTGTTTATTGTGTATTCCTGCATGACCAAATCTTTTTCCTTTATATCCTATTTTTTCTATTAGCCACGCAGCTGGAATTTTAATTTTATTATAAGGTTCAAAAAAATTTGGAATATCTGGATATTTATTTTTGAGTTCAAGGAATTTATCTTTATTAATGATTGGATTTTTAAAGAAACTACCACTATTTCCAATTTTGGAGGGATCAGGTAGTTTTGATTTCCTTACATTAATTACTGCATTTGCTATATTTTGGATTGTATTTTTTTTTCCTTTAAGGGCATTTTTTAAAGGATCATAATCTGTATTTATTTTGTGAGGGGGTTTATGTAATACAAAACAAACGCTTGTAATTATAATTTTTTCTTTAAATTGTTTTTTAAATATTGATGATCTGTATTCAAAGTCACAATCTTCTTTTTTGAAAATTTTGAAAGTTAGTGTTTCAATTTCAAGAGCACGACAGGATTTAAAAACAGTTTTTAATTCTACACCGTATGCACCAATATTTTGAATTGGAGCTGCTCCAACAGTTCCAGGAATAAATGCTAGGTTTTCTATACCTGCATAATTTTTTTCCAAAGCCCAAAGAACAAAATTATGCCAATTTTCTCCAGCTTGAACCTCTACAACAATCTCAGATTCATTTTCTTGAATAATATTGATTCCTTTATTTTTAATTATAAAAGTATAGCCTTTATAATCTTTAGTTAAAAGGATATTACTTCCTTCACCTAATATTCTAAAGGGTGTTTTTTTACATTTTTTAATTTTTTCAATTAAATCTTTTTCATTTAATATTTCTGAAAAAAATCTAGTTTTGGCATCTATACCAAAAGTGTTATATTTTTTTAAAGATATATTTTGTTTGATCATTCGATTATAAGTGGATGTTTTTCTTTATAGGCGATTAATCCTAATTTTATAATTTTTACTGCTCTAATCAATTTTTTACAATCTAATATAAAGGCAATTCTGACTTCATTTTTTCCAATTCCAGGAGTAGAGTAAAATCCACTTGCAGGAGCTAACATTACAGTTTGATTTTCATTATGAAAAGATGTTAATAAAAATTTAGAAAAATCTTCCGCATCATTAACAGGAAGTTTGACAATACAATAAAATGCTCCTTTGGGTTCTGAAACTTTCACCTCAGGTATTTTTCGTAAAGATTTAATTAGAACCTCCCTTCGTTTGCTGTACTCTTTGATAACACCTTTAAGGTAAGTGTCTGGCGCATCAAGGGAAGCTTCACTAGCAATTGTTGCGTATGTAGGTGGAGATAATCTCAAATGTGCAAACTTCATCAGATTTTTCATGAGTTTTTTATTTTTAGTCACAATACATCCAACTCTAGCACCACAAAGGCTGTATCTTTTTGAAACGGAGTCAATCATCACTGAGTTCTTCCCACTTCGGGAATATTGAATAACCGAATAATGCTTTGTATCAGTGTAAATGAATTCTCTATAAACTTCGTCAACAACAAGAAAAATATTGTGCTTTACAGCTAATTCACATAACGTAATGATTTCTTTTTTACTATATACATACCCAGTAGGATTACTTGGATTACAAAGCAGTATAGCTTTAGTTTTTGAATTAATTTTTTCATCAATATTTTCCAGAGATGGAAGTTGGAATTGACTATTAAATTCAGAGATAACTGGAACTACCTTAACATTTGCAGCACTTGCGAAACCATTATAGTTTGCGTAAAATGGTTCTGGTATAATTATTTCCTCACCTGAGTCGCAAATTGAGTTAAGAGCAAAAGTAAGCGCTTCACTAGCTCCTGTTGTAATTAAGATTTCATCTGGACTAACATCAATTTCATTTTTTCTATAATATTCAGAAAGTTTCTTTCGATAAGAGAACGAACCTTGAGAGGAACCATAGGGAAGGAGATTAAGATTGGAATTTTGTACAGCATTAATTGCCTCTTTTGGAGCTTCGATGTCAGGTTGGCCAATGTTTAAATGTAAAACTTCTATACCTTTTGACTTAGCTTGATCAGAATAAACAACTAGTTTTCTTATTGGTGAAGTTGGAAGTTCTGTTCCTCTTTTAGATAGTTTTGGCATATTTCAATAAAATACAAAAGTAGGGACACTAAACTTATTAATTGAGTATTATTCTTGAAAAGTCTTTGTTAAGACTTCATTTTTATTATAGATTAAGTGTCCCTATTTTTGTGTTTAATATTTTATTGATAATTTTCATGGAAATTCCTTCCAAATTTAATCCTCAATTAGTTGAGAGTAAATGGTATGATTACTGGATAAAGAATAAATATTTTAATTCAAAACCAGACGAAAGAGAACCATATACAATAGTAATCCCTCCTCCAAATGTTACAGGTGTCCTGCATATGGGCCATATGCTCAATAACACTTTGCAAGACATTATTATTAGAAGGGCTAGAATGAGGGGATACAATGCATGTTGGGTTCCAGGGACAGATCATGCATCTATAGCAACTGAAGCAAAAGTAGTAGCATTTTTAAAAGAAAAAGGAATAGAAAAAAGTAGCTTATCTAGAGAAGAATTTTTACAACATGCATGGGATTGGACTAATGAGTACGGAGGTATAATTCTTGAACAGCTTAAAAAATTAGGTTGTAGTTGTGATTGGGAAAGAACCAAATTCACATTAGATAAAGAAATGTCTGAATCAGTAATACAGGTTTTTGTTGATTTGTATGAAAAAGGAAAAATTTATAGAGGATACAGAATGGTTAATTGGGATCCATTGGCTCAAACAACACTTTCTGATGAAGAGGTGATTTATCAAGAAATATCAGGAAACCTATATCATATTGCTTATCAATTAGATGGATCTAAAGAGAAAGTTGTAATCGCAACTACACGTCCAGAGACTCTTTTAGGGGATACAGCAATTTGCATTAATCCTAATGACACTCGATATAAGCATTTAAAAGGTAAGCACGTTTTAGTACCACTTTCCAAAAGAAAAATACCTATCATCCAAGATGAGTATGTAGCAATGGATTTTGGCACAGGGTGTTTAAAAGTTACGCCTGCTCATGATGTAAATGATAAAATATTAGGTGAAAAATATAATTTAGACATAATCGATATTTTTAACTCTGATGCTACTTTAAATAAAAATGGTTTAAAATATGAAGGATTAGATCGCTTTGAGGCAAGAAAAAAAATTGTAAAAGATCTAGAAAATGAAGGTTATTTAGTAGAGATTGAATCTCATGTACACAAAGTAGGTACTTCTGAGAGAACAAAAGCGATAATTGAACCTAGGTTATCTGATCAATGGTTTTTAAATACAAAAGATCTAGCCAAACCAGCCATTAAAAATGTATTAGAATCCAAACAAATACAATTACTCCCAGAAAAGTTTAAAAACACTTATAGAAATTGGATGGAGAATATTCGTGATTGGAATATTTCAAGACAATTATGGTGGGGACAAAGAATTCCAGCATATTATTATGGAAAAGGTAAAAATGACTTTGTAGTAGCAGTTTCAGAAAAAGAAGCATTAGAAAAAGCAAAAAAAGTAACAAAAAACAAGAATTTAACTTTAAACGATTTATTTCAAGACGAAGATGTTCTAGATACCTGGTTCTCCTCTTGGCTATGGCCTATTTCGGTTTTTGACGGTATTAGAAACCCTAACAATGAAGATATTAACTATTATTATCCTACTCAAGACTTGGTTACAGGACCAGATATTTTATTTTTTTGGGTTGCTCGGATGATTATGTCGGGGTATGAATTTCAAAAAAAACAACCATTTTCTAAAGTTTATTTAACAGGACTAGTTCGTGATAAGAAAGGAAGAAAAATGTCTAAACAGTTAGGAAATTCTCCTGATGCTTTAGAACTGATAAATAGATATGGAGCTGATGCTGTAAGAGTTGGTCTAATGTTAAGTTCTGCTGCTGGTAATGATTTACTCTTTGATGAAAGTCTCTGTAATCAGGGTAAAAATTTTGCAAATAAAATTTGGAATGCTTTTCGTTTAATAAATGGTTGGGAAATTGATGAAATGGGTGATATTTCAAAATCAAATGAAGAGGCCATAGAATGGTACGATAGTCATTTTAATAAAATTTTAAAATGGGTAAACAAAAATTTTGATAAATATAGAATTTCAGATTCGCTGATGTCAGTATATAAGCTTATTTGGGACGACTTTTGTTCTTGGTTTCTTGAGATAGTTAAACCCCCTTATGGGTCAACTATAGATAGAGAATCATACAATAAAATTTTATTATTTTTTGAAAATAATCTTAGATTATTACATCCTTTTATGCCATTTTTATCAGAGGAACTTTGGCATTATATATCTAACAGAAATATAGAAAATTCTCTTACTATATCATCATGGCCAAAGGTTAGAAAAATTGATGAACAGATTATAGAAAAATTTTCCCTAACAAGGGAAATAATAGTCGCAATACGTAACTTTAGAAAAGAAAAGAAACTCTCTTTCAAAGAAAAAATTGATTTATATGTTACTAAAGGAAATTCAAAATCTTTCCTCGAAGCAACCATAAAAAAAATAGGGTTAGTTCAAAAATTAATTTTTGGGGAAGCACCAAACAATCAATCTGGGGGAAGCTTCAGAGTTGATACATACGAATTTTTTATACCAACAAAATTTTCTGAAGATAAATCATTAGAAAAGAACAAATTAGAGAAAGAATTAAAATATATGAAAGGGTTTTTGGCATCTGTTGAGAGTAAACTTTCAAATAAAAGATTTATTCTAAACGCTCCAGAAGATGTGGTAGCTATAGAAAAGAAAAAAGTTGAGGATGCTAAAGAAAAGATAAATTTAATAGAGAAAAGTTTAGCTGGGTTCTAATTTTTATGAGCAATCTTTTGAATTCCACCTATTACTCTATCATTTAAATTGACATCAATTTTTGTGTCAAGGGGAAGAAATAAATCAACACGAGAACCAAATTTTATAAATCCAGCATCTTCGCCTTGAATAACTTTTGATCCTACTTCAGCATAATTCACAATTCTACGAGCCACAGCTCCAGCAATTTGTCTGTAAAGAATTTCTCCGAAAGCTTCATTTTTAATAACAATCGTTGTTCTTTCATTTAATTCAGAAGATTTAGGATGCCATGCAACTAAGTATTTACCAGGGTGATATTTACTAAATTTAATTTCTCCACTAATTGCATATCTTGTTACATGAACATTCAGAGGAGACATAAATATGGATATTTGAAGGCGATCGTCTTTGAAATATTCTTTTTCATGAACTTTCTTAATTATTACTACTTTTCCGTCTACAGGAGCAATTAAATGATTTTTATTTATTGTTGTTTCACGCTTTGGATTTCTAAAAAATTGAAGTACCAAAATCAGTTGTAAAAGTGAAAAAATTTGAAAGACAGTTCTTAAAATAAAATTATCAATTTTATATTCAGATCCAATTGCAATTAAAGCTGCAATTAAAAATGAAGTCAGAATGATTTGATAACCCTCTTTATGAAACATAGCTTATTATCATTAATACTAAAAAAATAAATGGAGCAGTAAATAAAACGCTATCCATACGGTCATAAAATCCACCGTGGCCTGGGATTAAAGACCCGCTATCTTTAACTAGTGCTTGTCTTTTAAATTTTGACTGCACTAAGTCTCCAACTGTGGAGGTTACTGCAATTAAAATTGATGCTATTGGGAATGTCCAGGCTGGATAGGAGGGATGATAAAAAATTAATAGGAAACTTGACATAAAGCACACTAGTGTTCCTCCCCAAAAACCTTCCCATGTCTTTTTAGGTGAAATTTCTTTAAAAAGAAGATTTTTACCGAATTTTCTGCCCAATATGTAAGCGAAACTATTGTTAACCCAAATAAGGAAATAAATGCTAATTATAATTCCATTTTCTATGGAAGAACTTAAAGATGACATTGCTATAATAAAATAGCTTGAAGCAACAATATAGAAAAGTGTTAAAGCTGATTTTTGATAGGGAATTAACTTTATAATTTTTTTTGAAAAAAGTAAATAGGTTAAAAACAAATTACTTAAAATTGATAGACCGAGTAAACTTAAATGAATATATGGGTTTAATTTATTGTTGTAGAATTGATATATTATGAGTCCAAAAAGAATAAAAGGGACTGGACTTTTATATTGGATCAACTTTTGAAATTCATATAATGCTAATGAACAAAAAACAAAAATGACAATAATAAAACTAAGATCTGAGTAAAGTGCTGCAGCAATAATTAGTATTGCATATAATAATCCAGAAATACTTCTAATAATAAATTCTTTCACAAGTTAATTTTCATCATAGTTCCATTTTAAGCTAATTAATGAAATATTAATTAAAGCTCAAATGTCTTCAAGTAACAAATATATGTTTTTTGAATTGGTCTTAATGGAACTTGTTTTTTTATCCTTGATTGTCTTTAGGGTAGTTATATTGGTAGGAATCTTATTGGGATATTTATTTTTTATTTGAGTCATCCCTTGACTAACATCTTTAACTAATTGATTTAATTTGGCAATAACTAGTATTGTTTTGGGTAGATCATTTAGTTTGAAATGGTTTATTTGTTTACTACTTAATAAAATTTTTCCAGTATTTGATATTAAGTATTCACAATTAATTAAAAGTGACTTATAGTGCGTTAATTTTCCTGAATTATTAGTAACAAAAGGAATTTTAAAAAAGGATGAAAGTTTTTGATTTAAACAAATTATTTCTTCTGAGGTCCATTTATTTTCTTTACATATTTCGTGGAAATTATATAATACTTTTTCTTTTGATTGATTATATAAAAAAAGACCTCCGTTCGAGGTAAAGTTCTTTGCAAAACTAATGTCTAATGGTTCTTCAGGTGTTGGGAGATAAGGACTTTTGTCTGGTTTTTTACCAAATATTTTTTTCCAAATTCCCATTTTTTATTTCATTTTTTTTCTTTTTGTAATTTAGCTTCCTCTATTTTCTCATTATTTGTTTTGTAGGGCCTTTTTCCTAAAATATTTTCTAAATCATCTTTAAAAATAACCTCTTTTTCTAAAAGACGATCAGCTAGTTGTTTTAGTTTGTCTTTTGATTTTTTTAGTAAGCTTATGGCTCTACTATATTGTTTTTCGATAATTTTAGAAATTTCTTTGTCTATTACCTGAGCAGTTTGTTCTGAATAAGGTTTAGAAAAATTATAATCAGTTTGTCCAGAAGAATCATAGTAAGTAATGTTTCCTAACGTTTCATTGAGCCCATAGATAGAAACCATCGCTTTTGCTTGTCGAGTGACCTTTTCTAAGTCACTTAATGCACCTGTAGAAATTTTATTAAATACAATTTTTTCTGCAGCTCGCCCTCCAAGTGCAGCACACATTTCGTCAAGCATTTGCTCAGTTCTTACAATTTGTCTCTCTTCAGGCAAATACCATGCAGCACCTAGCGACTGTCCTCGTGGAACAATTGTCACTTTTACAAGTGGTGCAGCATGTTCAAGAAGCCAACTTACTATGGCATGACCTGCTTCATGATAGGCGATAGTTTCTTTTTCTTCAGGAGTTATAATCTTATTTTTTTTCTCTAATCCACCAACAATTCTATCTACAGCATCAAGAAAATCTTGCTTTCCAACAGATTTTTTGTTCTTCCTTGCAGCAATTAATGCAGATTCATTACAAACATTAGCTATATCAGCACCAGAAAAACCAGGTGTTTGCTTAGCAAGAAAATCAATATCAAGATTTTTAATAATTTTAAGAGGTTTTAAATGAACCTTAAATATTTCTTTGCGCTCGTTTAAGTCAGGTAAATCAACATAAATTTGTCTATCAAAACGTCCAGCACGCATTAAAGCTTTATCAAGAACATCTGCTCGATTGGTTGCTGCTATAACAATGACATTTGTATTAGTTCCAAAGCCATCCATTTCTGTTAAAAGTTGGTTTAGTGTATTCTCTCGTTCATCATTAGAGCCTGTGATGTTACTTTTACCTCTTGCTCTACCAATAGCATCGATTTCATCTATAAAGATTATCGATGGGGATTTGTCTTTAGCTTGTTTAAATAAATCTCTAACTCTTGAGGCTCCAACACCAACAAACATTTCAACAAAATCAGAACCAGAGAGAGAAAAAAAAGGCACTTTAGCTTCTCCAGCAACAGCTTTTGCAAGTAATGTTTTTCCTGTTCCAGGTGAACCAACTAATAAAGCACCTTTAGGAATTTTTCCTCCAAGAACTGTATATTTTTTAGGATTCTTTAGAAAGTCAACAATTTCTTGAACTTCTTCTTTAGCACCCTCTAAGCCTGCAACATCTTTAAAGGTTATTTTTACATCTGTATTTTTATCAAAGAGTTTTGCTTTTGATTTACCAATACTAAATATTTGCCCAGCAGGTCCTCCAGCACCTCCACCTGACATTCTTCTCATTAAGAAAATCCAAACACCTATAATAATTATTATAGGTAAAAATCCAATTAAAGTATCTAACCATCTGTTCTCAATTGTGATAAATTCAAGTCTGAAGACTGCACCGTTTGAACGTGCTTTTTCTAATTTTTCTTCAAATAATTCTAAACTTCCAACTTCAAATTGGTAATGGGGACCTTTGATATTTTCTTGCCCTAAAATATTTTTTGTTAATAGTACTTTATGTTCTGGTTTATTTAAGGCTTCTTTGGAAAGAGTAACTCTAACACTACTTTTGTTTCTAATTACTATCACTTCACTTACATCACCGGCGTTCAGAAATTTTTCAAAATTTGAAATATTTGTTTTACTAGTGGTTTGCCAATCATTTCCTCCAAAAAGGCTAAGGCCTAAAAGGACAAATATTATTGCGCCGTAAATCCAATAAATATTAAATTTTGGTTGATTTGATTTTTTTTCTTCTTTCATATTTTAATAATTTGAAGTAACAAGGGTACTTTTGGCATCTCCCCACAATTCCTCTATGTTGTAAAACTCTCTTGTTTTTCTTTGAAATACATGAACTACAACGTTAATATAATCTATCAAAACCCATTCAGCTGCTTCAAGGCCTTCTGTGTGTAAAGGCTTTTCTTGTATTTTTTTACTTACTTTCTTAATTATTGAATTAACAATTGCCATAACTTGTGTATTTGAATTTCCACTGCAAATAATAAAGTATTTGCAAGGTGTGTTTTCAATATTATTAAGATCCATTACTTGAATCTCTTCTCCTTTTACATTTTCAATTCCCTTGATGATCTCGTCAATAAGTGAACTAGCATTATCATTATTATTTAACATTAAAGTGAATTTCTTTTGTACAAATTTATTACTTTAAAACTAGATTAATTTTATGAGTTTTTTTAATATAATCAAACTTGATGCCATTAGTTCCACAAATGACTATTTAAAAGTCATGCGGAGGTCAAAAAATACAAAGGATATGGATTTAGTTTGGGCTATTAAGCAAACTTCAGGTAGAGGACAAAGAGAAAATAAATGGTTTTCCGAATCTCATAAGAGCTTAACTATAAGTATTTACAAGAATTTTAAAGATTCTTCAATTTTTTATCCCTTTTTAATAAGTGTGATAATTTCTATTTCCATTGTTAAATGTCTTGAAAAATTAAATGTGCCAAATGTATTAATAAAATGGCCTAACGACATTTTGTCATGTAATAGAAAAATTGGTGGTGTTTTAATTGAAAACTTTTTTTCAAATGGGAAATTGGTTGATTCAATTATTGGGATAGGTCTCAATATAAACCAAGAATCATTTAAAAATTTACATAATGCTTCATCTCTAAAAATAGAAACTGGAGAGAATTGGGATATTCAATATATTTTAGAAAATTTATTGGTTTATATAAATAAGGGATTTAAAGATTTAGAAGATATTGATGAAAAAAAACTAATTGATCTCTATCAAACCAAATTATGGAAATTTAAAAAGAAAGCTGTTTTTTATTCAAAAAATTCAAATTTTGAAGCTAAAATTTTCAAAGTAAATTTAAATGGTGAATTGGTTCTTAAAATAAAGGGAAAAGAAATGACCTGTGATAATCGAGAAATTAAAATGCTTTATGATAACATACCAAATTCTACTTCCAATTAGAAGGGTCTTTGCGCCATAATTTCAAGTTTTCTGCTTGTTCGGTTGAAATCTTACCACTTAGTAATGCCTCATCTAATAGATGTTTATAATCACTCAAAGTTTTTAATTTGATATTTTCCCTTTCAAACTCATCAAATGATAATGAAAAACCATAAGTAAATAATGCCATCATACCTAAAATTTCAGCGCCATTAGATTTTAAAGCTTTAACTGCATTTAGACTGCTTTTTCCTGTGCTAATCAAATCTTCTATAACTAATACTTTTTGTCCGTAATTTAAAACTCCCTCTATTTGATTTTTTTGGCCATGTTTTTTTGCCTCTGGGCGAACATAAATGAATGGCAAATCCAATTCTTGTGCGACTAGAATTCCAATGCCTATAGCACCAGTAGCAACACCTGCAATTATAAAATTATCACTAAATTCTTGTTTGATTGTTTTTGCTAATGAATTACACAAGAAATTCCTAACTTTTGGATAAGAAAGTGCAATTCTATTATCACAATAAATTGGTGATTTCCAACCGCTAGCCCAAGTAAAAGGATTTTCTGGATTCAATTTAATTGCATTAATTTGTAATAGATATTTTGCAGTTTGATTGGCAATTTTTTTATCAATAATCATACACAAATGTATAAAGTTTTTTATAATCAAAAACCTGTTAATTTTGTATCATCCTTAAGTGAAAACTCTCCTAATAACCCATTATTTTTCATTAAATATTCAAATTCAAAATCGATTATTAAAGCATTAAATGATAAAAAAGTAGTTGGAGTAAATTTATATCACCCTAAAGAAGAAAAAATAGAGAAATATTTTTTTAAAATTTTTCCAATTGTAGAAGCTGCTGGTGGATTGGTAGAACATAATGACGGAAGATTCTTGTTTATATATAGAAATAACAAATGGGATCTACCCAAAGGAAAAATTGACAAAAAGGAAAAAATAATTGATGCAGCAATTAGAGAAGTAATTGAAGAGACTGGTGTATCTGATTTAACCCCGGACAAACCTCTTACTGTGACATTTCATATTTTTAAAGCAAATAAAAAATATAAACTCAAAAAAACTCATTGGTATTTAATGAAATCTTCATGTAATTCAACTCTGACTCCACAAATTGACGAAAATATTACTAAAGCTGAATGGAAAACAAAAGAAGAAATCCCAAAATTAATGGAAAATGCTTACAAAAATTTAAAATTAATTTTTGACATTATTAATTAAAATTATCTACTGTTTTTAACTGCATTTGGAACGAATAATGAATAATCTCCTTTATTTAAAATTAATTCTCTTACAATACTGCTACTTATAAACGAGTATTTAGAATCAGAAAGAAAAAAAAGAGTTTCAATTCCAATTAACTTTCTGTTTATTTCAGCTATATCTTTTTCATATTCAAAATCCTTGAAACTCCTAATTCCTCGAATAATTGCAGATACTTTTATTTTCAAGCAGAAGTCAGAAGTCAGCCCTTTGTAAGACATAATTTTAACATTTGACTTAGGATTAATCGATTTTGAAATAAAATAGATCCTCTCTTCCAAAGAATAAAGACATTTTTTATCTGAGTTTTCACCAATACCAATAATTAATTCATCAGATATAACTCTAGCTCTTTTAATAATATCTAAATGTCCTAACGTAATTGGATCAAAAGAACCTGGAAAAAAAAGTCTTTTCATATTTTAATTGTTTCTTTTAAGATTCTTGTTATAAAATCGGTTAATTTGATATTTAATTTTTCCACTTGCTGAGGTATAATACTTTTTTTAGTCATACCGGGAACAGAATTAATTTCAAGTAAATGGGGTACATCATTTACCATAATAAATTCACTTCTAATGAATCCTGAGAGACCAAGCTTTTTGAAAATAATTTCCGATAAATTGGATAATTCTCTTTTCCAATTTTCTGAAATTTCTGCTGGTGTGACCTCTTTTGATTGACCTTCATATTTTGCTGAATAGTCAAAGAAATCATTTTCTGTAATAATTTCTGTAATTGGAAGGATATGAATTTCATTTTCATACTTTGCAACTCCTACAGAAAATTCTCTACCATTTAAAGCACTCTCAATAATTAATTGATGATCTTCTTTAAAGGCTTCATTTATTGACGGTATCAATTCTTTTTCGTCATGAACCTTAAATACACCATAGCTACTACCAGATCTATTTGCTTTAACAAAGCAAGGAAGTCCCAGTTTTTTTATTATCTCATTAACATTCAAGTCATCCCCTTTATCAATTAAATAACTTTTTGCAGTTGGAATATTAAATTTCTTTAAAACAGAAAGACAATCTCTTTTATTGAATGTTAATGCTGCATTATAACTATTACAACTTGAAAAAGGGATTTCAAGAAGTTCTAATAATGAAGCAAGTTGGCCATTTTCACCAAGCGAGCCATGAATAAGATTAAAAATAACATCTAATTTTATTTTTGATTTTGAATTATGTAATTCAAAATTTCCCTTTGAAACAATATATTCATTTCCAAAATCGTCACTTGCATTCCATGATTTTTTGTCTAAAACAATTAGATATACTTCCCATAAATTTCTATCAATATTATCGTGTACATTTTTGCCGCTTTCTATAGAAATATTATACTCTGAAGAATATCCTCCACAAACTACACCAACCTTTTTTTTATTCATTAATAATGAGTCTTAAATACAAATGTATATCATTTCTTAGCAATCAAAAAGTATAGGTTTATTATATTAGTAAATCAATAATTAACAATGAATTTTCTTAGATTTCTAATTACTAAATCTTTTTTGATACATGTAATTTTTGTTGTTCTGACCTCTTTTTTATTATTTGTAATGTTATATTTTGGACTTAAAAATTTTACCAATCATAATATTTATCAAAAAGTACCTAATCTCGTAGGTATTCAATTAAGTGATGTTACAAAAATAATGGATAGGGAAGGTCTTAGGTTTGAGGTTATTGATTCCGCACGATTTGTCCCTTCAATGAATCCCTTTTCAGTGTTATCTCAAATACCAATGGCTGACCATGAAGTTAAACAAAACCGAAAAATATATTTGATTGTAAATCCTTCTGGATATCGAAAAATTACTGTTCCAAACCTTATTCAAATAACCAAGAGAAACGCAGAATCCTTGCTAAAGTCAACAGGATTTGAATTAGGAGAGTTTAGCTATAGGGATAATATTGGAAAAGATATGGTTTTAGAAATACAGTATAAAGGAAATAAAATAGAACCTGGAATACTGCTTCCTAAAACAAGTAAAATAGATTTAGTTTTGGGAAATGGAAAGAGATAATAATAGTTTAATTGATATTGACGATATCAATGATTCACTATTTGAACATTATTCTTTCAAGGCTGATCCAGGACAATCACCACTTCGAGTTGATAAATTCTTAATGTCAAGAATTGAAAATGTTACTCGTAACAAAATTCAACAGGCAGCAAAAGCAGGTAACATTTTTGTTTCAGACAGAATTGTAAAATCAAATTATAAAATTAAAGGAGGTGAAATAGTAAAAGTATTATTTTCACATCCTCCTTATAAAAATTTACTCACACCAGAAAAAATCCCACTTGATATAATTTTTGAAGACGATTTTTTGGTTGTGATTAATAAACCATCTGGTCTCGTAGTCCATCCAGGTCATGGAAACTATTCTGGTACACTCTTAAATGGATTATTATATCATTTCGGACAATTACCAAATAATACTGATGAGCGCCCAGGATTAGTTCATAGGATTGATAAAGATACAAGTGGACTTTTAGTTGTTGCTAAATCAGAATTAGCAATGACCAATTTGTCAAAACAATTTTTTAACAAAACTTCACAAAGAAAATACTTAGCTCTAGTTTGGGGTGATTTAGAAAATAATTTTGGCACTATAAATGGCTCAATTGGACGAAATCCTAAAAACAGATTGCAAATGACTGTATTTGAAGACGACTCTCAAGGTAAGGAGGCAGTCACTCATTTTCGAGTGTTAGAGAGATTTAGGTATGTTACACTTGTTGAATGTCAATTAGAAACTGGTCGTACTCATCAAATTAGAGCACATATGAAACATTTAGGACATACATTATTCAATGACGCAAGGTATGGTGGAAATGCTATTTTAAAAGGGACCAATTTTACGAAATATCGTCAGTTTATTGAAAACTGTTTTACTCTATTACCACGTCAAGCATTACATGCTAAAACATTAGAATTCGATCATCCCAAATCTGGGAAAAGACTAAAATTTGATTCTGAATTACCTAATGATATTAATTCGGTAATTGAAAAATGGAGAAATTATGTTAAACCAAAATAAAATATGAATAATCTATTTATAGGATCTGTGATATAATCTTGTTTTAGGAAACAAAATCTTGTAATTTTAACATAAATATTTTTATGAAAATTATAATTTCACCTGCTAAATCACTTGATTTTGAAAAGCAATTGCCAACAAAATTGTCTTCAAAACCAGTATTTTTAAATGAAGCAGAAAAAATAAATAGTTTACTCAAAATTAAATCTCAAAAATCTATAAAAGATTTAATGAAAATTTCAGAGAAACTAGCAGAACTTAACTGGGAAAGAAATCAAGTTTTTAGTAACCAAAGCACGAAAAATAGGGCCGCAGTTTATGCTTTTAATGGTGATGTGTATTCAGGTTTAGACGCTTATTCTTTCTCAAACAAACAAATTGATACAATGCAAAATAAATTATTTATTTTGTCTGGTTTATATGGTATTTTAAAACCTCTTGATGTTATAAAACCTTATAGGCTTGAAATGGGAACCCCTTTAAAAATTGGTGCAAGTAAAAATTTATATGATTTTTGGAAAAATAAAATTACTGAAAAGTTAAATACGTTATTATTAGATGGTGATTTACTTGTCAATCTTGCCAGTAAAGAATATTTTGATGTCATCAACATTAAAATTTTGAATAGTCGAATAATTAGTCCTGTTTTTAAAGATTTTAAAAATGGAAAATTTAAAATAATTTCATTTTTTGCAAAAAAAGCCAGAGGAATGATGGCAAGACACTTAATAGAAACCCAGGCTACTTCATATAATGATATATTAGCTTTTGATAAAGAAGACTATAAATATAGTGCTAGAGAAACTTCAATCGAATCCAGCCCAGTATTTATCCGATAATTAATCTTTTACTATTAATAATAATCAATTGAATCAAATTATTTGAGGTTATTTGAAATACCTAAAATATGTTCTCTTTTGTATTTGGCTAAAAAGTTTTGATTTAAGTACTGGTAACCCTCTAGATCTTTTTGAACAATTTGGTCTTTAAATTTTAATTTTACATATGCCTTTAGCATTGGAATTGCTATTGGAGCATAGCTGTAATGCCATGGTTCATATTTGAATCCTTTTCTTTTTGGATTGTTATTATAGGGACGATAAAAACCAAATCTTTTAGCATTAATATCCATCCATTTTCTAAGTTTAACATATGGACCATCACCATGGAAATTTTTCTCCAATAATACATCTCCACTGACTGTTTTATTGCCATCTATAATATCGATATCTGTTCCCCAGTGGTGTCTTGAAGTTCCAGGTAAAGTTGAGTATTCAATAATTTTTAATAAGTTTTGTTGAGGACTCAATCCATTCATTTTATTAATTCTAAATTTTCTGTTCCAAATTTGTTTTTGTCTATTGAAAGAACGAAAACCGGAGACAATTTTAATTTTTATCCCTTCTTTTAGGGCCTCTTTCTGCATATTCACAAATGCCTCTCCGGCTTCTTTTATCATAGGTATTTTTTCATTATAAAATTCAGGATTAGCTTTTCCAAGTAATTCCATCACATTATACTGAATTTTTTCTTGGGCTATTACTAAATTAAAAGCTAAGGATGATAAAATAATTCTAAAGAGCACTAATTAATAATTATAATAAACCTCTGATGCATTCCAATTGACTTAATATTGAAAGGTTTGTCAATCGGGTTGAATCCATTTGATAAATATAATTGATTTGCTGAAATTCTAGAATTTAACCAAATATAATCTGGATTTAATTTAATTTTCACTTTTTCCAAAATGTGATAAATAAGCTTTGTTGCAATTCCTTGACGCTGGAATCTAGGAATTACAGCTATAGCTCTTAGTTGGACACCTTTTTTATCAAAGTATTGTGGACACGAATTTAAATAAGCACTAGCAATACCAATAAGTTCTTTTGAGGTATAAGCACCAATATGAATTGTTTCTAAATTTTTGTCTCCCTCTAAGTAACAGCTTTTTAAAGGCTTACCTTTTCTTAATAATTCATGTCTTAAAGGATAAGTTAATGAAACCTCAATTTCTGAAATTTTAATATTCATTTTTTATTATCAATTAAATATTTAGAAATTAAATTATAATTTAAATTATGATATTAAATTTGAATTAGATCTAGTTTATCATGCAAAATATATTTATTGCTTGTATTTGTTTTTTTTCACCTATAATTTTAAATAGTCAAGATCGAAATCCAATTAAAGGGCAACTTTTATATAAAAATACAAAGGTAATAGCTGCTAATGTGATCAATAATACTTCACAAATGAATACTATTACCGATAGTGATGGTTTTTTTGAAATAGATGTAGCATTGGGAGATGAAATCATTTTTTCTTCGGTTCAATATCGGATTAGATCTGTAATTATTACAGATGAGATACTAAAAAAAAATAGACTTGTTGTTTCAGTAAATGAGAATATAAATGAATTAAAGGAAGTTGTTGTTACAACTGAAGATGTTGAGAAATTTTTAGATTTAAAAGAAGAGGAATTTAAAGGATTTGATTATGAAAAGGATAAATCTTCAAAACTTGTAAATAGGGCAGCAAGTAATCGTCAATTATCTAACGGGATTGATTTTGTAAACATAGCTAGACTTTTAGCAAGTGCAATTAAAAATAAAACACCAGATGAGCAGTTGAAAATGAAACCAAGTGAAATTTTAACCTTGGTTTTTGAACCTAGCTTTTTTGAGGAAGATCTTGGTATTCAAAGAAGTCAAGTCAATATTTTCCTCGAATATATAGATAAGAAAATGAAAACATCTAAATTGTTGAAAAAAGATAAAGAATTTGAGTTAATCGATTATTTGGTTGACCAAAGTGAGCTTTTTAAAAATATTGATCAATAACTTTTAATGCATTTTTTCTTCTTATTCTTCTTATTACTTATGAATCCTATTATTGAAACAAAAAATGATCATAAATTTTATGTTAGTACAACATCAATTGTTTATAAAGAACAAAGACAAACGTTCGAAATTACTAGCCAGATGTTTATTGATGATATGGAGACTCAATTAAGGTTATATAACAAGGATATAAAAATGTCACCGGATTCAAATGTTAAATTGATAGATGAATTAATTGAATCTTGTTTAAGAAAATATTTTCAAATTGAGATTAATAAAAAAAATATTGATTTTGACTTTGTGGGAAGAGAATATAAAAATGATATAATTCAATGTTATATTGAAGTAACGATACCTGATAGTTCAAAAAAAATCACATTACGAAATAGAATGTTTTTTAACTTATT
>CAJWHM010000010.1 GCA_913041125.1 uncultured Bacteroidota bacterium | reverse complement strand
AAAAACCCCTTTAAAAAAATTTTAAAAAAGTTAAAAAAAAAAATATATTTTTTTTTTTAGGTGCCAATTAAAAATAAATATGTTTTGAAATTTGTAAAAACAGTAATTAATGAATCGTTGTATTACTCTTTTTTGTATAATTTTTATTATAGGATGTGGAAATACTATAAAAAATAAAACTCCTGAAATAATTAAGAAAATTGAACCAAATCTTTTTTATGGAATCGATTTGAATAAATTCTCTGTGAAAACAAAAAAAATAAAGAGAGGTGATTCATTTGGAAAAATTTTAGAAGACAATGGCATCGATTACCCAGAAGTTTACGAAATTCTTCAAGCCATTAAAGGGAAATTAAATATTCATAAACTTAATATTGGTAAAAGTTATAGTTTATTTTATTCAAAAGACTCTTTTAATAAACCCGAATATTTTGTTTATCATCCTGCCCCTGAATCATTCACTAAGATCCATTTAAGAGACAGTCTCTATGGTGAATTAATTGAAAAACCAGTGCGTTTCATTGAAATGGAAGCTTCTGGTGTAATAACTAGTTCACTGTATGAAACAATGCAAAATAGTGGAATTAATGATGAGCTTACTTACTATTTGTCTGATATTTATGCTTGGACAGTTGATTTTTTTCGATTACAAAAAGGAGATAGATTTAAAGTTATTTACACAGAAAAATTTGTAGATGATTCAATTACAATAGGAATTGATCGAATTAAAGCTGCATTTTTCGAGCACAAAGGAAAATCACTTTATGCTTTTGAATATCTTAGTAATCCTGAAAAAGGAATAATTGATTACTTTGATGAAAACGCAAAAAGCTTAAGACGGGCTTTTTTACAAGGTCCATTAAAGTTCAATCGGATTTCTTCTCGGTATAATCTACGTAGAAGGATTTCATATTATGGAAATCGGATTCGTCCTCATAAAGGAACAGATTTTGCAGCTTCTGTTGGGACTCCTATTTTAGCAACTGCGAACGGAACAATTTCAAAAGCAAGTTATACAAAAGGTAATGGTAACTTTGTAACAATCAAACATAACAGTATTTATTCAACCCAATATTTACACATGAAAAAAAGAAAGGTGCGTGTTGGTCAATACGTCAAGCAAGGTGATGTAATTGGATGGGTTGGAATGACTGGTAACACCTCAGGACCGCATGTATGTTATCGTTTTTGGAAAAATGGGAAACAAGTAGATCCTTTTAAACAAAAACTTCCAGATGCAAAACCTATATCCAAAAAATTAAAAGAAAGTTTTACAGAATATATGACTCCATACAAAATAAAATTAGATTGTATTGACTTTTATGATAAACTGCTAAATGAAGTAGCTGAAATTAATTAATTTAAATATGCAAAAGATTCTAAATAATAAATCATTTGATGAACTTAAAACCTGGAAGGATCTAGTTGATCACCAAAAAAAAATTAAGGATAAAAGTATTTTGGATCATTTTAAAAATGAACCTGAAAGAATGGACTATACTTGGCTGGAGTGGGATGATTTTGTTGTTGATTTTTCAAAAAACAGAATAGATAAAAAAGGTTTTAATCTACTTTTAAAACTTGCTGATAATGCAGATCTTAAAACTGCAATTGAGTCACAATTTAAAGGAGCTAAAATCAATGCTACGGAAAATAGAGCGGTCTTACACACAGCATTGAGAACTCTAGATACAACACCTATTTTCGTAGATGAAATAGATGTAATCCCAAAAGTTAAAGCTACTCAAGAAAAAATGTTTTCCTTTTGTAAAAAAGTGATTTCTGGTCAGTGGAAGGGATATAGTGGAAAATCTATTACTCATGTTGTAAACATTGGCATAGGAGGTTCAGATCTTGGCCCAGCCATGGTTGTTGAAGCGCTTGCTCATTATAAAAATCATTTAGATGTAAGTTTCATATCAAATGTAGAGGGTGACCATCATGAGGAAATCCTTGAAGAACTGAACCCTGAAACAACTCTTTTTGTTATCGTTTCTAAAACATTCACTACACAAGAGACCCTTAGTAACGCAAAGAGTGTTCGCTCATGGTTTTTAAAACAGGCTTCTGAAAAAGCAATTTCAAATCATTTTATAGCTGTTTCAACAAATTTAGAAATGACTACTGATTTTGGAATTTCAATTGAAAATACTTTCCCAATGGAAGATTGGGTGGGAGGACGTTTTTCACTTTGGAGTGCAGTTGGTATTAGTATTTGTTTAGCAGTTGGCCCTGATCATTATAATAACCTATTGTCAGGTGCTGGTAAAATGGATTTACATTTTAGGTATACATCTTTTGAAAAAAATTTACCTGTTGTTCTTGCTTTAATTAGTGTATGGTATAATAATTTTTGGAATGCTGAGAGTGAAGTAATAATCCCTTATACTCAATACTTAAAAAATTTTCCTGCATACTTGCAACAAGGAATTATGGAAAGTAATGGAAAAAGTGTGGGACGAGATGGTAAACCTATAAACTATCAAACTGGAACAATAATTTGGGGTGCATCTGGAACAAACGCACAACACGCTTTTTTTCAACTTATTCACCAGGGGACGAAACTTATTCCTTCAGACTTTATTGGTTTTAAAAAATCATTGAAAGGAAATAAAAAACATCAATTTAAATTATTATCAAACTTTATAGCTCAAACTGAGGCCTTGATGAAAGGTAAAAATAAATTGGAAGTAAAAGAGGAACTTGATTCAATTGGAATGGACATTAATGAACAAGAAAAAATTACTCCATTCAAAATTTTTGAAGGGAATAAACCCTCAAATACTATTTTAATTGATAAATTAACTCCTTCTTCTTTAGGAAAATTAATTGCTTTATATGAGCACAAAATTTTTGTGCAAGGTGTGATTTGGAATATTTATAGTTATGACCAGTGGGGAGTCGAGTTAGGAAAACAGCTAGCTGGTAAAATTCTTAAAGACATTGAAGGTAAACCAAAATATTCCCATGATCCCTCAACATCAAAATTCCTAAGTTTAATAAGGAGTTCGTTTTAAAATTATTAAACTAATTAACATTTTAAATAGCTCTTATGTCTTTAATTTTAAGTTGGAGATTTTTGTTCCCTCTAAATTCATTTTCTTCAATTGTATAAAGAACTGAAAATGAATTTACTTGTTTAATTTCTTTTAACAAGTAACCTAATCCATATCCAATTCCTGAGAAACGAACTCCTGTTGAATCAGAAATATCTAATTGGAGGTGGGTTTTATCATTACCGACTGTTCTAGTCATACCCATCTCTTTACAATTGTGAGTTGCAAATACAGGTCTCATATTTTTTGGTCCGAAAGGTGCCATTTGATTTATTATTCTGAATAATTTTGGAGATATATCATTGAATTTTATATCCATGTCATATTCCATTGAGCGCATTTTATACTCAGGAGAAATGTTTTCTTTAGCATATTTTTCAAAACTTAATTTAAATTTACTTAATTGCTCCATCTTTAAAGTCAAACCAGCTGCATATTTATGACCCCCAAACTGTATTAAATTTTCCTTACATGCTTCCAAAGCTTTATAAATATCAAATCCTGAAACTGAACGTGCAGATCCAGTTAATATATCTCCTGATTTTGTCAAAACAATCGAAGGGCGATAATATTTTTCAATCAATCTAGATGCAACAATACCGATAACCCCTTTATGCCATGAAGGACTGTAAACTATGCTGCTGCAATTATCAACAGCTCCTTCTAATTTTATTTGTTGAAAAGCTTCTTTTGTAATTAATTCTTCAGTATATCTTCTTTCTTTATTATAAAATTCTATTTTTCGTGCAATAGAAATTGCTTCCTGTTTCTCAATACTTAACATCAACTTTACGGCATTCAACCCTTTATCCATTCTTCCAGCTGCATTAATTCTTGGTGCTAACACAAAAACTAAGTCTGTAACTTTTAAAGGTTTTCTTAATTGATTTGTCAAAATTTTAAATCCCAATCTTGGATTAAATTGTATTTGTTTAAGACCAATAAATGTAAGTACTCTATTTTCGCCAACAATTGGAACAATATCAGCTGCAATTGCAGTAGCTACTAAATCTGAATAGATTATTAATTCATTTTTTGGAAGTTTGAGTTTTATTTGTATTGCTTGTATTAATTTAAATCCTATGCCACATCCACATAGCTCCTTAAATGGATATTCACAATCATCCCTTTTCGGGTCTAGAACAGCTACTGCATTAGGAATTGATTTTTCAGGGAAATGATGGTCACACACTATGAAGTCAATACCTAATTCTTTTGCATAATTTATTTCCTGAAAAGCTTTTATACCACAATCTAACGCTATAATTAAACTAATTCCCTCTTCTTTGGCAATCTCTATACCCTTTTTTGATATTCCATAACCTTCAGAATAACGATCTGGAACATATGGTTTTATATAAAAAATTTTATTCTTTAAGTAGTCCGTTAAAAGTGCTACTGAGGTCGTTCCATCAACATCATAATCTCCAAAAATCATAACCTTTTCATTTGTATTTATTGCTAATTGAATGCGATCCACAGCCTTATTCATATCCTTCATAAGAAAGGGATTATGCAATTGAGACCAATCGGGTCTAAAAAAATGTTTTGCACTCTCAAAGTCCACTATTCCTCTTTGTAAAAGAAGAGAACTTATCACATCTGGTATATTTAGTGTTTTGGAAAGTCTTGCAATTTTTTCAGAATTAAAATTTTTTCTTTTATACCATTGCATAATTAGTTGTTTATACCTTCAACTATAATTACAAATTCTCCTTTTGGAGTTTTTTCTTCAAAATATAATTTTGCTTCTTCGAGTCTGCCTGTAAATGTACTCTCATATATTTTTGATATTTCTCTAACAATTGCAATTCTTCTATTACCCCCAAAAATAGGTTCCATTTTGTAAATTAATTTTAATAGTTTATGTGGGGACTCATAAAAAACAATTGTCTTAGATTCAAAGGCCATTTTCTTTAACCTACCTAATCTTCCCTTTTTGGACGGTAAAAATCCTTCAAAAATAAATCTGTCACAAGGTATGCCGCTTTGAACTAAAGCTGGTATAAGCGCAGTTGGTCCAGGTAAACAACTTACTTTAATTTCATTTTCTAATGCGCTTCGTACTAATAAATACCCAGGATCAGAAATTCCAGGTGTCCCAGCATCGGAAACAACAGAAATTATTTTGTCTTTTTTCAGGTATTCCAAGTATTTTTTCAATTTGATATGTTCATTATACATATGAAAACTTTCCATCGGGGTTTTTATATTATAATGTTTAAGGAGTTTACCACTCACTCGGGTATCCTCTGCCAAAATCAAATCTGACTCTTTTAGAATTCTTAATGATCTTAGGGTAATATCTTCTAAATTACCAATTGGCGTTGGTATTATATAAAGCACACGTTTTGATTTAGATTAATTAGTAAAATTTAATCCTTAAAATTATTCCTTAAGATATACAAAAAGCGTTCAACCACCTCCTCTTTACCCTCCCAATTGTTATATTCTATTTTTACTTGAGTATTAAGAAATTTTGAAACCTCAGACCAGGATTCAAATGTTATAATTTGCGAAATTACCCTTTCATAATTTATTTTATCGTCATTAAAAAGCTGTTTTATAAAGGCTAACCGATCATTAAGGTCAATGCTTAATGATTTTGCAAATTGATCGTTTACGTTTTCTCTTTCTTGATCTAAACTTACTTGAAACTCTTTATTTTTATTCGAAACTTCTTTTTGTTTTGGAATAAATGTTGGGGTTTCCTCAATTTTTTCGAATAATTTTTCATACGTTTCTGGCTCAGGCATTTCAGTTACCATATTTTTTATCGTATCCATCATAGGAGCTACTTCCAAATTTTCATCTTTAGACTTCACTTTTGAAGATTTTTCAGTCAATGATTCTATAACATCATTTATCTGCGCTTGTTGGTATTCCCACAAGTGTTTATCTTTTTCTTCCTCCTCTAAAAGTATTTTTTGAACTAATGAAATTTCATATAGCTTTTGTATTGCTTCGTAAGTATCTTTTTCATCCCATTGACCCTGATTTTCAATTACTTTGCTTGCCCATTTAATTAAGGCTGTCTTTATTTTTTCTTTCATAAATTTAGAAGCATCAACACAATTGAATTTAATAACTTTGTTTCATATGAATATTTCTTTATCTATTCACTTTAATTTGAAAAATACAAAATGTTTTTAGAAAATACTGTTAACTTAAATGGAGAATTTGGCTGGATAGAAGTTATATGTGGTTCAATGTTTTCTGGAAAAACTGAAGAATTAATCAGAAGATTAAATCGTGCAAAAATTGCAAAACAAAAAATTAAGGTTTTTAAGCCTTCAATTGATAAACGATATGATAAAGAATATATCATTTCTCATAATCAAAAACATTTATCTTCATCTATCATTTCAGAGGCATCAGAAATTTTAAGTTTATCTGAAGGATATAATGTAGTTGGCATAGATGAAGCTCAATTCTTTGATCTCGGCATAGTAAAAGTTTGTAACGATTTAGCAAATAAAGGTTTTCGTGTTATTTTAGCTGGGCTTGATATGGATTATCAAGGGAATCCTTTTGGCCCGATGCCAGCATTAATGGCTACTGCTGAATATGTAACTAAGGTTCACGCAGTTTGTGCTCGTTCTGGAAATTTAGCCAATCATAGTTTTAGAACTTCTAAGAATAATTCACTTATTCATATAGGAGAAAAAGAAAGTTATGAACCCCTTTCTAGAGTTGAATTTCAAAAAGAACTTAATCTTAGAGATAAAAAGAAAGCTAACATTTGAATCAATTAAATATTTTTTTGAACAATCTAGAACACAATTATAAAGTTTTAAGGAGTCATATTAATAATGATACAGAGTTGATAGCGGTTTTAAAAGCAAGTGCTTATGGTAGTGAGATAGTAAGGATTAGTAATCACCTTGAATCTCTAGGTGTAAACCAAATTGCTGTTGCTTATGTAGATGAAGGAGTTTACCTAAGAAAACAAGGAGTAAAAATACCTATTCTTGTTTTTTATCCTCAGGAAGAAAACTTTGAAAAAATTATAAAATATAATTTAGAACCAAGTCTTTATAGTATAAAGACTTTGATTAAGTTTAAAAAAATAATAAATCTTCAAAAAAAAATTAAATATCCTGTTCATATAAAATATAATACTGGTTTAAATCGTATAGGATTTAAACCTGAAAAAGTCAAATGGATTCATAAAGAAGTTCAAGATGATTCAATACATCTTAAAAGTGTTTATTCTCATTTAGCTTCATCAGAATCATCAAAGAAAAATCCACTTAGTATTAAGCAAATCAATTTATTTTTAAAAATAAAAGAATATCATCAGAATCATTTTGTAAAAAAAACTAAATTTCATCTTTTAAATAGCTCTGGTGTATTTAATTATCCTGAATACCAATTTAATGCTGTACGCTGTGGAATTGCTCTTCATGGATACGCTAATAAACTTGAATGGGATGAAAAATTAAAGCCTATTGCTGAATTAACATCGACAATATGCCAAATACATCGAATAAAAAAAGGGTCTAATGTTGGATATGACAATGGATGGATTGCAACTAAAGATTCTTCTATTGCAACTTTACCTATTGGGCATGCAGATGGTATTGGACGTCATTTTGGTAAACAAAGTGGATATGTTTCAATTAAAGGGAAATTAGTGCCTATCGTTGGAAATATTTGTATGGATATGTTAATGATTGATATAACGGATATTGAATGCAAAGAAGGAGACATTGTGTCAATCTTTGGTAAACAAAATAATGCTTCAAGGTTTGCTAAAATGGGAGATACTATAAGTTATGAACTTTTAACTTCTCTGGGGAAAAGAGTAAAAAGAGTAATTCATAAATAAAAATTTTGTTATAAAATTAACAAAAAGTGGTTTTTTGACATAAACCTACTATAACTTTTGGATTTACCCTTTTAGCCCTAATTTTAAATAAAATTTCATAACCATGAAAATAGCAGTTGTTGGTGCAACAGGAATGGTAGGTAATGTTATGCTAAAAGTTTTAGAAGAACGAAATCTACCAATAAACAAATTATTATTAGTGGCTTCAGAACGATCTGTGGGAACTGAATTAATTTATCAAAATAAAAAAATAAAAGTTATTGGTTTAAATGAAGCTCTCAATGCCAAACCTGATATTGCTTTATTTTCTGCTGGAGGTTCTACTTCTCTTGAATGGGCTCCAAAATTTGCATCTTTAGGGACCACAGTAATTGATAACTCCTCAGCATGGAGAATGGAGAAAGATATCAAATTAATTGTTCCTGAAATTAACGCTAATCTTTTATCCTCTGAGGATAAAATCATTGCTAATCCAAATTGTTCAACAATTCAAATGGTTATGGCGCTAGCTCCAATTCACAGAAAATTTAAAATAAAAAGATTAGTTATTTCAACATATCAATCAATAACTGGAACAGGTGTTAAAGCTGTGAAGCAACTCAAAAATGAAATGAGTGGAACATCGGGCGAAAATGCATATCCCCATCAAATTCATAAAAATGCATTACCGCATTGCGATATTTTTTTAGAAAATAATTACACCAGAGAAGAAATGAAATTAGTTCATGAAACTCATAAAATTTTGGGAGATAATAAAATTGCTATAACTGCTACTGCAGTACGAATACCCGTTGTGGGTGGACATAGTGAATCTGTTAATGTTGAATTTGAAAACCATTTTGAAATAAATCAAATTCAAAAAATTTTATCTCAGACTCCTGGCTTAGAAATTTTGGATGATCCAAAAAAAAATAAATATCCTATGCCTATCAACGCTGAAGGAAAAGATACAGTTTATGTTGGCCGTCTTAGAAGGGATAATTCTATACCTAACGGGGTAAATCTTTGGATAGTATCTGATAACTTAAGAAAAGGTGCTGCAACTAATACTATTCAAATTGCAGAGTATTTGATAAAAAATAATCTAGTTAAACAAAAATAAAAACCAGATTATTACAATTCATTTACAAGATTTTTTAATAATCAATATCTAAAAATTTTATAGATTTGCACTTCAGTTGTTAAAAATGGATATTTTAAACAATTTTAATATTCCATTCGTTGGGTTAAAGGAGGGAAAACACAATTTTAACCTTTCAATTGATAAAAAGTTCTTTGAACATTTTGAGTTTACAGAATTCATTAACCCTTCGCTTAAATGCGATTTGGTTTTAAACAAAAAATCAACTTTTTTAGAAATTAATTTCAAAGTTGATGGAAAAGTTACTATCCCTTGTGATGTTTCTACTGAACTGTTCGAACATGAAATTAAAAATGAAAATAATCTCATTGTCAAGTTCGGCTCTTCTGATTATGAATCCGACGATATATTAGTAATTCCAGAAGGTAGTTATCAAATTAATGTCGCCCAACACATTTATGAAACTATTGTGTTGTCACTCCCATTGAAAAAAATACATCCAGGAATTAAAAACGGAACTCTAAAAAGCGATATTCTTGAAAAACTCAAAACGTTAGAACCAAAAAAAAATAATTCTGATGGATCAATAGATCCTAGATGGAATAAATTAAAAGACCTCTTGTAAAATAAAAAATTAAAAAAATGGCTCATCCTAAAAGAAAAATATCAAAAACAAGGAGAGATAAAAGAAGAACTCATTATAAGGCATCAGATCAGCAAATTGCAACTTGTTCAAAAACAGGAGAATCACATCTATATCACCGCGCTCACTGGCATGAAGGAAAACTTTATTACAGAGGAAAAGTTCTTATAGACTCTGATCAAACAGCAGAAGCCTAGTCAACAATCTAAATATTGATAATCAAAATAATTTAATTAGCTTTTTCTAATTTTTTTATTTCGTTTGCATCAAAAAACTACTATATTCACTAATAATTTAGCTGAAAACGCATTGAATTAAATGGACATAGAGGAAAGAAAAATTCTCAAAGCTGCCATTACAGCTGTTGGAGGTTATACCCCAAAAACAATCCTTTCTAATAAAAAATTAGAGGAAATGGTTGATACCACTGATGAGTGGATAAAAACTAGAACAGGTATAAAGGAAAGGAGAATTCTTGATGATCCTCATAAAGCAACTTCATACTTAGCTATAAAAGCTGCTAACGATCTTATTTTTAAAAATAATATTGATACATCAACTATAGACTTGGTAATTCTAGCTACTGTTACTCCCGATATTCATGTAGCTGCAACAGCTGCATATGTAGCTTCTTCAATAGGAGCCGTAAATGCATTTGCTTACGATTTAAATGCAGCTTGCTCTGGTTTTCTTTATGGAATGAGTGTTGCTGCAGCATACATAAAATCCAGAAGATATAAGAAAATTTTACTTATTGGTGCAGATAAAATGTCATCAATCGTCGATTACTCAGACAGAACTACATGTATCATTTTTGGAGATGGTGGTGGGGCTGTCTTATTCGAACCAAATTATGAAGGTTTGGGATGGGAAGATGAATACTTTAGAAGTAACGGAACAGACAGAATGTCTTTAGGAATAAAAGCAGGAGGATCGTTGTACCCTACATCAGAAGAAACACTAAATAAAGGTTGGCATAACATTTATCAAGATGGTAAAGCAGTTTTTAAATATGCTGTCTCTGAGATGTCAAATGTTGCAGAACAAATAATGAAACGTAATAAACTAAATGAAGAAAGTTTAGATTATCTTGTTCCTCATCAAGCAAATAAAAGAATAATAGATGCAACAATGAAGAGACTTAATTTAAGCCCAAATAAGGTTCTTATGAATATTGAATGTTACGGAAATACAACTGCAGCAACATTGCCTTTACTATTAAAAGATTATGAATCAAAAATTAAAAAAGGAGATAAGTTAGTATTTGCTGCATTTGGTGGTGGATTTACTTGGGGTGCTGCTCATCTTACTTGGTCTTATTAAAAAACAAATCAATTAATTATGGATATAAAGGAAATTCAACATCTTATAAAATTTGTCGCCAAGTCAGGCGCAAAAGAAGTTAAACTGGAAATGGAAGATGTAAAGATTACAATCAAAACGGGCTCAGATCCTGTACAAATTGATACAAACTCACTAGTTCATCAAGTTCAAACAGTACCTTCTCCAGCTATCGTTACATCTTCAGCTCCCTCAGTTATTGAAAACCCTAAAGTTGAAGAGAAAGTAGCTCCTGATGAAGAAAATTTAGTAAATATAAAGTCTCCAATCATAGGTACTTTTTATAGAAAATCAGCACCAGATAAACCCCCTTTTGTTCAGGTTGGGGATACTATTAAAGAAGGAGACGTTCTTTGTGTTATTGAAGCTATGAAACTATTCAATGAAATCGAATCTGAAGTGAGTGGAACTATCGTTAAAATTTTAGTTGATGATGCTTCCCCAGTTGAATTTGATCAACCTTTATTTGTAATTAAACCTTCATAACATTTTTATATGTTTAATAAAATATTGATTGCTAATCGAGGAGAAATAGCAATGCGCATTATTCGCACCTGTAAAGAAATGGGTATAAAAACAGTTGCTGTATATTCAAAAGCTGATACTGACAGCCTTCATGTTCGTTTTGCAGATGAAGCTGTTTGTATTGGTCCTGCACCTAGTAACGAGTCCTACTTAAAAATGTCAAATATTATTGCTGCTGCAGAGATAACAAATGCAGATGCAATTCATCCAGGCTATGGTTTTTTGTCTGAAAATGCAAAGTTTTCTGAGATCTGTGAGGAACATAAAATAAAATTTATTGGTGCATCCCCTTCTATGATAAACAAGATGGGGGATAAAGCTTCAGCAAAATCAACTATGCAAGCTGCTGGAGTCCCAACAATTCCAGGTTCTGAAGGTATTATTGATAGTTATCAGGATGCAGAGAAGTTAGCTATTGAAATAGGTTACCCAATTATGTTAAAAGCAACTGCAGGTGGAGGAGGAAAAGGTATGCGTGCAGTATGGAAATCTGAAGACCTTGAAAAAGCTTGGAATAGTGCACGTCAAGAGGCAGCTGCCGCATTCGGTAATGATGGTATGTACTTAGAAAAATTGATAGAAGAGCCCAGACATATTGAAATCCAAGTAGTTGGTGACTCAACAGGAAAAGCATGCCACCTTTCAGAGCGTGACTGTTCTATTCAGAGACGTCATCAAAAACTCACGGAAGAAACTCCTTCACCATTTATGACTAAAGAATTAAGAGTTAAAATGGGTGAGGCAGCTGTAAAAGCTACAGAATACATTAAATATGAAGGGGCAGGGACAATTGAATTTTTAGTGGATAAACATAAAAATTTCTATTTCATGGAAATGAACACTAGAATTCAAGTTGAACACCCTATCACAGAACAAGTAATTGATTTTGACTTGATTTGTGAACAAATCAAAGTTGCTGCTGGAGAAAAAATTTCTGGTAAAAATTATTTACCAAAACTTCACTCAATAGAATGCAGAATAAATGCTGAGGATCCTTTCAATGATTTTAGACCTAGCCCAGGTATAATTACAACAATGCATTTCCCTGGAGGTCATGGTGTAAGATTGGATACTCATGTATACAGTGGCTACATTATTCCCCCACATTATGACTCTATGATAGCTAAACTGATTACTACAGCTCAAACAAGAGAAGGCGCAATACATAAAATGAAGCGTGCACTTGAGGAGTTTATTATTGAGGGTGTTAAAACTACAATACCTTTCCATTTGAAACTCATGAGTGATCATAATTATGTTTCCGGTAATTATACAACTAAGTTTATGGAGGAGTTTAATATTGATAAATAAAAAACTAAATTTCCAATTCCCAATAACCTACATCAATCCATTTTTTAAACTTGAATCCAACTTTTTCAAGTTGTCCTACCTTTTTAAACCCCAACTTTTCGTGAAAAATAACGCTTTTGTTATTTGGTAGAGAAATTCCAGCTAATATTCTTCTATAACCATCGTCTTTTAGTGATTTTATTAGGTGAATATATAGGGCTTTACCAATTCCTTTATGTTGATATTTCCGAGCAACATATACACTGCTTTCTACAGTAAATCTATAAGCAGATCTAGTTTTCCATTTTGTTGAATAAGCATACCCCATTAAAATTTCATCCTTTTCAAAAACCCACCATTTATATTTGTTGTTAGTTCCTATACGATCAACAATAGTTTTAGAATCAACTTCCTTTTCTTCAAAAGTAACGGTAGAATTTAAAATATATTGATTGTAAATTGAAGCGATTGATCTAGCATCTGATGCTTTAGCCTCACGAATCATTTTTTGTTATCCCTTTATTTTACTATATACCTCCTCAGGAAGAATTTTAAACCCCATATTAAAAAGAGTAAATCCATAAATATCTGAGAGTTGTTCAATTCTTTTTGAAACTGGAGTACCAGCTCCATGTCCAGCTTTAGTTTCTACACGAATTAAAATTGGATTATTCCCAGATTGTTTGTCCTGTAATTCGGAAGCAAACTTAAAGGAATGTGCTGGAACTACTCGATCATCATGATCTCCAGTAGTAATTAATGTTGCTGGATAAGAAGTCCCTTCTTTTACATTATGGAAAGGGGAATAGTTTTTTAGATATTCAAACATTTCTTTTGAATCTTCAGAGGTTCCATAATCATAAGCCCAACCTGCACCTGCTGTAAACTTATGATATCTTAACATATCTAATACCCCAACTGCAGGTAGCGCAACCTTGAATAGTTCAGGACGTTGGGTCATTGTTGCTCCTACCAATAGTCCTCCATTAGAGCCTCCCCTTATAGCAAGAAATTCTGGGCTTGATATATTATTTTCAATTAAATATTCTGCAGCAGCAATGAAATCATCAAAGACGTTTTGTTTTTGAAGTTTAGTTCCTGCTTTGTGCCATGTTTTCCCGTATTCGCCACCTCCTCTTAAATTTGGGACTGCATAAACACCCCCTTGTTCCATCCATATCGCATTTGCTATACTAAAGGAAGGTGTAATGCTAATATTAAAACCTCCATATCCATAAAGAATTGTTGGATTTTTACCATTATATTTCACTCCCTTTTTGTGAGTTATAATCATAGGAATTTTGATTCCATCATCTGAGGTATAAAAAATTTGTTCTGAAACAAAGTCATCTGGATCAAAGTCAATTTTTGGTTTCCAATATTGTTTAGAAGTTTTAGTTCTTGTATTATATGAATATATAACTCCTGGAGAATGATAATTTGTAAATGTATAGTATAATATATGATCGTCTTTTTTCCCATTAAATCCATATGCAGTTCCTGGTCCTGGAAGTTCAATCTCTCCCAATTTATTTCCATCAGGATCGTATTGTATTACTTTTGTAATAACATCAACTATATAACGAGCAAAGAAATACCCTCCTCCAGTACTTGGATATAGAACATTTTCAGTCTCTGAAATAAAATCTTTCCAATTTTTCTCATTTGGGTATTTTGCGTTTACAGAAACTACCTTTTGATTTGGAGCATTACTATTAGTAACTATAAAAAGTTTATCTTCTTTAGATCCCAAAAGATAACTATCTGTTGTATAATCAGAATCTACATTGACTATTGAACTGTTTGAAACGCTAATATCTTTCAAAAAACTAATATTACCAGATGTTGTTCTAGAGGCTGTAATAAAAAGATATTTCCCATCTTCTGTGACCCTTGCCCCAACATAACGATGTTTTTCTTCAGGTGTCCCTCCATAAACTAATTTATCATCAGACTGAGAAGTTCCTAACTTATGATAATATAATTTATGTTGATCAGTAATTTCACTCAATTCACTTCCAACAGGTTTATCATAACTAGAATAGTAAAACCCTTCTTCTGACTTCCACTGAATACCACTAAATTTTATATCAACAAGAGTGTCTTCAATTATTTTTTTATTAATAGCATTTAAAACTATTACTTTTCTCCAATCACTCCCTCCTTCACTTATTGAGTAAGCAAGGAAATTACCATTTTCAGAAAAACTTAATCCTGATAAAGAAGTTGTTCCGTCTTTAGCAAAGGTATTAGGATCTAAAAATAACTCTTCGTCAGTATCTTTTTTCTTTCTATATAATACATACTGATTTTGAAGACCATTATTTTTATAATAATAAATATAATCTCCTTCCTTAAAGGGAGAGGTTTCTTTTTCATAATTCCATAATTGTTCTAATCTGTTTTTTAACTGACCTCTTATAGGAATTTTATCCAAATAAGAAAAGGTAATCTCATTTTGATTAGTCACCCATTTTTTTGTTTCTTCTGAATTATCATCTTCTAACCAACGATAGTTGTCTACTACCTCTGTCCCAAAATAATTTTCCTTTATTGGAATTTTTTTGGTTTTGGGATAATTCAGTTCTTTTGTTTCTTTATTGCAGGAAGTTAGTATAATAAATGAAATGTAGATTAAGATAAAATTATGTTTATTCATAGATATTGAATTAAGTATTCAATTTAAAAAATTATCCCTCCAAAAAAGAAATTTAAGGAGGGACAATATCAAATTCATTAAAATTTATATGAATCCTTTTTTTATTAGTTTGAAAATGGAAATGAAGAGTGATGTAAATCAATTTTTAATACACCCTCAATTAATTTATATCCAAATGTATACTCAACTTTAGCTTCATTTCCATTTAAATCTGTAAAAAAATAATTCCCCATTGCTATTGCTCTATTATCTTCTAGAATAAAACCAGCATTTTCAAATCTAACTTTAGTCCAAGGTTGAATAGCAAATCCTTTATCCTCATTACAAGCTCTTTCTTCTCCAGCTATAAAGTAAGATAATGCTTCTATTTTAGTTGGTCTAAATTGTTCTATCTCACATTTTGTCGGCTTGAATAAAACATTGCCTTGATCAAAAGCATAACGATTGTCAAGAAAATTGCTCGCATATTCTTCACATTCAGTTCTACTTTGTTTTAAGGATCCAATTTTTACAACACCGTCGCCCCATAATTTTTGAGCTTCTAAAACCTGTTCTTTTGTAATCATTTTATATAATTTAAGTTAATAGTTCTTTTCATTGCACAGATAATAGTTAAATATAATTTCATTTTTTTTTTTAACTAAAATAATTCGGCAAGATTTTTTGGATTTTTGTATTCCCCTTTGCTGGATATAATTTTAAATTCAAAATTCTTATTTTTTTGCTTTGCTAAAAAATCTTCGAAAATTTCAATTATATCATTATCTATAAATTTTGAGCCTCTTAAGTCAATTTCAAGGGATGTCGCTTCTGGTAATTTATCTAATTCCTTTAATATTGATGCCTTATTAAAAAAAGTAACCTCTTCTGCTAATGTGATTATAGTTTTATTTTTTCCCTCTGTTGAAATTGAATGTGAATTTTGGAAACTATTAATTAATATAATTACTATTCCTAAAATTAATCCTAAACCTATACCTATTAAAAGATCCGTGAAAACGATCCCGATAATAGTTATCAAAAATGGGAGTAGTTGTTTCCAGCCTAATTTATACATTGTAACAAATAAGCTTGGTTTTGCAAGTTTATATCCCACTATAAAAAGTATAGCTGCTAGTACAGATAATGGAATTTGATTAAGTAAAGCAGGTATGAGAAGAATGGATATTAACAAAAAGAATCCATGAATAATAGCAGACATTTTTGTTTTACCCCCAGATTGAATATTTGCGGAACTTCTCACAATAACTTGAGTTACCGGTAAACCTCCTATTAAACCAGAAATAAAATTTCCCGTCCCTTGAGCAATTAGCTCTCTGTTTGTAGGTGTTATTCGTTTATCTGGATCTAATTTGTCCGTTGCCTCGACACATAAAAGTGTCTCTAGACTTGCAACAAGAGCTATTGTAAAAGCTGTTATCCAAATTTCAACTCTTGTGATGCCTTGAAAGTTTGGAAAGGTAAATTGACCAAAAAACGAATTCATATCTTCAGGAACCGGAACTGATACCAAAAGTTCTGACTGGATCGCCCAATAATTGTTCCCTTTTGTGAAAACAACATAAATAATCCCAATTATAACGGCAACTAATGGCCCTTGGATTAATTGAAAAATCTTCCCTTTTTTGCTCAAAATATTTGACCAAAGCAGTAATATCCCCATACTTACAATAGCAATTAATGTTGCTCCAGGATTTATATAATTTAAGGCCTCTAAAATTCCAGGAAATTCTTCTCCAGGACTTTGATAGCCAAAAAAATGTCTTATTTGTTTTAAAATGATTATGATACCTATGCCTGTTAACATTCCCCTTATAACTGAGGAAGGAAAATAATATCCTATAACTCCTGCTCTAAGTATGCCGAAGACAAATTGAATAAGTCCACCTAATACAACAGCTAGAAGAAAGTTTTGAAAGCCACCCAGATCTCCGATCGCAGTGAAAACGATAGCCGCAAGTCCCGCAGCAGGACCACTAACTCCTATTTGGGAACCACTGATAATACCCACAATTATTCCTCCTATTATTCCAGCAATTAAACCTGAAAATAATGGAGCACCACTAGCAAGTGCAATTCCCAAACAAAGTGGTAGTGCAACAAAAAAGACTACTATACTCGCTGGAATGTCACTTTTTAAGTTTGATAATAAATTTGAATTTTTCATATTAATTAGAGTATCAAATAGAGAGTTTCTATTTGAGTTTTATAGATTAAAATTTGTTAAATATTTTTTAGAATTAGATTAATATTCTAAATGATTTCAGGAGGAGGGACCTGTATATCTATATATATATTTGAAATCTGTCTAAAATAAAAGAGATTTTTTTGATTACTCTTAAAAGTTATTCTAGAGTAATTAGCTTTTGGAAAGTTTTGTATTTTATTATCTTCTTTTTTTTCATTTTCTTTTTCCTCAGAAGAATCTTCTTGCCAGTCTATATTTTCGATTTCAAAAGAATTTTTTGTTAATAATGACATCGACTCTAAAGTAGAAGACAAGGTTAGGGCACCAATAATTAAAATTACAAAGGTGGTTTTAAATAAAAGGGTTGAAAGAAAACGATATAATTTCAAAACAATTCAATTTATAAAAAGCAAATATAATAGTAATCGAAAAAATAATTAAACTAATAAACCGTTTTTTAAACCTTTAAAATCTATTCAATTGATAGTCTTTATATTTTTGTAATGTAATAAAATTAGTTTTTACTCTTAAAAATGCATCGTTTAACAATTGCATTCCCTTGGATTGTATCATTTTTTTCTATAATCGGATTAACATATCCACCAATAATAACTTGGTTCAACGGGAATTGGATAACACTAGGGTTAGGAGGTATAATGTTAGGTATGGGATTAACACTTAATACCTCAGATTTTCTAAATGTGTTAAAAAGACCAAAATGGGTAATTATTGGTTTATGTCTTCAATTCGTTATAATGCCTTTTTTGGGTTACAGTCTAGCAAAGATTTTTGAATTATCACCACTTTTCTCAGTCGGAATAATATTAGTTTCTTCTTGTCCTGGAGGTACGGCTTCAAATGTAATTGCATATTTAGCAAAAGCTGAAGTTGCTTTATCTGTTAGCATGACTGCATGTTCAACTTTTTTAGCTGTAATTATTACTCCCCTTTTGACCTTTAAATTATCTGGAAGTTATCTTGAAATACCTGCTGAAGGTTTATTTTATAGTACCCTGAAAGTAATTTTGATTCCTGTCGCATTAGGAATTCTATTGAATCGTTATTTACCTAAAGTAGTTTCAAAAATTATCCCTTTTGCTCCTCCATTTGCTGTTCTTCTTATTTGTTTTATTGTAGGAAGTATTGTTGGGCAAGGAAAAGAAATTATAATTGAATCAGGTTTTAGATTATTAGTTGCATTAATTTTTCTTCACATTTTTGGCTTTGTGATTGGTTTTACAATTAGCTGGTTTACTTTTAAAAATTGGAAAGTAGCAAAGACTATTTCAATAGAAGTTGGAATGCAAAACTCTGGACTTGGGGTTGTGTTAGCAAGAGAAAATTTTTCCAGTCCTTTAGTAGCAATCCCCTCAGCTTTATCCAGTTTAATCCATTCTCTTTTAGGAAGTTTTTTTGTTAGTCTTTTTAAAAATAAAAATTAAAAAGAAGTTGTTTTTTTCTTCTGGTAAATAGCTTCTCAAAGTCTATGCTAAGTTTTCTCTTCGATTTAAGAAAATTGATCTTGCATAGAGAATAGCCTGTAAAAATGATTTGAAGTCTGCCTTACCCTCACCTGCAATATCAAAAGCAGTTCCGTGATCTGGAGATGTTCTAACTTCATTTAGTCCTGCAGTAAAGTTTACTCCACTTCCAAAAGTTAAAGTTTTAAAAGGAATTAATCCCTGGTCGTGATACATAGCTAGAATTGCATCATATTCAAGGTGTTTCCTGCTTCCAAAAAAACCATCTGCTGCAAATGGTCCAAAAACTAATTCTCCCTTGTTTGAAAGTTTTTTAATTATTGGATAAATTAAAATATCGTCTTCATTGCCAATAACACCATTATCTCCTGCATGAGGATTTATTCCTAATACAGCAATTCTTGGATTTTTTATTCCAAAATCATATTCTAAACTTTTTATTAAAAGATTTAACTTTCTCTCAATTAGATCTTTGTTTAAATACTCTATAATTTGACTTAACGGAATATGATCAGTTGCCAAAGCAATTTTCAATGAATCAGAAATCATAAACATTAAACTTTCACCTTCTAGTTCTTTATTAAGATAATCAGTATGACCTGGAAATTTAAATGAATTTGATTGAATACTTTTTTTATTAATAGGTGCTGTTACTAAAACATCAATTAATTTATCTTTTAAAGCTTGTGTACCTGCTTTTAATGAACTTATAGAAGCTGTTCCTGCTTCTTTTTGAACTTTACCATAAATAACTGGAAAGGGCTTATCCCAAGTTTTTATAATGTTGAGTTTACCTTCTTCAGGATTGTTTATGTTATTTAAACTAAAAATGTTTGTTTTGAAACCAAGACTTTGTCTTTGCTCAATAAAATTTTCAACATTAGCAAATACAATTGGTACTACTAAATCAAAAATTTTTTTGTCTTCGAAGGTTTTTAATATGATTTCGAATCCAATCCCATTTGGATCTCCTAAAGATATTCCTACTCTAATTTTTGAATCTTCAATCACGTGAGATTTATTTATCTTAATTTTGAAACAAATTTAATTAAATATAAAGCCATGTTTACTGGAATTATTGAAGCATTTGCTAAAGTTTATAATATTGAAAAAGAAGAACATAATATTCATCTCACTTTAGAGTCTTCAATTTCTAGTGATTTAAAGGTTGATCAAAGTATTGCTCACAATGGTGTTTGTTTAACAGTAGTTTCATGTGACGAAAAGTTTTATACTGTTACTGCTATTAAAGAAACACTTGACAAAACAAATCTTGGACAATTAAAAGTTGGTGATTTAGTTAATATTGAAAGAGCAATGAAATTTGGTGATCGTTTAGATGGCCATATTGTTCAAGGTCATGTGGACCAAACGGCAAAATGTATTTCTATCAATACTCTTGATGGAAGTTGGAATTATACTTTCAAATACAATAAAAATTCAAATAATATTACCATCGAAAAAGGTTCAATTACAGTTAATGGTGTAAGTCTTACGGTTGTTAACTCGAAAGAAAATGAGTTCTCTGTTGCAATAATCCCTTATACTTATGAAAACACTAATTTTAAAATAATTGAAGTCGGTCAAACCGTAAATCTAGAGTTTGATATGATTGGAAAATATATTACTAAACTTTATTTAAAACGCTAATTTTCTTATTTTTAAGAAAATTAAACCAAAATGAATTTTCTTGAACTCGCAACTTTCTTGCTATTACTAGCATCGATTTTTTCTATTATTAACCTAAGAATTCTTAAGCTTCCTCAAACCATAGGATTAATGGTTTTAGCAATTGCTTTATCAGCTGTTATTCTAATAGCAGGTGTAATATCTCCAGAACTTTTAACCTTCGCAACATCACTAACAGAACAATTTGATTTTAGTGTTTTACTTATTGATGTAATGCTTCCCTTTTTACTTTTTGCTGGAGCTATAAGTGTTAATGTTCATGAACTTTTAAAAGATAAGTTAACCATCTTACTACTTGCAAGTTTTGGAGTAGTCTTTTCTACTTTTGCAGTTGGAACTGGACTTTTTTGGTTGACAGAACAAAGTTTTCTTGGTCTTTCAGAGTTAGGTTTAAGTTATGTAGATTGCCTTCTTTTTGGAGCTCTCATAGCTCCTACTGATCCAATAGCTGTCTTAGCTATGGTTAAAAAAATGAATCTTTCTTCTATTACTGAAACACGCATTGCTGGAGAATCTTTATTTAATGACGGAATTGGAGTAGTGGTTTTTCTTACTCTATTAAGTATGAAGTTAGAGGGAATTGAAAATGTCACTTTGGCAAGTGTTGGGTCTTTATTTGCGACTGAAGTAATTGGAGGGATTGTATTAGGAGCAATAATGGGATTTTTAGGATTAAAACTTGTAAAATATATTGAAAATGAACATGTAGAACTAGAGGTTTTAATAACTCTTTCAATGGTTTTACTTGTTCCAGTAATTTCTCATATATTTCACTTCTCTGCTGTTTTAGGTGTAGTTGTAATGGGTCTTTTCCTGAATCAAAACATTGATGGTGATGACCAAGCAGAGGGAGTTCAAAGAGTAATGGGAGATTATGTTTATAAATTTTGGCATTTGTTGGACGAAACCTTAAATGCTATTTTATTTATTTTAATTGGATTAGAGGTAATTCCAATTCTACAAAACTTTGATTTTTCATATCTCTTAATCATTTTAATTATGATTATTGTAGTTGTAATATCAAGAGGTATAGGCGTTTTTGTTCCTATTAAAATCTTATCTATAAAAAAATCTTTTGAAAAAAATACAGCTTTAATTATAACTTGGGGAGGACTTCGTGGAGGATTAAGCATTGCTCTAGCTTTAAATTTACCAGACTCAATCGGATCTGGAAAAGACCTTATCTTAATTCTTACTTATGGGGTTGTTTTATTTACAATTTTAGTTCAAGGATTAACGCTTAAAAAAATTGTAAAATAATTTGTTATAATTCAAGTGTTAATTAAATTTGAAGTGAATAGTTTGTGCTGTGACAACAGTAATGTTTAACTAAATATGAAAGGAGGTGTCTATGTCTTATTGTAATCATTTAAGGAATTCGAGACAGCAGGTGCCCACTCTTGGTCCGCTGTAGCTTTCCTTATCTATTAATAAAGCGGATCGATGGATCCGCTTTTTTTTATTATGAATAAAATCCCTCAAGCAGATTTAAAAGACTTTCTTTCAAATGATCCAAAACAAAAATCTTATTTCGTTGAACATATTGGAACTGCTTTTCGTAAAATTGGATTTCTTGCTTTAAAGGGACACTTTTTGGAAGAATCACTTCAAAAATCATTATATGATGAAATGAAATTATTTTTTGATCTTCCAGAAGAAACCAAAAAATCATATGAAGTGAAAAATGGTGGAGGCCAAAGAGGTTATACTCGTTTTGGGAAAGAACATGCTGCAGGGAGATCAGTAGGAGATTTAAAAGAATTCTGGCATTTTGGGCAAGATCTTAATTTTAAAACAAATCTAAAAAACGTTTATCCTGAAAATTTAATTGTTAAAGAACTTGACAATTTTAATAAAATTGGTGCCTTGGTGTTTCTTAAACTAGAAAAAACTGCAAAATATGTTCTTAAAGCTTTAGCACTATATCTGAGTTTAGAAGAAAATTATTTTGACCATTTTATTGAAGGAGGAAATTCAATTCTAAGAGCGATTCACTATCCCCCTATATCAAAGCCTCCAAATCGATCAGAACGTGCAGCTCCACATGGAGATATAAATTTAATTACACTATTAATTGGTGCACAAGGTAACGGATTGCAAGTTCTTAATAGACAAAAAAAATGGATTAATGCAATTGCAGAACCCGATGAAGTTATGATTAATATAGGCGATATGCTTTCAAGATTAACTAATAATTTTCTTCCTTCAACAATACATAGGGTTATTAATCCCCCAAAAGAATTTTGGTGTAATTCTCGCTATTCTTTCCCTTTTTTTATGCATCCAATTCCTGAAATGCCACTAAATTGTCTTTCTCAAAATATTAGTTCAAGTAATCCAAAAAAATACGAAGACATTACAGCAGGCGAATTTTTAAATAAACGCTTAATTGATTTAGGCTTGATAAAAAAATAATTATTTATTAAGTTCTATTAAAATCTCCCTCCCTAAAGACGCTAGAAAAGGAATTCCAAGCTCCTCAAATTCATAATTATTATCGTTAAATATTTGATTTTCATTAACTAAAACAGTAGCTGTTAAAAAAAAATCAAGACCAGTATTATTATCTTTAATGTAAGCTACATCAGTCAATGTCCCATAAGCAAAACCAACTTTATTGTATATTCTTATTTCAGGTGTCATTGCTCCTTTTTTGTCTCCATAAATAAAAAACTTACAATAACTGTCCCAATATTCTTGATCTTTATAATTAGGATAATTACTCTCTAAAGTAGTTCTACTCATCCAATACCTTAAAAATTTGTAATCTGTATCCTCCAATTCAAAACGTTCTTTCTTATTAAATTCTTCAGGAAAAATAATCCGTTTGAGAATCCCTTGGAGATCGCGTATTGAAATTCTATTTTTTTTATCAAATTTCATTGGCTCATTAATCAATTCCCCTGAGCTTATATAACCTTTCCCCTTAAGAACACCATTTAATTTATGTGGTTCTAAAGTATATTTTGAAGACATTGAGGATTGATGAAATATTTTGTTTTGATTTTCATCAATGAATTTATATTCCCATGTATTAACATTATCTGCTCCAAGAAGAAATTTATGATGGATTTGTGTTTTTTTAAGTCCTCTTTTTATCAATTCATTATTAATGTAGTCTCGCCCTAAGAAGTCAAAAAGATAATTATAAGCGTCATTATCACTTACTAAAAAAATCTTTTTTATTAGGTGATTTATTGTGACATCACCATTTATATTCGTAGAATCTTTGTCAATAATAGTTTCTCCATTTTTGTTTTTTATTAAAAAAGGTGTGTCAGCATTAATTGGAATCCCTTGATCTCTTAAAGATTTAATTTTTTGGAGAGCAAGAATTGCAATTGGAAGTTTTGCCGTACTAGCTGGATAAAAATATTTGTTTTCATCAAGCTGATAAGAATCTTCAATAAATGAAATATTTCCAGACTTATCTCTTTTTACTTGACTTAAAAGTATTTGAATTTCATGTTTTTTTTTATTTATCATTACCTTTCTGATTTCAGAAATATCTTTATTTAAAATACTTTCAATAATTCCCGGGTTTGAGTCACACTTTATAAAGAGGAAAAATATGATAAATAACAGATAAATTTTTGACATGAAAGTTCCTTATAAAGCCTCAGTAAAACTATTTAAATCTTCAGCTGAAGTCAGATCAAGAATATGTTCTTCTCTCGCAAAACATTTAATTTGATTAGGATTACTTTCATTAAAAAACTTGAGAGCTTCTGGCAGTTCTTTTTCTTTTCTTTGTGAATGTATAGGACATTTTTTTAAATAAGGATAAATCGATTTGCCATAAAAACTAAATATATTCATACTGACCCTTATCTCTCCAAAAGAATCTCTGTAATTGTCAATAATTTTAGGATTTGGTTTTTCAATAATTTGGGATAAATAACCCGAATCATTTATATCCATTATAGCAAATTTTTGAATACGATTATTTTTGAATTTAAGTGCTGACCTGGCATAGCTAATTAAAGCGTGTGGATCTTCTCTCTTTTCAGTTAACTGTTTAAAAGCCCCTGTAGAGTATAAATTATCTCCATTACATACTATAAAAGTAGTTTCAATTAGTTCTGGATATTGATCTAAAGTTTGCTCAACAGCATCAGCAGTGCCTAAGGGTTTTTCATGGCCATCCTTTAAAAACTGTATGGCAAAATGCACTTTAGCTCCTGCGTAATAATTATTTTTTATTGATTTGCCTACTAGCTTTTGAAATGCTTTATTTTCAGGCCCTGTAATTAAATAAACATCTGAAATACCAGCATTTACAGCATTTGATATCAAATAATAAAGGAGTGGTTTTTTTTCTTTGCCAATTGGAATCAAACTCTTGTGAACTTTTCGTGCAAATTCTCTTTCTTTTTTTGATAAGTTACTTTTCTCTATTGACTTTTTCATCCTTGAGGAATTACCCCCCGCCATAATCAAAAGACTTTTCATACAGGAGAAATTAAAGAGATTTCATATGCTGACATTGCACCATTTTTTTTAAAAGCTCTAATTACTTTTTCTTTACTGTCATCATTTACCATAGCTACCATACAGCCACCACCACCAGATCCGATTATTTTCGCACCTATTGCACCAGCATTTAAAGCAGCTTTCATTTGTAGTTGCATTATTTCGGGGGTATTTTGGATTCTTTCTTGTAAAATTTTCTGATGAGCATTCATCCAACTTCCAATTTGATAAATATCTATCGGCCCTTCTTTTAACATTTTTCTTGCCTTTTGCGTTAAAAGATGATTGAAAATTGTAGCATACCAATGATCTCGATATATCTCAGGAACATATCCTAAAAACTCTTTATAATCGTTTTCATCTGCTTTATGGATATCAAAGTCAGAAACTTTTTCTTTTACAGCAGCAATTGAAGCTTCACCATATTTTCTAGCGTTTTCTAAAACAGTTAAAGTTTTTTTTGTGATTCCAGATTCAGCAATTACTAAACCTCCAATATTGGCATTTAATCTTTCTGTCAAAGTTGAAAGTGTATCTATATACAATAATCCCTTTTGAGAAATTGTATATTGATCCATAATTCCACCAGGTTGGTTAAAAAAAGTGGATTCGGCTTCATAAGCCCATTTTCCAATTTGTTCATCAGTTACCCTAATGTTTTGTTTTTGAGTTGCTATTAAAAAGCGTATCCATGCTACTACCAAGGCTGAAGAACTTGATATACCAGCATTAATAGGTATGTTCCCAAATATTTTTATATTGTATCCTTCATTAAATATATACCCTTCTTTTTTAAGTACTTCGAGCGCTGAAAGAAAGTAATCGCCATCATCTATATTATATTTTTCATTTAGATTTATAGTTCTATATTCATCAATATCAACTAGTTGTAAAATATATTTATTATCGTTTATTTTTTTCCCTTCAATATGTATAAACCTATTAATTGTACCTGCAATTACTGGCAAATTTAAATAGTCCTGATGGTCTCCAAAAAAACAAATCCTTGCTGGAGCTTCTACTTTTATCACTCTTTTATAGATTTATGATATAATTGTTAAGGGTTCTGTTTGACTCCATGCTCCTCTCGTAAAATCTGGAAATTTTTGAGGCATCCCCCCTTGAGAAACTGAGGCTTCACTTAAAGGAGAAACAGCACTCCACAAACAGCCTTCATAAACGTTTTGATCTAAAGCTTCTCCTTTTCTTAAACATTCAACAATTCGATAAAGCATCATAAAGTCCATCCCTCCATGACCCCCCATTTTTTTTGCTAAAGCTCCTAATCTTTTATACATTGGATGTTCATATTTATCATAGAGTGACTTTAACCCTTCCCCTTCTGACCAACTGTGATGATCTTTGGTTTCTCCATGAACGCCTCCTTCTAATGCAACTCGAGTTGGGTACCCTGCTAAAGTTCCTTTTGTTCCTTGGATAAGATTCAACCTAGAGTAGGGTCTTGGGCTTGTTTCATCCCACTGAACCATAATAGTTCTACCCAAATTTGTCTTTATAATTGAAGTATTAATATCTCCTCCATTGTAATTCAAGGCATTCCACTTGTGTTCTTTTGAATAATTTTTTTCTGCATATAACTTTCTCCCTTTTGCTGGAGAAGAGAAAGAAACGATTGAACTAAATTGATCTTCACCTCTTCCTAAATTCATATATTGAGCCACTGGCCCTAGTCCGTGAGTGGGATATAAATTACCATTCCTATTGGCATAATGGTGAGTCCGCCATGATCCAGTTCCCCGCTCTTGCTCTTCCATTTGAAACCTAAGCTCATGAATGTATGCTGCCTCAGCATGAAGTAAATCTCCAATAACTCCCTTACGGCATAAATTTAAATAGAAAAGCTCCTCTCTTCCATAATTAACATTTTCCATCATCATACAATGCTTTTGAGTCTTTTCGGAAGAGTTTACAATTTCCCACATTTCTTCAATGGTTACTGCAATAGGAACCTCAACAAAAGCATGAGCGCCTTGATTCATAGACTCAATAGCCATTTTTGCATGATTATTCCAATTGGTTGCAATAAATACAGCATCTGGTTTAACATCAGTCAACATTTTTTTCCATTTATTTTTATCACCAAAGTACCTTGAAATATTTTGATGTCTGACATTACTTTGACTTTTACAAGCTTTCACTGAACGATCAACCAAATCCTCATAAAGATCAGATATTGCAACTATTTCTGTCCCTTCAATAGAAGCTAATTGTTTTACATGTCCAGAACCTCGTGCCCCAACACCTATTACTGCTATTCGAATAGTTTCCAGTTTAGGTGCAGCAAAATCACCCATATACTTGCCACCAGATTGTGATTTTTCAAATTCTTCAGAACATGCTAAATTTGAAGCTGCGTATAATGAGGCTGCAGAGAGACCAGATTTTTTTATAAAACTTCTTCTATTAAATTTGTTCATTTTGTAAAAATTTAAAACTATTTATTATTCAATTCAAATAAAAATAATGAAATCTTTTTAGATTCTATGGTATTAATATTTCAATCAAAAATCTAAATTATTATTATATTTAAAATAAAAACATGGGTGTAGGTGGAACTGTTCTCGGTAGTTTAGCTATCTGCTTATTAATTGGTTTGGTTATCGAACTTAAAGAAAGGCATGTAAATTAATATGGGTTACTTTTTAAGAAATATGGTTATTTACGGAGCTATAGCAATAGTAATTTGGATGTTGTACAATGCCATTAGAGGATTATCTAATAAGAGGAAAAACTAATAATTTTCTTTTTAAAAATGGTTTAATATATTAAAGTAAATTTAAATTCTGGCTCGTAAGACTTATAATATAAATCTTAAAATAAACTATTTATTCTACGGTTTATCAACACGAACCCCTTCAACATCAAACATTCCAGCAAGAGATCCAGAAATGTCGTCACCATCAATGTTAAGTTCGAAATAAACCTCATAAGTTGATACATAACCTTCTATCCTAACCATTCCATCTTCAACAGAAGTAGAATCAACTTCCCATTCTATTCCCATTTCAGCTAATTGTGATCCGGCTTTATTTTCAAAAGAAGATGAATAAGATGAATTTTCTTTATTTATTGTCAATCTTAGAGGTACATCACCTGCTTGAGGAGCGTCGAAAATAGTAATATCGTAAACACCAACATATGGATCTTTTACAGCTTTCTTCTGAACTGCACATGAAACTAGGGTTATAGTAATAAACGCTATTAGTATTTTTTTCATTTTTAAGATTTTATTTATTCTGTTGTTTCAGTAGTTGTTGTAACTATTCTGTTCCATACAGTAATTGCACCACTAGTTTGATCATTCCAAGTCATCCGATTGTCATTATTTGAAAAACTCACAAGATAATTGATGACATTTGTTCCTTGAGTGAATTCATAAAAACCAGTTTCGGGACTAACCTGCCACGTATATACACTTATTGCTGGGCTTAAACATCCTCTGCTATTAACATCAACAAATACATATCTAGTACTTACAATTTGCTCTGTAGCAGTAGCAGTGAATTCCATACATGCATACTCAGGTATTAATTCAATAAGTGAATTAGTAAGATCATCCCATACTATAGTTTCTCCTTCTTCATCAGTAATTGAATAAACTTCCCACTCCCCTATCAATTTGTCTGGTGGTAATTCTTCTTCAGAATTACATCCTATTAAAATTATTATTACAAAAATTAGGCTAAGTGGTTTTTTAAAAATTTTGGTTTTCATTTAAAGAAGTTAAGGTCATAAATTTAATTAAATAAGTTTTAAAAATCTATAAGTTTTATCTTTGTTTTAGTTGCATTATTATTTTGAGATGAAATTGTTTTTAGAAAGAAGCCAATTATTATTTTGTATAATAATTGTTTTAATATTTATAAGCTTCGAGGTAGCTGCTCAAAACGAGATTGAAGCAAAAGAATTATCAAAAAAAGAAATACGGGCCTTAAGAAAAGAAAAGGCCTTTGAGAGACAAAAAACACGGTATCAGAAAAGAGGGTTAAATTCATGGGGGATTAACGAAAATGCACCAAATTTAGTAATGGCAATAAGAGAACATCTTGGCTCTGCTAGAATTGATACACAACGTGGATTAGTGATAATTAGACAATCTGAATCAATGAAAAATTCTCAATCTTATCCACTTTGGATAGTTGATGGTCAACAATTTAATTTTCCTCCAAATAATATTGCATTGCAAAATATTAGAGAAGTTAAAGTATACGAATCTCTTGCGGAAACAAATAAATGGGGTCAATTAGGAAGGGCAGGTGTTGTTGAAATAATTACTCTTAATGCAATAAGATGAACAATTATAATTTCAATGATTTCCTATTTAAATGCTTAATTCTTTTTTTGTTTAGTTTTAGTCTCATTGCACAAGAAAAAGAATCCGATATATATCTTCATGTTCTAGGGACTATTCAAGACGGGGGGTCGCCTCACTTAGGCTGTAAAAAAGATTGTTGCTTAAATTTATCAGAAAAAGAAAAAAACTTTAGAAAAGTTACTTCTATAGAAATATTTAATCCAATAAAAAATGAAAGTATTCTATTTGAAGCTACTCCTGATATTATTTATCAATGGAATTCAATGTATTCACCTCCAAAAGGAATTTTTCTAACGCATGCTCATATTGGACATTATTCAGGACTGATCCATTTGGGTAAAGAAGCACTTGGAGCAAAAGGGATACCTGTTTATGCTATGCCAAAAATGAGTTTTTTCTTAAAAGAAAATGGACCATGGAGTCAACTTGTAAAATTAGGAAATATTAGACTCGTTAATTTAGATAAAAATATCAAAGTTTCTGTTTTGGGAAAAATAAAAGTGACACCATTATTAGTTCCACATAGAGACGAATTTTCAGAAACTGTTGGATATAAAATAGAGGGCCCAAGTAAAACCGTATTGTTTATTCCTGATATTGATAAATGGTTGCTTTGGGATCAGAATTTAATTGATCTTTTAGAAACTGTAGATATGGCTTTTATTGATGGAACTTTTTTTAATGCAAAAGAAGTAAACTATAGACCCATATCAGAAATTCCTCATCCTCTTGTCGAAGAAACAATTAAATTTTTAAGTGATCAAAAAGAATCTGTTAAAAATAAAGTTTATTTCATACATATGAATCACACAAATCCCTTATTGGATCCAAAAAGTAAAGAATCAAAATGGGTTTTAAGTAAAGGGTTTAGAATAGCTCAAATAGGGCAAGTATTTGGGCTTTAGCAATATCTATTAAATTAATTTTTTTATCTTAAGAATTCATTAAGAAAACTTAATCATTAGGATGGAATTTGTTTTTGAAAAAGTTGGTAAAATAAAATCTATTTTATTAATAGTCCTTTTCATTTTTATCTCTGGTTGTGCTCTAAACATACCACAAGAAATAGTTTTAGAAATGGAAAACCTTCCTGATAAAATTGATTTCAATTATCATGTAAAACCAATTCTTTCAGATAGGTGTTACTCTTGCCACGGACCTGATTCTAAGACTCGTAAAGCTGGTTTACGTTTAGACATAGAAGAAATTGCTTTTTCAAAACTTGAAAGTGGTAATCATGCTTTCTCTAAAGGTGATATATATAATAGTGAAAGTGCTCATCGAATAATTAATAATGATCCCAATAAACAGATGCCCCCTCCAGAGTCTAACCTAAGCTTATCCAATAGAGAAAAAGCTCTTATATTGAAATGGATAGACCAAGGAGCTATATGGAAAGAACATTGGGCTTTTATATCTCCTCAGAAAAGACAAGCCTCAAAAAAATCATCTTCCCTTTTTGAAAATGAAATTGATCAATTTTTATATGATAAATTACTTGAGAAGGGTCTTGATTTTGAACCAATTTCATCAAAAGAATCGTTAATTAGAAAACTATCTTTTGATCTTATGGGGCTTCCTCCTTCAATTGATCAGATCGACGAATTTATTAGTGATACTATTTCAGGAAATTATGATCGCCTTGTAGACCGTATGATGAACTCTCAAGCATTTGCTGAACGTCTGACTCTAGATTGGTTAGATCTTTCTCGCTACGCTGACTCTCACGGTCTCCATGCAGATGGTTCTCGTAACATGTGGCCCTGGAGAGATTGGGTTATTAAGGCATTTCAAAGAAATATGCCTTACGATCAATTTGTTACTTGGCAACTTGCTGGTGACCTTTTGCCTAATGCAACTAGAGAACAAAAATTAGCAACAGCATTTAACCGAAACTCTCCCATGACTGCAGAAGGAGGAGTTATCGATGAGGAATGGAGATTACACTATGTTTTTGACCGTTCGGAAACATTCAGCACTGCTTTTTTAGGTTTAACTGTAGCTTGTGCTAAATGTCATGATCACAAGTTTGATCCAATCTCACAAAAGGATTACTATCAACTAAGTGGATTTTTTAATAATATTAGAGAATTAGGAATGACTGGAGATGACGGAGATTATGGTCCTCTCCTATATCTTCCAACAAGTGATCAGGAGAAAAAATTAGAACTATTAAAATCAATTATTGAAAAAACAAAATACAAAATTGATTTAACTAAACAGGAACTTGATGATGTGTATAATTATATTGGAAAACTCCCTACTAACAGAGAGATAAACAATTCTCTAATTGGATACTATAAGTTTGATGAAGTTAACCCTGCAAAATCAAATAAAAAATCTGCATTTTTAATCTCAAATAATTCAATAAATAGAGCAGATTATTTTGTAGCAGATAGAAACCTAAACGTTAAATCAAATAAAGCTCCAAAAATAGTTGATGGTATTAAAAAAAATGCTTTTGAATTTAGGAGTGATTACGACCGTATATCAATTTCTAAAGAAATACCAAATTTTGAATGGACAGACTCTTTTTCTATAGCCCTTTGGGCTCAAACAAATCAGAAAAAAAATAATAAACGTCAAATTTTACTTGGAACAACTGGTAGTAAAAATAACTGGTGGCGTGGCTGGGATTTTTATCTAGATGATAAAAACTACCTTAATATAAGACTTATTAACATCGCTCCAAGCAATATGATTCATGTTAGATCAAAAAAACCAATCAAAATTAATCAATGGGCGCATCTTGCATTTACATATAATGGTATGGGTAAGGCTGAAGGAATTAAACTATTCAACAATGGGGTGCCTTTTGATTTTGAAATTATAATAAATAATTTATCCAAATCTATTAAACCTGTTTCTACAAGTGGATTAAAACTTGAGGAAAGACCAATTCTTGTTGGTAAAACATATGAATTTTCTACTGGAGATAATGGTCTATTTATGGGTAAAATGGATGAACTTAAAATTTATAACAAATCCCTTTCAGCTTTAGAATTAAAAATAATTTTTAACCAATATTTTGATGATAAGATCAAATATGAAAAAGAATTAATAAAAGATCACTGGATAAAAAACCATCCTAAGTATATCTCATTAAATAAAGAATTAGAAAAAAACCTAATTGCATGGCGAAAAGAAATTGAGCCTGTCATAGAAATTATGGTAATGGAGGAAATGAGTGAACCTCGAAAAACATATCTATACAATCGTGGTAATTATAATGAACCTTCTGAGTCTGTATCCCCAAATACACCTGATGTACTTCCTAAGATGGATAAAAATTACCCAAAAAATAGACTCGGTTTGGCCCAGTGGCTTTTTCAAGAAAATCATCCATTAACCTCAAGAGTTGCTGTAAATCGTTATTGGCAACTCCTTTTTGGTAACGGTTTAGTAAACACACCTACTGATTTTGGTGTTCAAGGTTCTCTTCCCTCTCATCCAGAGCTTTTAGATTGGCTAGCAATATATTTTGAAGAAAATAATTGGAATGTTAGAACATTGATAAAAAAAATTGTTAGCTCAAGAGCTTACATGCAAAAGTCAGTCTTTGGTCATAAAAAGAATACGATTGATCCAAATAATATTTTTTTAGCAAGGGGAAGTAGTTATAGGCTGCCTGCTGAAATGATAAGAAATAACGCATTAGCAGTGAGTGGTTTATTATCAAATAAATTAGGTGGTCCAAGTGTTAAACCTTATCAGCCGAAAGGTCTTTGGAAAGAAAAAAATACTTTTTCACTACGTTTACTGGAATATCAACAATCAGAGGGAGAAAATTTATACAGAAGAGGAATGTACACTTTTATCAAAAGGGGATCACCGCCTCCTTCCCTAATTACTTTTGATGCAACATCTAGAGAAATATGTACAATAAAAAGAGAGAAAACCTCATCCCCTTTACAGTCATTAATTTTATTAAATGATACCCAATTTTTTGAAGCATCTAGAGTATTTGCTCAAAGAATTTTTTCCGAAGCAAAAAATAATTTAGAACAACAAATCAAATATGGTTTTCGCCTTGCGACATCAAGATTTCCAAAAGAATCTGAAGTTTCCTTGTTAAAGGATTTATACCAAAATCAACTTGATTACTACAGAAAAAATAAATATGAGGCATACAAAATCTTAACCGTAGGAAATTCTAAAATGACGAAAGGTCAAAAAAATGTGGATAAAATTGCTGCAATGACAATTGTGGCTAATACACTTTTAAATTTAAATGAATCATACTATAAATATTAATCCATGAATTGTAATCACGATCACGATAATAGTAATTATTCAAGGAGAGATTTTCTAACCAAAACCTCTTTAGGTCTTGGCGGAATAAGTTTAGCAAGTTTTTTAAATTCAGAAAATTTATTTGCTTCAAATGCAATTCGTTCTTCTATTAATTCAGAAGTTAATTTGCCACACTTCGTTCCAAAAGTTAAGCGGGTAATTTATCTTTTCCAGAGCGGAGCTCCTTCACAATTAGACTTGTTTGACCATAAACCTTTGCTAAGTAAAATGAATGGAGAAGAACTTCCAGAGAGTGTTTCTGGTGGACAAAGACTAACAGGTATGACTGCAGGTCAGAACTCGTTCCCTTTAGCTGGAAGCCATTTTAAATTTAAACAACATGGTCAAAGTGGTGCTTGGTTAAGCGATTTAATGCCTTATACAAGCAAAATTTCTGATGAGCTCTGCTTTATTAAATCTATGCATACAGAAGCGATAAATCATGATCCTGCAGTAACATTTATTCAAACAGGATCTCAACTTCCAGGGAGACCTTCTATTGGTTCCTGGTTGAGTTATGGATTAGGAAGTGACAATAAAAATCTTCCTGGTTTTGTTGTATTAATAACAAAAGACAAGTACGGACAACCTCTTTATTCTAGATCATGGGGAAATGGTTTCTTACCCTCTCAATACCAAGGAGTACAATTTAGATCAGGAAAAAATCCTGTTTTATATTTAGACAATCCCCCAGGGGTGACTAAAAAGTTGAGAGAAGAGCAATTAGATTTTCTTTCTAAAATTCAAAAAAATAAATATTCTGATATAGGTGATCCAGAAATTCTATCAAGAATTAGTCAATATGAGATGGCATTTAGAATGCAAACTTCTGTTCCAGAAGTTATGGATATATCCAAAGAACCTGAATCGATTTTTAAATTGTATGGAAAAGATGCAAAAAAACCTGGAACCTTTGCTGCTAATTGTTTACTTGCAAGAAGGTTGATTGAAAAAGATGTACGTTTTGTTCAATTATATCACCAAGGATGGGATCATCACGGTGACTTGCCAAAGAATATTAAAATTCAATGTAAAGAAACAGATCAACCAACAGCAGGACTAATAAAAGATCTCAAACAAAGAGGATTACTTGAAGATACACTAGTAATTTGGGGAGGAGAGTTTGGAAGAACAAATTATTCACAAGGTCAACTCACAGAGACAAACTATGCTAGAGATCACCACCCAAGGTGTTTTACAATATTTATGGCTGGAGCTGGAATTAAAAAGGGATTATCTTATGGTCAAACTGATGAGTTTGGATATAATATTATTGAGAATCCAGTTCATGTTCATGATTTTCAGGCTACATTAATGCATTTAATGGGTATCGATCATGAAAAATTTACTTTTAAATTTCAGGGTAGAAGATACAGGCTAACCGATGTTCACGGCTCTATAGTAAAAGATATATTAAGTTAACTATGAAAAAAAGTAGGCGTCAGTTTATAAAAAAAACATCATTAGCTTCGGGATTAATAATAAATCCTTTCGAAAATATTTTCCCAATAAGCAATAAAAAAGATGATAGAAATTCTATTGTTGGGCATGGGAATTACAAATACAAAGTAGACAAAAAATGGGGTATTCAGGATCCGTTGAAGTTCCCGGTAAATGATTGTCATGAAATGGTTTTTGACAAAAAAAATCGGATTTTTATGACAACAACCCATCCAAAAAATAATATTCTTATTTATGATAGAAGTGGAAAAATACTTGGGTCTTGGGGGACAGAAAATCCAGGCGCCCATGGTTTGACAATTAATGACGAAGGAGGTGAAGAATTTTTATATATAACTGATCCAGAAACTCATAAAGTATGTAAAACCACTTTAGATGGAAAGAAAGTTTTAGAAATTGATACTCCTAAAGAAATAGATTCATATGTTAAAAAAAATCAATTTAAACCAACAGAAACAGCTATTGCTCCAAACGGAGATATATATATAGCAGATGGCTATGGGTTAGATTTTATCATACAATATGATTCAAAAGGAAATTATATACATCATTTTGGTGGAAAAGGAAATAAAGAAATAAATTTTGATTGCTGTCACGGAATAACAATAGATAACCGAGACAAAAAAGAAACCCTTTTGATCACTTCTCGAACGGCTAATTGTTTTAAAAGATTCACTTTAGATGGGGAATATATTGAAACCATAGATTTACCTTCATGTTATATTTGTCGGCCAGTTCTTAAAAATGGGATGTTATATTTCGCTGTCATTGTTACCAAAGATTGGGGTAAATATGATGGGATGTTGGCTGTATTGAATAAGCAAAATAAAGTTGTCTCCCTTCCTGGAGGTAGTTCACCCCTCTATCAAGAAGATAAATTAATAGCCCCTACCTATGACAAACAAACTTTTATGAATCCACACGACGTATGTATTGATAATGACGAAAATTTATATGTCCCTCAATGGAATTCTGGTAAAACTTATCCTTTAAAACTCACTCGAGTATAAACTTATGTTTTTTTTAGAAATTTCAACTTTTTTCGGTCGATTTCATCCAATATTAGTGCATCTACCAATAGGTTTTTTGATTTTAGCGGTATTAATCTCTATTAAACAAAAAGATAAAAATTTAACTTATACTAAGATTTTACGATTAATTTGGTTTTTAGCATTTATTAGTTCTTTTTTTTCTGCAATAATGGGGCTGCTGTTAGCAGAAAACGGACATTATATTGAAAATGATCTATCATTACATAAATGGACTGGGATTGCATTAGTTTGTTTAAGTTTTTTAGGATGGTTATTTCACTTAAATCTTTTTAATATTTCTATCCTACTCAAAAAAATTAATAACAGTTTCATTATACTCTTTATATTTATAGTTGGACACTTAGGAGGTTCTTTAACCCATGGGAAAGATTATCTTTTTAGGTTTTCACCTGAAGTTGTTAGAACAAAACTTATTACAAAAACAAAACCTATATCTTTCAAAAAAGCTTCTTTAGACTCTGTCTATGTATTTAATGATATTATCCAACCGCTATTTAATAATAAATGTGTAGCATGCCATAATGAAATTATAAAAAGAGGAGGTTTAAATATGACTACTTCTTTAAATCTTCTTGAAGGAGGAAAAAGTGGTGCTGCAATAGTTCCAAAAGATCCAGGAAAAAGTTTAGCTTTTAATAGAGTCATTCTTTCACAATATGATCAAGAATTTATGCCCCCCACAGGAGTTCCATTAAATTATGAAGAAATCCAATTATTAGAATGGTGGATAAAAGAAGGAGCACCTACTAATATTCCTATTAGTAAAATGAAAATTGATCCAAACATTCAATCTTTACTTTTTAAAAACTACAGTTTAGATACAAAAGCTAAACCATGGTATGAAAAAGTCGTTTTAGATAAATTAAATTCTGAAGTATTTATTGAATTAGAGAAACATAATTTTAGCTGTAGAAATCTTTCTATTAATAATTCTCTCCTAGATATCCGATATAATGGTTCTAAAATTAATGACACTGATCTAGAAGTTTTAGAACGATATGCACCATACATTACGTGGTTAAATTTGAGCGAAAGCCAACTGAAAAAGAATCATGTTAAAAGATTATCCAAAATGGAAAATTTAACTCGCTTATCTCTTCAAAAAAATTTTATAGATACTGAGGCGATAACACCTCTTTTATATCTCGAACATTTAGAAATTTTAAACTTGCATAGTACACAAGTTGATAAAAATCTTTTTGATCTAATTAAATCAATGAATAGTTTAAAAAAAGTGTTTATATGGAATACTAATATTACCTCAGATCAAATTAAAAATCAAAAAGATCAATTTAATTCAATTGAGATTATTGGTAATTTAGAATAAAGTCTTTTTAATTGTCTTTGGAGTAGAAAATTGTCTTAAATAGAGTGTGTTACCATACTTTTTACGTTCCTCCTTAATTTCTTCAACAACTCTTTTTGGATATTGGCTTCGGTGGCATAATAATGCTTTATAAGCAGTGTCATAGTGTTTAGAAGTAAATGGAATTTGAACAGTTAGAAAATTAATAAGTTGTCCTTTTAGAGTCTTATCTTTTTCTGACCTCAAAAGTTCACTTGGTTGGCCAAAATAATAAAGATCAATTGGCTTGCCCCAATTTTGAGAAAGATAAACTTGAGTAACAGAGGCCCCTACAAGTCTGTGATCCATATGCGTAGTTTTACCGTCTGGTCCCCAAGTAATAATTGCATCTGGTTGTTCTTTAATAATGATTTTCTTTATATCAAAAATCAAACTTTGTACATGCGGTATGTGCCCATCGAATCCTTCTGCTGCTTTAAGTTGATCATGATAATTCAGATGAATTAACTTCACTCCTAATTTTTGCGCAGCACACAACATTTCTTCTTTTCTAATTGCTGCTAACCCATCTCCTGCTTCATAATCAGTATATTCATTTACCCCTAGTCTACCATCAGTCGCAATTACTAATGTAACCTCTATGCCTTCTTCTACAGATTTTACTAATAATGGTGCAATTGATTGTTCATCATCAGGATGGGCAAAAACGGCTAAAATTTTTTTTGATGATTGTTGTGCACTTAGAAAACTGAAGCTAAATACAAAAATAATAATTTTGATAATGTTTTGTTTCATAGGTTTATTTGATATAAATAATTATTTTTCTTTACTCAATGTACTAAAATTATGACATTTAGAATTTCAACAATTAAAAATTACCTAATGCTAGTATTGATATTTACCACACCCTTATCATTAGTTGGGAAAGAAAAACCAAAAAATAAAGTACTAAAATTAGGAGTTATTGGTCTTGTCCATGATCATGTTAACTGGATTCTAAATCGTCAGAAAGAAGATGTTAAAATTGTGGGGATTGTTGAAACAAATGAAAATGCTATTTTAAACTATAAAAAAAAATACTCCCTCCCCGATTCTATTTTTTTTAAAAGTTATAAAGAACTTTATAAAAATACTTCACTTGACGCAGTTTCAGCTTTTAATCCGACTAAAGAACATTTAAATGTAGTGCGTTATTTTGCTCCTAAAGGAATTCCAATTATGGTTGAGAAGCCAATGGCTACTTCTATTGATGATGCACAAGAAATGGCTGATTTAGTAAAAAAATATAAAGTCCCTTTACTGATTAATTATGAAACTTCTTGGTATGAAAGTACTTACGAAGCAAAAAAATTATTTGATAGTGGCAGATTTGGATCTATAACAAAAATGGTGTTTAATACTGGCCATCCAGGTCCTCAAGAAATTGGTTGTACACCAGAATTTCTTGAATGGCTCACTGATCCTGTATTAAATGGTGCAGGAGCATTAACTGACTTCGGATGTTATGGCGCTAATATTGCAACTTGGATGCTTAAAGGTCAGACTCCTACTAGTGTAAGTTGTATTGCTAAACAAACTAAACCTGATCGTTATCCAAATGTAGATGATGATACTACAATCATTTTAGAATATCCTAATAAGCAAGTAGTAATTCAAGCTTCATGGAACTGGTCTCATAATAGAAAAGATATGCAAATTTATGGATCTAATGGTTATGTAGATTGTCAAAATGCAAATACAATGATTATATTAGAAAATGAAGTAAAAGGGCCAAAAAAACACATCCCAAATAAAATTTCTCGGCATTTAAAAGACCCGTTCAGACTTTTATATGAGGTGGTTTTTGAGAACAAAACTATTGAGCCGTTTTCATTATATAGTGTTGAGAATAATTTAATTGTTTCAAAAATTTTGAGTTTAGCAAAAGTTGCTTCCAAGTCTCAAACCTCTAAAAAATGGTAGAAAATGAAAATATTATTATCGTTATGGGTGTCAGTGGAAGTGGAAAAAGTACAATCGCAAAAGCACTTTCCAAAAAATTAGGATATCAATTTATAGAAGGAGATGAATTTCACACAAAATCGAGTATTAACAAAATGAGAAATGGAATTCCTCTCAATGATAAAGACCGTATTCCATGGTTAAAGGATTTATCTAAAATACTTTTTAAATTTAAGTCTAATGGAGCTGTATTAGCTTGTTCCGCTCTTAAAGAGTCCTATCGCAAAATACTGTCAAAAAATGTTCCTGCTAGTAATTTAATTTGGATTTATTTAAAGTGCAGTATTAAAGTGTTAGAAAGGAGAATAAATAGACGTCATCATTTTATGCCATTATCTTTACTAAAAAGTCAAGTTAATACTTTAGAAGAGCCTAAATATGCTGTCTACATAAAAGATTCTTTGACAATAAAAGAAAAAATAGAAGAGATTTTAAAAAGGATTTATGAATAAAAAAGGGTCTTGGGGGATTGTTGGGATGGGTGTTATGGGTGCTAGTTTAAGTAGAAATTTTGCAGCTCATGGATATAAATTATCCCTATATAATCGTTATATAAAAGGTAAAGAAGAAAAAGTAGCCTTAAAACTTGCTCGAAAATATAGCTTTTTTGAAGAGGATCTAGCCTTTGAATCATTGGAAGATTTCGTCAACTCAATTAGAAAACCTCGCAAATTAATATTAATGTTACCCGCTGGAGAAGCGATAGATGAAATTTTACAAAATTTAAAAATTTTACTACAAAAAGGAGACATTATAATAGACGGAGGCAACTCCGAATTTAAAGATACTGAAAGAAGAGCTTCATTTTTAAAAGAGAATGAAATTCAATTTATAGGAATGGGAATCTCTGGTGGACAAAAAGGTGCACTTGAGGGACCTTCTCTTATGATTGGTGGAGATAGGAAGGCCTATGAAACTGTAAAAAAAGACTTGAATAATATTGCTGCTAAAGATTCCAAAGGAAATCCATGTTGTAGTTTTTTAGGTTCAGGTGGAGCAGGTCATTATATTAAAATGGTTCATAACGGAATAGAATATGCTGAGATGCAACTTTTAGCTGAAGTTTTTGAAATATTAATGACTTATTTTAAATTAGATTTTAAGCTTATTCAAAATGTATTAGAGTCATGGCAAAATAGTTATAGTGATGGCTATCTTCTAAGAATTACATCTACAATTCTTTCATATTATGACTCAGAGGGTTCTAATTTTGTTAGCAAAATTTTAGATAAAGCTTCAAATAAAGGAACGGGAGCTTGGGCGGCAATAAGTGGTGCAGTGATAGGGTCACCAAATAGTTTAATGACTGCTGCACTTCACGCTAGATACACCTCTTCAATGAAATCAAAAAGAATTGAATTTTCCAAAACATCAAATTTCACCAAAAAAAAATCTTCGATTTCTTTAAAACAATTAAAAAAAGTGTATGATCTGTGTCGCTGGATTAACCATCACCAGGGATTTGATATGATAAATACTGCATGTAAAGAATATAATTGGAAAACTGAATTAGCGACTGTTGCACAGATCTGGTCTGAAGGAAGCATATTAAAATCAAAATTAATGGAAACATTAGGAACGTCTTTTTGCAATTCGTCTTCAATTATGAAGATGGAAACATTCCAGAATTCTATGAATAAATCTCAAAAAGACTGGAACTCAGTTATTAATTATTCAGGAGGTAATTTAATTCCAATTCCATGTATTTCGGCATCTTGGAATTATTTTTTAGCTATGACTCAACCATTTAGTAATGCTAATTTGATCCAAGCGCAAAGAGACTTTTTTGGTGCTCATGGTTTTGTTTTTATTGATCAAAAAGAAAACTCTTTGAACCACGGACCGTGGAATAGATAATTAATCTATTCTTCCAACTTTTCTAACTTCCCTTCCTTTAATCCCTTTTAAATTGTCACCTAAAACATATCGAACCGAGTCTGCAATCATTAAAATATGATTAACAATTTGTTGGTTGTCAATTGCAATATCATTTGTTTCGCTTGGATCAACTTCTAAGTTAAAGAGTTTTGGAATTTTGATCTCATTCATATCGTAAGGAACTGGATATCCATCATTTCTTCCTTTTCTACCATTTAAAGTTCGGTAAGTGTGAGGTAAATAAAGTTTCCAATTTTTGTGCCTTACAGCATGTAATTCGTTTGTTCTATAATAAAAGAAGAAGTTTTTATGCGGAGAAATATTGGTTTCTCCTGTTAAAAGTGGTACTAAGGAAGCTCCATCAATTTTTTTCTTTGGTAATTTACTACCTGTAAAAGAGGCAATTGTGGGTAACCAATCTATCCCCATTGCTGGTGCATCAATGCGTGTATTTGGAGCAATTTTTCTAGGGTAATAAACAATCCCAGGTACACGATGTCCTCCCTCCCAATTTGTTCCTTTACCCTCTCTAAAAATTCCAGATGACCCTGAGTGACCTCCGTATGAAAGCCAAGGTCCATTGTCTGACGTATAGATAATGATTGTATTCTCCTCAAGTCCTTCGTCCTTTAAAGTATTTAAAATTTGCCCTACAGAATTATCTATTTCATTAATTACGTCTCCATATAGACCTCTTTTTTGAGTGTCTTTAAAATTTTTTGATGCAAATAGAGGTACATGTGGCTGGGGGTGAGGTAAATAAATAAAAAAGGGATCATTTTTATTTTTTTTTATAAAATCAATTGCTTTATCAGTTAAGGCACCTGTTAAAAAAGTTTGATCTTCAAGAGCTCTTAATGGTGTTTCATTTTCATATAATTTAATTTCAGGAAAATTAAATACAGTTCCTTGTTGAGGATGCTTTGGCCACATATCGTTTGAATAAAGGATTCCAAAATATTCATCAAAACCCTGCTTACGTGGTTGAAATCTTGGAGCATCTCCTAGATGCCACTTACCAAAAATAGCTGTATTATAACCATTTGCCTTAAGTAACTCTGCTATAGTAGTCTCATCTGGATTAAGTCCCACTTTTGAGCCTGGACTGTATGCATTAAAAACTCCTAATCTATCTGGATAACAACCTGTAAGTATAGATGCACGTGAGGCAGAGCAAACTGGTTGTGTGGAATAATAAGAGGTAAAATATGCCCCTTTTTTTGCGATACTATCAATATTGGGAGTAATTATATCTGATGCCCCATAAATTCCAAGATCACCATACCCCTGATCATCTGTAAGTATAAAAATTACGTTAGGAGGGATTTCTTTATTACAGGTAATGAACGTAAAAAATAGTAGACTATATAAAGTAATTTTAAAAAAGATTTTAAGCATTGATCTTTGTATATGTTGTTAATGTTAAATTAACATTAATTAATACTTGATGATATAAGAAAGTAAATTTTGATTAAATCAAATTTTATTCTAATGATTTTTAACTAATATCTTAAAATATCATAAATATTTCTATTCAATTTTTATTTTACAGTATAAATTATTGAATATTCAACAAAAAGTCAATTTTTCACATTTTCTTAATATTATTTTCATTGATTTGCTTATATCTTTGTAATATAAAAAATGGAACTGGTTTTATGTTGCATTTTTTTAAATACGTAAACGCTTTTTTCGTCAAAAGCTTGGTATTTATTCTTTGTTAATTTATTCATTTGTTTAGCCGCTTCTTTAATGAAGCGGTTTTTTTATTTTTTTCTTATGTTTTTGTTTTTATCGAGAGTCAAAACAAACTCTAAAAACACAGAAAGAAAATAAATCACAAATAAGGGTAGGACATACAAATAATAAAAAGATGAATCTGAGAAGAGAATGTTTAAATATTCGTTTGTATCTGAATAATATTCAATCTTAGGGTTTAATAAATCATAAACAAGTCCAGCATAAATAATTAAAAAATATAGAATCATTAAAATCCTTATTGGCCAAAAATATGATGGTTTTAAATATGAAAATGTAAAATAATATTTTAATTTTTTCATTTAATAAATATATAAACTTGAAATTAGTAAAACTTTGATTAATGATTTATTCAATTAATAAATCTGATACTTTCTTTCCTATTAAACTTCCAATCGCAATTCCCATTCCTCCCAGTTTAACTCCTATGGCAGTATACTGATTTTCTCTTCTAACAATTGGAATTTTATTTTTTCCAAATGCCATAATCCCCGACCATTCCATTTCAATATTAAATTTTTCTTTTGGTAAAATAAATTGATTAATATCATTTAGCAATTTATTTTTGATTTTTGGATTTATTCCAAATTGGGTTGTTTTCTCAACATCCATATCCATATTTCTCCCTCCTCCAAGTAAAATTCTATTATCAATATTTCTAAAATAGTAGTATCCTTTTTCGTAATGAAAAGAACCTTTTATCTTAAGATTTTTCATTGGCTTTGAGATAATAATTAAACCTCTTCCAGGAATAATATTTGAATTGGGTAAAATTTGATTCACAAAAGCATTATTACATATTGCCAATTTTTTACAACTAAGTTTAAATTCTTCTTTTTTTAAATTTAGGGTAAGTAGCTTTTGATCATTTTGAATTTCAAATTTTTCCAAAGTTGTATTGGAGAAAAAATCAATATTTTCCATATTAACTTTTCCCCTCAAACTGCGCATCATTTTACCAGTATTTATTTGACCCTCTAGTTTATTTTCAATTATAAACTTTACTTTATTAGAATCAAATCCAAACTCATTTATTTTTGAATTATTAAACTTAAAAACCTGCTTAGAAAAAATTGGTTTCAAGAAAGAATTTACATAATCTATTTTGTCTATTACCTCTGAATTCTTATCAAAAAAGAGTTCATAGCCACCATTGAATTGTATGTCTAAATTCTTGTCGCCAAGAGTTTTCCTTAATAAAGAAAGTCCTTCTAATCTCATTTGGATGATTTTGTAAACTTCACTTTCATTCATTTGTTCAATATCCTCAATAAGTTCTGTAAGAGATCCAAAACATGCAAAACCAGCATTTTTGGTACTTGCGCCAGATGAAAATAAACCTCTTTCTAAAATTGCAATTCTTGCTTTAGGGAAACTTTCTCTGTATGATAAAGCGCAAAACATTCCGGTAATTCCACCTCCTAAGACAACTAAGTCATAAGACAATAACTCCTTTTTTTCCCAAAAACTTATCATTTAGGTTATGATTTAAAGAGTAGCTTTAATATTAAAAGGATAATCCATGACCATAATTAAATAGTGGTTTATCAAGATCAAAGGGGAGGTCTTCAATTTGATTTTCAACACTTTTCATTGAGGAGGGCAATTGAATAGGAAGTTTCCCTGTCGGATTAAACTCTCCAAAAATTAATTCAAAAATGACATTATTAGAAACGTCAAAGTCCGCTATTAGTGCTTTAGATACTTTTTCAAATTCCGTTAAAACTGATGGTCTTCTTAAATTAGCAACTAATATTGTGGGCTTTGATTCAAAAATTGGTAATAAATTATCTAATTCTTTTTTCTGAAAGTCTAGTCGTCCTCCACTAAAAAGTTTTTCCATAATCGACTCACCGTTTTTTTCACCCCAACTCGGAGTTTTTACTTTGGCAACTATCACTTCAGCTTCTTCTAGTGAAACTTTATTTATTTTTTTTGTTAGATTATCATCAAAACCATATATATAAATTTTCGAATTAGGATCTAAAGGTAGTATCCCAGTATTTTTTAATAATACAAGAGATTTACGCTGTGCCAGCTTTCCCATTTCTATATTTTTTTTATTATCTAAGGACAGTAATGAATTTTCTTCCAAATATGGATTATCAAAAAGGCCTAGTTTAAATTTTTGTTTAAAAATTCTTTTAAGAGACAAATTTATTCTTGATTCTTTTATTTTACCTCCCTTAATCAAATTAGCTAATTCTTCTGTTAAATTCTCACCACCAATCATATCTACACCTGCTTCAATAATTTTAATTAATCTCTGATCTGTACTCAAATTTTCTACTCCATGAGCTGATGCAGGTTTAAACATCATACCTAATAATTTAAAATCACTAATTAATCCCCAATCAGTACATATAATACCATCAAAATTATATTTATTTCTTATAAGACCTGTAATAATATCTCTATTATAGCCTGCAGCAACATCTTCACTTGTAATCCCCTTTGGCACGCTATATAATGGCATTACAGAGGCAGTTCCAACATCAAAAGCAGCCTTAAAAGGAATAAGGTGATAATCAAAATTATTCCCTTTGTAAGATTGTAATCCTGGAGGAAAATGACTGTCTTTACCTCCGTCAACTGGGCCTGAACCTGGAAAATGTTTTACCATTGCAGCTACAGATGATTTATCTAATCTATCTCCCTGAAGGCCAGTTATATATGCTGCGATTAATCTTGCGTTTAATTCTGCATTTTCACCAAAAGTTCCATTAACTCTTGCCCAACGTGGTTCTGTACTAGTATCAGCCATCGGTCCCAAAGCTAATCTTATGCCTAAAGATTTGTATTCTTCTCTTACAATTTTTCCAAATTCTTTTGTCAAAATTGAATCATTTATGGCACCCATACCAAGAGCTGAAGGCCATGATGAAAAATATGGTGTATATATAGTAGCTCCAAAATCTTTTGAGGTCCCATGACGAGGATCTGTTGCAATTGTAATTGGAATCCCCAATCTTGTTCTTGATCCCATATCTTGAACTTTATTGTGCCATTCTAGCATTTTTTCTTTTTCGTGTGATGCTCGAATGTTAAAATGATTCATACTTTTTTTCGCAATCATTTCTGAAGAACTATTCATTAAAAATGAAAAAGGATCGCTAAAGCTTGGACTTTCCATTAATGTTCCGTCATTATTAACACCAATCATAGTAATAAACATTGACCCTGCCTTTTCTTCTATAGTCATTTGACTGATCAAGTCTTCAACTCTTTCTTCAATGCTAAATGAAAAATTTTCGTAAACATCAAGTTTCCCATTTTTGTTTAAATCTCTGTAAGTTTTTCCTTCAAATTCTATTTTAGGAACTTTTTCTCCTAGTAGAGATTTGTTATTATATGTATTAATTTTCCATTTAACAGTATAAAAAAGGTATACAATTATTATAGAAGAAGATAAAATGAGTAAAAATATAAGTATAAATTTTAATATTTTTTTCATGTCACAAGAGTGGTTTATTTTAGTAAATTGTAAAAAACAAATTATTTATTATTTATCATTTGATTAGAATTAAATATAATTCAATTAATAAAAAAAATCTTCTTTTATGTTCGAAAGTATAGGTTTGCCTGAAGCACTTATTAAAGAAATTAATGAAAACTCTCAAAAACAAAAATTTGCTAAAAACACCCCTTTAATTACAAATGGTGATCTTATGGCCCAAATCCCTTTTGTTTTAAATGGAAGTATACGTGTGTTTATAGAAAATGATGAGACTGGAAAAGAGGTTTTACTCTACTATGTTGATAAAGGAGAGACATGTTTAATGTCAATGATTGCGAGTTTTAAAGATAAAATTAGTAAAGTCTCAGCCACTACTGAAAGTGATTCAGAATTAGTATTTATTTCAAATGAAAAAGTACGTGAGTGGCAAGTTAAATTTCCCGAATGGAATAACTTAATAATTGACCTCTTTGTAAATCGATATGATGATTTATTAAATACTATTGAAGAGTTAAGTTTTAAAAAAATTGATGCTCGTTTAAAAGCATATTTGAAAAAGCATTCCAGTAATTCTGGAGAAATAAATTTAAGCAAAACTCATAAACAAATTGCTAACGATCTTGGAACTTCAAGGGAAGTTATTTCGCGGACACTAAAAAAAATTGAGGTTGAGATAGGTAAATAAATTATTAATAATATAATCCTGTTAAAATTCTGTAGGCTAAATAAATTCCAGTGATAGTCCAAATCCACCATCTATTTTTTACATACCACTCCACACAAATATTTTTTTAAAAGTATTAAATCTTTTCTCAAACAGAAAACATTTGTTTTATCAAGGAAATAAATTCGTTTAACTTGTAATTTATTTTTATAAATGAAATTATTTACAACTATTAAAAAAACTCTTTTTATTTTGATAACTACTGTTTTATCTGTAAATGCACAAGATAAAGACAGTTCTAAAACTTTATTTTTTACAGGTAATATCAATTTGACAAATAACGGATTTTCATTTATACCTTTATTTTCTCTTGGGAAACCAGCTACTACTGCCAATCTATCCATAGGAGGTAAACGTTTGAGTTTTGATTCTCAATTACGATTTGACCTCGATGGAATGAGGCCTTGGTCATTTTTATTCGGATGGAGCTATAGACTTATTCAAAATAAAAAATTCAATGTAAGATTAGGTAGTTTTTTCCCGGCTTATGCTTTTAATAATCTCGAGTACACAAGAAAATCAAAAAATATTAATGTCCTGACCCCTCAAAGATATTTTATTTGGAATACATTTATGAGTTACAATATTTCAAACAAAATTAATTTTGGTGTTTACTATTTAAATGGAAGAGGGCTTGAAAAAATTGATCAAACAAAAAGTGGCAACTTTATTTCTTTTAGACTCTTTGCTAATAGAATAAATATAAGTAAGTCGATTAATATAAATTTAAATCCTGAATTTTATTTTTTAAAAATTGATAATAATGACGGATTATATTTAGCAAATACTTTTTCGTTACATCACCTCAAAATACCTGTCTTTTTTTCTTCAACAATAAATAAAGCGATTAATTCGAACTTAAATGCCAAAGCATTTGACTGGAATATAGGCCTCAACTATAAATTTAGATCATCCTTCAAAAAAATTTAATAAAATAGCAATGGGTTATATTAAAAAAAATTAGATTGCCTTTTCTAATTTAATATTTGATCTAAATGAAGTTCCTTTCTTATAATATTTTTTCTATATTTCTTATAATATCTGTTGGGTGCGATAAGGAAAGTTCTGATAATAGTCCCGAAATAAATACCAATCAATCTATAAACCCAACGATTACTTCTAATAGTTCTTCGTCTAACAACTCAGAATTAGTAAGTCCTAATCTTAACCAAAGCTCAATTACCTTTGAAGAAACAACAATTACTTTTTCTGAAGAAGATAGACAACCAAGTAACAGAATGACTGGAAATTGGGGAAGATTTGGAGGTATTGGAACAATAAATTTATCATTAGAATATGCTGATAATCCAGAAACTGATAATGAAAATCAATCTTCAAAAGTCATTAAAGTTACAGAACCCTCTGGAATTCAATCTTGGGCAGGATTTTATTTTGAATTAGAAGAAAAAATAGTATTCCCTGAAGGAAAGGAGGCTATTTCAATACAATTTTATTCTCCAGGACCAGGACATACTGTACTTATAAAATTAGAGGATGAATTACCAAATGATACACCTGGCAAGAAAACAACAGGGGACCTATTCGCTGAAACAATTGGCACAGGTTGGGAAACTTTAATTTTTAATATTCCAGAGTTAGATGGAAAAAATGGTATTTATAATACTATAACAATTATACTTGGATACAACATTTCAAATTCTGTTGAAGTTAATTACTACTTTGATAACATAAAGTTTTCTTCTAGATCTAATACTTTAGTTGACCTTTCTAATATTGATCAAAGTGAAGAAGTAACTATCTATGAGGATTATCAATTAGTTTGGAACGACGAATTCAATTATAATGGTAGACCATTAGAAGAAAAATGGCATTTACAATATATCCCCCTCACTAATTCAGGCTGGCAAAATAATGAAGAACAACATTATACAACAAGACTTGACAATTCCTTTGTAAGTGACGGAACTTTGAAAATAGTTGCAAAAAGAGAGATTTTTGAATATGAGGGAATTAATAAATCTTTTACATCTGCACGATTAAATTCAAAATTTAATATTAAATACGGTCGTATAGATGTCCGTGCAAAACTCCCAAGTTCAAAAGGTACATGGCCAGCTATTTGGACAATGGGAACTAATGTTGGTGAAATTGGGAATTATTACGGAACTTCTCTTGGAAATGTTGGCTGGCCTGAGTGTGGTGAGATTGATATAATGGAACAGAACGGTTCCAACAAACAAATTCTATACGGAACATTTCATTGGGCAGATAGTGGTGGACAAGCTGCATCATATGGATTAACTAAAGATATTGCATCATTAAACATATCAGACGTTAACTCTGATTTCCATTTGTATTCTTTATTATGGAACTCTGCGTCAATCAAAGTCTATGTAGACAACTTACTAGTTGCTGAATTAGAAAATACCTCAGAAGTGCCTTTTGATAATCCTCATTATCTTTTATTAAACATAGCTATGGGCGGAACATTAGGTGGAAATATCCCAGGCGATTTTGATCAAGACATAATGGAGATCGATTACGTAAGATTTTACAAATAGGATTAGGTTTTATTTATTAAATAATTTTTAATTGAAGTAAATTTGCAGTAATCAAAATTTTGTAAGGACAGCATATTAAACATAAATTTATAATCAATATTCTAACAATGAGAATAAATTTATATAAATTGTTTTTGATAATAATGGTATTATCTTGGTGTTGTTATGCGTCAGTACTTATTTATGATCAGTTGATTTAAATAATTAAACCAAAAATTAATTATCAAAACAAATTTTAAAAATGAAATATAATATTAGGCTCACTGTAATATTTTACTTTACAATTATTTTCTCCGTTTTTTCTCAGTGGCAATATGAAAAAGAAGGGGCTTCAGTAGAAAAAATATTTGTTGATGACACAAATTCCAACTCAGTTTTTTCAATTAAAAAAACATCCGATGGTAAAATAATCTTTACACTCGAAAAATTAGATTTAGACATTTGTCCTGTTGAATCAATTGATTTCAGATTCGATAATTACAATGGTAAAATAAATTTCGAGGTTGAAAAGATTAATAGCAACTCCTTAAAAATTTTGTTTAATAGAGTTGATGGTTTAGAAGAACTAAAAGCTTTTACAAAGCTCATAAAAGCTAAAAACTTCCTTTACACCAAATTAATTGACGAATGTAAACTGAATATTGTTTATGATTATACATTAAAAGGATCTTCAAATGCAATAAATAAAATTAACTTAATTCCATATTTGGAAAGAACTATTAGAATTTTAGAAGCTAAAAAAAATAAAATAAATTTTATTGTTTCCTCAATCCCAAGACTTGAAAAAGACGAATTTTCAGAAAAAAGTTTAAAAGACATTAATCCACTTGAAATTACAGAAGTATATTGGAAAAATGCTGGGCAAAATAAATATGCTATTAAAATTCGTGTTAAGTTAAAAGGAAAGGGTTTTCGGGAACTTTATGGAGATTTTAGATTGTTCAAACCTGTTGACAAGATTAAATTTCGTTATTGATGTTTTTCAAATAATATAACTAAACGTAACTTTACTTGATTCTATAATTAATATCAAAGTAATGAAAGATTATATAATTCCTGCTTCTATTTTAATTGGCTCTTTGATTATAGGGTTTGCTATAATTAAATCTGGTCAAAATGAAAAATATCAATACATTGAGAAAGGCGTGATATTCGATAAAAGTAATGGGAAAACTTATTTTACAGATCAAAAACAATATTTAGATAGAAAAGGAGACAGATATCAATTTGATTAATAAATAAGTCTATAGGACTTTGTTGGTAATGACTCTATTTATTGCTGTTGTACTACCAATTAGTTGATTAACCCCTTGTATTACTTTGAGATTATTTCTAACTGTCAAAACAAGAGATTCACCCATTTTAAATATTTTTAAAAAATCTTCAAGTTCAAATCTTTCACTGTTTACCATATCTTTAATTTCACATATTATATATTTCCCAGTTTCAACTTTGGCTTTTGAAGCTTTAAATTTTCTTTCTGAAATATCTAGTATAACATAGTAAGTTTCATCTTCTTGAAAAAAATCTCCCTCAATTGAAAAACTTAACTCTAGATCCCTAGATTTTGATAACTTGAAAATTATAGAATCCTTAAACTTTTCATTGAAAACAACTTTGCCAACCGCCTCTATTTTATTTTCAGATTTATTTGATATGTATTCCCATTGAGAATAAATCTTATTCAGAAAAAACAAGTGAAATAAGACAAATATTTTTTTCAAAATATTTAATTTTTAATAGTCAAATATACCAAATATGATGATGTATAATTATAATTTGTGTTATTTGATTTCATCAAAATCTACAACCCTATTTTCATTCAAAGACTTTTTTGCGGCTAAAGCAATTTTCAAAGAATCAAGTCCAGCTTTAATTCCACATGAAATTTCTTTTTTTTTAATTAGACAATTTATAAACTCGTTCATTATAGATATATACGATTGCGAATATCTCTCCAAAAAAAAGCCTAAAGGTTTAGAATAATGAATACCCTTATTGTTAGCAATAATATTATTATTTGATAATTGATTTTGACTAATACTCATTCCTAATGATCCAAAAACCTCTACCCTTTGGTCATATCCATAATTAGCTTTTCTACTATTATCTATTGTTGCTATAGATCCATTTTCAAATGTAATTGTTGTAACTGCTGTATCTATATCGCCTATTTCTTTAATTTCTTTATTTCCAAAAACACTGCCAGTAGAGTAAACTTTTTTTACGTTCTGTTGACTTAAATAACAGGCCATATCGAAATCATGAATAGACATATCTAAAAATAGACCTCCTGATTTTTTCATGTAATCTATATCCGGAGGAAAAGGATCTCGACTAGTAATTTTTAAAATTTGCATTGTACCGATAACACCAGATTCTAAATCTTTTTTAATTTTTAAAATGTTTGGATCATAACGCCTATTATATCCAACCATAAATGGTATTCGTGATTTATTTACAAGCTCATTAACTTGTATAACTTTTTCTAAAGAAAGATCAATTGGTTTTTCACAAAAAATTGCCTTACCAGCATCTAAGGCTATTTTAATTTGTTCTGAATGGAATGGAGTCGGTGATGAAATAATTACTGCATCAACATCTTTATCGTTAACCATTTGATCAAACCTTTTATAAATGTTTATGGTCTTTTTATTACTGTTAATCCAATCTATGTTACTAACACTTAAATTTGACAACGCTACTACTTTAGCATTTTCGCAAAAGGTGTCTACATTTTTAAAATGTATTTTTCCAATTCTACCAAGACCAGCTATACCAAGTCCAATTATTTTCATTCACTAAAGTTATAAAACGAAAAATTGAAGATTAAAATTTCTTATCAAAATTTGAATCAAAAAATTTTAGAATAATGATTTTTTAAAAATATTAGTTTGAATCTTTTTCTTAGGTAGTCCCCAAAATTTGACTCTTATATAATTATTTAGTAATGAAATTGGTATAAAAAAAATATTAAAAAAAAATATTAATAAACGCCAGATAAATCTTAAAATAAGCCAAAAAACCATCCCTAGAAACGCAAAAAAAGCTATGAAAATTTCTGGACCCATTTTTTAAATTATCAAATGAATTATTAAAAAATGGTAAAAGAATTTTATTATTCCTCTAATCTATATTAATTAAACAATTGTTTAATATAAAGAATAGAAACCACCTTTCATAAACCAAATATCTTAATCATATACCATTTGATGGTTTCTACCCAAGAGTATCTGTTTAGCTTGACTCTTTGTTCGCGAACATCAAAGTATACATATTCTTTTCTTTTGAATTTCACGTTGAGGAATTTTTTATTAAAGTTAAACAAAATATTTGTATTCTACTAAATTTTTATAAAATGTTTATAATATAATTACTATAGTCCATAATTACTTAGTTATGGAAACAAGTGATTTAAGTGTGAAAAAAATCTTATTGATAGTAATTTTAATGGAACATGTTTCGACTAATTAGTTGTTTTTATAGATCACAAAAAAAGGGTGCCACGATAGCACCCTAAAGATTAACCATAAACTCTTTTTAAGAAATATTTAATTTAAAAATAATGTGACAAAAGTCACTTATTTTATTATCGATAATTCAAATAACTCATCAGTTTAAACTATTGCATTAACGCGTAACCATTTAATTGATAATTCAAAAGAACACTTGAACCAGATAGTGCTTCAGTAATATTTTTATTTATATCAGATTTATTAATTTTTTTATAAGCAGTAGCTTGAGAGCAAACATATAAATCAACACCATAATCAGATAATAGTCTAATTACTTCTGTATTAGGATTATCTTTTCCGAATTTTTTTCGATAAGCATTATCATTTAAAATTATGGTTGTAGCTTGCCCTTGAATTGTAGCTGCAATTTTGACTTTATCATTTTGAATATTTACACAACCTAACATGTTAATTGCATGGGCGATACCGTTTAACCCTTTGTTTATTCCCTCTCTAGTCTCACTTGTAGTTATTTTATAAACTATTTTATATTCCAAATTATTATCAGGTTGTACTGCAATATTTTTTGAGTATTTTATTTTTCCATATCCGTCAATAATAGGTGTCACCCATTCTTGAGCCTTAGATTTAGGAATAAAGAGAATGTATAATAATAAAAACAACTTTTTCATAATGATATATTTTATGGTTAATATATTCCAATATACGAAGAACTAAGTTTGCTTAAATTTGTTCCATAAATACTTTTCAATAACATTTTTTATATTAGGTTGAAATTGAAGTTTAGTTTTTGAGATTAATTATTTTTCTTTTATTATTAATGTGTTCCTCTTGCTCAGTAGAAGAAGAAACTGTATATAGAATTAATATATCACGGTTTTATTCTCCATCACAAGTAACAATTGATTCTACACAAGTTTTCAGGAATAACAGAAATAATACTTTAAATGTTGAAGTTAGATATCAAGCTAAGACATTCAATACGGTATATGACTCAATTAAATGGGAGTTTCCTGGAGGAATACCAAATAATGTTAGCGATGTTACAGAAACATCTGTGATTTACAATAAGTACGGAACTTATGATGCTAAAATGATTCTTTTAAAATATGACACTTTAAATTATGGTAATATTAGACTTTTAGTTGATACAATTCCAATTACTGAAAATTTAGATATTAAGTACAAAGAAATAAATTGGGCCACCTATGACAAAAATTCAATATGGGAGACCTTAGGTTCACATTTGACATATACAAGCATAAACAGTGTTTATGAAAATTATAACCCAATAGCAATTAAAACAAATTTTACAGGATTTGAAAACAATCGATTAAGATTAAAATTTGATTATAAAGTAGTTTTAAATAATCCTTTAGCCAATTCAACATATACAAATGGTCAAAAAAAACTTGAGTTGAAGATCGATGATTTTACAAAATTCACTGTTTCAAGAGTAGAAAATGATAAATATTATTCAGGATATATAGACATTTCAAATAAAGATGCATTTGAATTAAAATTTGAAGTTTACCCTTCACTAATATCATCAGATTGGAACATAGTAAATAATAATAACAATATCCCAATGTACAGTTTTATTGGACCCAATCAAGAGGATTTTTTAATAGGATACAACAATCTAATCGAAACATCTTCAGTAACTATTGAGCTTAATGATCTTTCTTTTGGGTCAAATGATATGAAAAATTTAAAACTTAGTGATACAACTAAAATTGAATTACCTGAGGGAGAAAGCAAAATAATGATAAATATGGATGACGGTCTACCAACGTCTTTTCAGATCTATAATAAAAACTCAAGAGAAACCGGAACATCCTTAAATAATAATGAATATTTTTATACTCTTTTCATAAAGAATTTAATTATTGAAATACTATAAATGAATTTCTTTTTTAAATTTTTGTTTCTTTTTGTGTGCTTAACAAGTTGTACTAAAGAATTTATTTTAGATGTAAAAGTTAACCCACCAAATAGTGGAACTGTTTTTCCTTCTGAAGGAACTTTCAAAGACGGTAGTACAATAACTCTTAATGCTGCGCCCAATTCTGAGTATGTTTTTTCTAATTGGTCTGGTGATGCTAGTGGAAGTAACACCTCTGTTAATGTCACCATAGATGACAACAAAAATGTAGTTGCAAATTTCAGATTACGTCAATATGAACTAACAACTAATGTAAAAGGAGAGGGTAGTATTTCCGAGACAATAATCAATACAGGTAAATCTACAGATTATGATTCTGGAACAAGAGTATCACTAGAAGCTATCCCAGCTCAAGGGTATTATTTTACTGGTTGGTCTGGAGCCTTAACAGGAGATGCTAATCCTGCAGAATTAACAATTGATAGTCCTAAAAGCGTGACTGCTACTTTTGAAAAACTATCTTATGAATTAAGAGTACAAACCATTGGAGAAGGATCTGTTTCAGAACAAATTATAGATACTGGTAAATCAACTGATTATCTTTATGATACTACTGTAAGATTAACTGCAACGTCAGAAGAAGGATCTGACTTTATTGAATGGGAAGACGAGGGAGCACTCACCACTGACAATCCATATGATGTTACTATCACAGAACCAAGATTCATTAAAGCCATTTTTGAATATGATTTATTTAATGAAGTAGTAGGTAAATGGAAGATTAAAAAGAAAAGTGATGCCCCTAGCCAACAAAAAAGATTATCTGATTATGATGTTTATAGTATTCTTTTTAAGCGTAATCGAACATTTAGATTAAACTATTCCTCTGGACAAATCAGTGGAACTTTCAGTGTGGACTCTAATAGTGCCATTACATTAAATGATATTGGTTCTATATCAAATGTTCAAATAGTACAAGGTCAGATAAACTTTACTTTAACCATAACATCCTTATTCCAATTCGATGTAACTGGATCGCAAGAACAAAATTATCAACCCAATAAAACATCAATTCCAGATCAAAACTTTGAACAAGGATTAATTGACTCAGGTTTTGATGATGCCCTTGATGGTTATGTTGATGATGCTACTATACAAACAGTAAGTAATCTTGATTTAAGTAATAGACAAATATCAGATTTCTCGGGCTTAGAAGAATTTATAAATCTTACAGATCTTAATTTGAGCGGTAATACAGTTTCTTCAGTATTACTATATAATTTCAAAGAGCTCATATCACTTGATTTAAGTAATACAGGATTGACAGAACTAGACTTATCACAAAACGATGGCTTGACAACCTTAGATCTGAGTAATAATTCATTTACGCAATTAGACTTATCACAGAATAATAATTTAGTCACTCTTAATTTAACAGGAAATCCAAACTTAAGTTGCGTTAAAGTTAGTGATCAAATATATCAGCAAATACCTTCTGGATGGACGTACGATTCTACAACTGGTTTTGAGTTAGAGTGTGACTGTCCAACCTTGTCTTTAGTCTCAGGTAATCAAAATCAAACAATTTGTGACGGTGAGGCTATGGAGAATATTACCTTTGAATTTGGAGGTAAAGATGTAAACATCAATGTAAGTACGATGCCTAGTGGTATTCAGTCAAGTGTAACTAGTAGTACAGTTATTATATCAGGGATACCAATATTTACAAATGATTCATATACATTCTCTGTTTTCACTTCTGATGGGAATGCAAATTGTAATCAAGTATCACAAACAATTACATTAAATAAGAATCAAGAATCACCTTCTCTTACTTTAGTTTCAGGATCTCTAAATCAGACATTTGATAGGTTTACTTTGTTAGACCCAATCGAATTAAGTTATGGTGGATCTACAGCGAGTCTAACCATTACAAACCCTGTTGACTCTAGATGGTTTACTAACCAAAATTATATTAACATAGATGAAACAGGCAACACAGTAACCTTATCAGGGTTTTTATCGACACCAGGAACATACAATGGAACAATTACTACAAATAGTATTGGGGGTTGTGATGAGATAGCTTTAAACATTCAAATCACAGTAACAGATGTAGGAGGAACATTTGGTTCTGGTGGGGAAGGAACAGGAACCACAACAGGAGGGACTAATACAGGAGGTAATAATTCTGGTGGCGGTAATTCAAATATAACATCAAGTAGTACATTGGATAATAACAGTACAAATACATCATTAAATAATAATACCTCTGAAACATATTCAATTAGTGTAAGTGCACAAAATTCAAGCGATTATATATTAATTGGAAATGACAGAAATGGATCTATTAATG
>CAJWHM010000009.1 GCA_913041125.1 uncultured Bacteroidota bacterium | reverse complement strand
AATGAAACGGGGCTAGGTATTGAACCAGAGAGTATTGTTAAAAATGTTATTCTAGAACCCAGTAGAGGAAATATATATGCTTCAGATGGGAATATATTAGCCACATCTATTCCGCGTTATGAATTACATTGGGATTCTGTTACAACAGATGATTATTTATTTGAAACTAAAAAGAAAACACTAGCAGATTCAATTGCTTCATTAACTAGTGTGTCTTCCAAATTTATACTCAAAAAACTTGAAAAAGCTAAAAAAAATAAAAATCGGTACTTGTTAATTGCCAAGAACGTATCGTATTCAGATTACAAAAAATATAAGACATTTCCGATTTTTAATCAAAATGTATATCGAGGAGGATTAATCGTTGAACAAGAAATAAAGCGAGAACATCCGCTTGGTAAAATTGCTGAAAGGACAATAGGTTATGAAAAACTAGATAATAATGGTTCTTATTTTAGAGTCGGACTTGAGGGCGCTTTCTCAGAATATTTAAGAGGAAATCCTGGTATCCGATTAAAACAAAAAATTGCAAATGGACAATGGAAACCCATAAGTGACTCTAATGAAAAAGAGCCTACTGAGGGATTTGATCTTTACACAACATTAGATGTTAATATTCAAGAAATAGTTCATAATACTCTTCTAGGACAATTAGAAAAATTTAGAGCAGAGCATGGAACAGTTGTAGTAATGGAAGTGAAAACAGGTGAAATTAAGGCTATTGCAAACTTAGGAAGGACAGTTGAGGGGAAATATTATGAAAAATTAAATTATGCGGTTGGGGAGGCTCATGAACCTGGATCAACATTTAAATTGATGGCAATGATTGCAGCTTTGGAGGACAAAGTAATTGATTATAACTCTTTAATTAATACTGGTAAAGGGGAATTGAAATTTTTTGGTAAATATAAAGTTAAAGATTCAAAAAGAGGAGGGCATGGAATAATTACTGCATCAAAAGCTTTTGAAGTTTCATCAAATGTAGGTCTTGTAAAAATCATCTATGATAATTATAAAGATAATCCTAAAAAATTTGTTGATCGCCTCTATAACTTAGGTCTAAACAAAACTTTAGGCTTGCCAATAAAAGGAGAAGGAATCCCCAAGATTCCTTATCCAACTGATTCAAATTGGGATGGATTAGATTTACCTTGGATGGCATACGGATATGGAGTCGCTATTACTCCACTTCAGACCTTAGCTTTTTATAATGCTATAGCTAATGATGGAGAAATGGTAAAACCAAGATTTATAAGTAAAATTAGCAATTTTGGGAATTTACCTACCAAAGTATTTTCAAAGCATACTCTAAATCCTTCAGTTTGTTCAAAAGAAACATTAAATAAAGTACAACAAATGCTTTTTAATGTTGTGGATAAAAAATGGGGTACAGCGTTTAATATAAAGGATGAATTGCTATCAATGGCAGGAAAAACAGGAACTTGTCAAGTTGATTATACCTCTGAAGAAGTTCAATATATATCCAGCTTTGTAGGATATTATCCAGTAGAGAATCCAAAATATTCGTGTATAGTTGTAATTCATAGGCCAAATAAATCCATCGGATATTATGGGTCTACAGTAGCTGCACCTGTTTTTAAGACTATAGCAAAAAAAATTTTTAACGATATACCAAAAAAGATAGAAATAAGCTATTCTGCATTTGCTGATTTAGAAAATAACACAGTTCCAAATGTTAAGGGGCTTAATCAAAAAGAAGCAATTAAAAAATTGAAAAATAAAGGAATGACTGTAAAAGTTAAAGGTAAGGGAATTGTTAAATCACAGTCAATTAAACCAGGATCAAAAATTAAGAATCAACAAAAAATAATCATAGAATCGTCTTGAAAATTCTGAAAGAAATATTATATAAAGTATCAACAGAAGGTGTTTTTGGGAGTACCCTTGTGAAGATTTCTTCATTAAGTTTTGATAGTCGAAACATTAAAAAAAATAGTCTTTATGTAGCAAAAAAAGGCATTCATTTAGATGGACATGATTTTATTAAAAAATCAATAGAAAAAGGAGCTGCAGCTATAGTTTGTAATAAGCTTCCAGAAGAAGTAATTGATGGTATTACTTACATAATTGTTAATAATACCTCTAAAGCATTAGGAATTTTAGCTTCTAATTTTTATGACAATCCATCAGAAAAACTTAATCTTGTTGGCATAACAGGCACAAATGGAAAAACCTCTGTTGCTTTCTTCTTACATCAGTTATTTTCATCACATTCACTAAAATGTGGATTGCTTTCTACAATAAAAATTAAATACTTAGATCGAGAATTTAATAATAGTAGCACTACACCAGATATAATTACAATAAATAATTTACTAAATGACATGGTGAGAGAAGGTGTAGATTTTTGTTTTATGGAAGTTTCTTCTCACGGAATAGCTCAAGACCGTATTTATGGTCTTTCATTTAAGGCAGGTGTATTTACAAATCTCACACATGACCATTTAGATTATCATGGAAATTTCAAAAATTATAGGGATACCAAAAAACAATTTTTTGACAATCTTTCTGATTCTGCTTTTGCTTTAACAAACATTGATGATAAAAATGGGTCTTTTATGTTACAAAATACTAAAGCAAAAAAATACACATATGCTACAAAATTTCACGCAGACTATATGGTAAAGATTTTAGAGTGTGAATTTTCTGGGATGTTGTTAAAAATTCAAAACCATGAAGTTTGGTCTAGCTTAATAGGTCATTTTAATTCACAGAATCTTTTAGCAGTTTATGCTATTGCTGATTTATTTAAAATACCAACGCTTAATATTTTAAAATATATAAGTCAGTTAAGGAGTGCAGACGGTCGTTTTCAAAGTTTTCAGACAAAAGATAAAATAACAATTGTTGTAGACTATGCACACACTCCTGATGCATTAAAAAATATTTTAGAAACAATTAATAACATTAGAACAAATAATGAAATACTCTATTTGATTTTAGGATGCGGAGGAAATAGAGATAAGCAAAAGAGACCCCTAATGGGTAAAATAGCTACGGATCTTTGTGACAAAGTTATTTTTACATCTGATAATCCTAGAGACGAAGATCCATTAAAAATTATTTCTGAAATGATTGCGGGTGTTGAATCTGAAAATTATAAAAAATTCATAAAAGTTACTTTAAGAGAGGAAGCTATTGCAATGGCTGGTCAGTTATCTAAAAAAGGGGATATAGTCGTAATTGCTGGTAAAGGTCACGAAAGATATCAAGAAATAAATGGAAAACGATATCCATTTAATGATACAGAAGTTGCACATAAAATATTTTTAAACACAGACTAGGATGCTCTATTATTTATTTGAATTCTTGGAAATGAAATATCAGCTTATAGGGGCAAGTGTTTTTCAATATATTTCATTTAGAGCAGCTATAGCAACCATTTTCTCAATGGGATTTTCTTTGTTTTTTGGAAAAAGGATAATCAATTTTTTGAGAGATCAGCAAATTGGTGAAACTATAAGAGATTTAGGACTAGAAGGTCAGAAAGAAAAAGAAGGAACACCTACAATGGGAGGATTGATTATCATCTTGAGTACTCTATTACCAGTTATATTATTGGCACGTTTAAATAACATATATATCATATTATTAATTACTACAATGATTTGGATGGGTTTCATTGGATGGTTAGACGATTACATTAAAGTTTTCAAAAAAAATAAACAAGGATTGAAAGGAAAATTTAAATTATTTGGACAAATAGTTTTAGGGGTCTTTGTAGGGACTATTCTTTTTTTTCATCCTGAGGTTAAAGTTAGAACTAATGTTGAACCAATTTCGAGTCTAATACAAAATACTACAGAGACTAAAAATTTCTCAAATGATATTAAAGCTGCAATAACAACCATACCTCTATTAAAAAATAATGAATTTAATTACTATTCATTTATAAAATGGATTGGAGTAAATTCTAAGTATACGTGGTTGATTTTTATACCCATTGTGGTGTTTATTATTACTGCAGTGTCAAATGGAGCAAATCTTACTGACGGAGTTGATGGATTAGCAGCTGGAATTTCGGCAATAATTGTATTTACATTAGCGATTTTTTCATTTGTTTCAGGTAACATAAATTTTGCATCTTATCTGAACATTATGTATATACCAAATGTTGGTGAAGTAGTAATATTCATTTCTGCATTTTTAGGAGCACTAATAGGATTTTTGTGGTTCAACGTATATCCAGCAGATGTTTTCATGGGTGACACAGGGAGTTTAACCATAGGGGCATTAATATCTGTAATAGCAGTTATAGTTAGAAAAGAATTAATAATCCCTATTCTTTGTGGTGTATTTTTTATTGAAACTCTATCAGTGATTTTACAAGTCACCTATTTTAAATATACCCGCACTAAAAAAGGGGTAGGGCGACGTATATTTAAAATGGCGCCATTACATCACCATTATCAAAAATTAGGTTTTCACGAGAGTAAAATAGTAGCACGTTTTTGGATTTTGGGGATAGTTCTTGCAGTAATATCCATAGTAACACTCAAACTTAGATGATGAATAAAAAAATTGTCATTTTGGGAGCGGGTGAAAGTGGTATAGGTGCGGCTTTTTTGGGCATAAAGAAGGGTTATAAAGTATTTCTTTCAGATAAAAAGAATATAGATCAAGGGCTTCAAAAAATATTGGACGAAAATAACATAAGTTGGGAGTCTGGAAAGCACTCCTTATCAAAAATTGAAACAGCCGACTTTATTGTAAAGAGTCCAGGAATTCCATCAGATCTTCCTTTAATTTCTTTATTGAAAAGCCAGGGAAAAAAAATTATTTCAGAAATAGAATTTGCAGCTAGACATACTTCAGCAACTTTAATTGGAATTACTGGTACAAATGGGAAAACAACCACGACCTTGTTAACATACAAGATTTTAAAAGATGCTGGACTTAACGTTGGTATTGCAGGAAATATTGGTAAGAGTTTTGCTTTTCAGGTTGCAAAAATGAATTTTGATTATTATGTACTTGAAATAAGCAGTTTCCAACTCGATGATATAATCGACTTTGCTCCGAAAATTTCAGTAATTACTAATATTTCTCCAGACCATCTAGAACGCTACAATTACAATTTTGAAAATTATATAAAATCAAAACTTAAAATTTTCAATAATCAATCAAAAAATGATTTTTTTCTATTCAATTCTGGAGATCCGATTTTAAAAAGGTATATAAAAAAACAAAAAATTAAGGCTACAAAAATATCACTAACAGCAAGTATAAACTCAAAAGACCAAATAGCTGAAAAGAATAACATAACAATAAACATAAATAATAAAAAAACTATGATAAATACAGGAAATTTTTCTCTTTCTGGGAGACACAATCTTCTTAATGCTACGGCAGCTTCTACTATTGCAAGCATTTTAGAAATAAGTAAAGAGTCTATTAGGGATAGTTTATCTGATTTTAAAGGAGCACCACATCGCATGGAAAAAGTTCTTACAATTCAGAAGGTATTGTATATAAATGATTCAAAAGCAACTAATATAAATGCAACCTTTTTTGCCTTAGAGAGTATAGATACAGCCATAGTTTGGATAGTAGGAGGAGTGGATAAAGGAAATGATTATGAAATTTTATTACCTCTTGTAAGAAAAAAAGTAAAAGCGATTATCAGTTTAGGAGTTAATAATCAGAAATTAATTGACACGTTTGAGAATATCTCAGAAGTATTTATTGAAACTCAATCTATGAGTGAGGCAGTGAAAATTGCTCATAAAGTAGCTAAACAAAAAGATACAGTTCTACTTTCACCGGCTTGTGCAAGTTTTGACTTGTTTGAAAATTATGAAGATAGAGGCAACCAATTTAAAAATGCAGTTAGAAACTTATAATTATGTTTAAAGCATTAAAAGGAGATAGAGTATTATGGGGAATTCTAGCATTATTAGCTGTTTTTTCTTTTTTGCCAATTTTTAGTGCTAGTTCCAATTTGGTTTATGTTGTAGGTAAAGGAACTCCATGGGGATATTTTATAAAACATTTTGTCATTTTAACAGTGGGTTTCATATTAATGTTTTCTATACATAAAATACCATTTCGCTATTTCAAGGGTATTTCAATACTCATGCTTCCAATAGTTATTTTGCTCCTCATCTATACTGCATCCCAAGGAACAATAATTGGAGGTGCAAATGCAAGCCGATGGATAAAAATTCCAATTGTTGGACTAAGTTTTCAGACGTCAACTTTAGCCTCAGTTATTCTTATGATTTATGTGGCATCTTATCTCTCTAAATTAGGTTATGAAAAACCAACTTTTAAAAGTTCATTCTTTCGTCTTTGGGTGCCTGTAATTATAATTGTTTGTTTAATTTTTCCTTCAAATTTGTCCACCGCATTAATTCTTTTTTCAACTGTTTTAATAATATCTTTTATAGCAGGATACTCATTTATGTATTTGTTAAATATAATATTTGGTGCATCAGTAATAGCTATACTCTTTTTTTTATTAATAAAAGCATATCCTAGTGCATTCCCAAATAGAGTTGATACTTGGGTTAATCGTATTGAAAATTTTAAAACGGGGAAAAGTAAGGATAATAATTATCAAGTTTCAAGAGCTAAAACTGCTATTGTTAGTGGTAAAATTTTTGGACTTGGTGCAGGAAAAAGTAGAATGAAAAATTTTTTACCACAAAGTTCGTCAGATTTTATCTATGCGATAATAGTAGAAGAATTTGGACTGGTTGGAGGTATAATGCTTATTTTGATTTATCTATTATTATTATTCAGGATAGTTGTTATTTCATACAAAACCTCAAGTTTATTTGGGAAACTAACAGTAATTGGACTTGGCATTCCTATTATTTTTCAGGCATTTATTAATATAGGTGTATCCCTTCAAGTATTACCAGTTACGGGACAAAACCTACCAATGATTAGCAGTGGTGGGACGTCAGCTTGGATGACATGTATAGCAATGGGAATTATTCTAAGTGTTAGTGCTAAAAACGAAGTACGGTATGAAGAAAATTTGAATGAAAACAACCCTTTAAATGTATTAAGTGAAACAATTTAGACTTATAATATCAGGAGGGGGTACAGGTGGACATATTTATCCTGCATTAGCTATTGCAAAAGGGTTAAGAAAAAAATATTCTGATATAAATATCTTATTTGTTGGCGCAATAGGTAAAATGGAAATGGAAAAAGTTCCTAAAGAAGGATTTAAGATTATTGGTCTATGGATAAGCGGTTTTAAAAGATCTTTATCAATTCAAAATTTACTTTTTCCAATTAAAACTATTTTTAGTATAATACATTCTTTAAGAATTATAAAAAAATTTAAACCAGATATAGTTATAGGCACTGGAGGTTTTGCAAGTGGTCCAATATTAAAAGTAGCTCAATTATTAGGTTTACCTACTTTAATTCAAGAACAAAATTCATATCCTGGTGTTACAAATAGGATACTTAGTAAGAATGCAAATAGAATATGTGTAGCTTATCAGGGATTGGAGCGTTATCTTCCAAAGAAAAAAATAATAATTACAGGTAATCCTATAAGAGAAAACTTAACAAAAATTAAAATTGGTTCTAAGGCTAAATTACTCTTTGGATTCAATCCTAAAATGAAAATATTAGTTATAATTGGTGGTAGCTTAGGATCTAAAAGAATTAATCAATTAATTGAAAAACAAAAAGAATTTATTTTAAAATCTGGAATACAAATCTTGTGGCAATGTGGATCATTATATTATAGTGAGTACAAAAATTTAGAATCAAAAGAAATTGTGATAAGACCCTATTTTGATAAGATGGAAAATGTTTACGCCGCAGCAGATTTTATAATTTCAAGAGCAGGAGCAGTAAGCATTTCTGAATTAAGTTGTGTTGGAAAACCATTAATATTAATACCATCACCAAATGTAACAGCTAATCATCAATTAAAAAATGCCAAAGCTTTATCAAAAGCAAATGCTGCAATAATGATAAGGGAAAGTGAATTGGATAAAGAGTTCAACAAGAAATTCTCATTATTAATTTCTAATATTTCAAAACAAAAACAGTTAAAAAATAACTTAAAAAAATTTGCTAAACCTTTTGCTACTGATGAAATAATAAATCAAATCATAGAATTAAAATGATCAAAAAAAGTACAGAAATATATTACTTTATTGGTATTGGAGGTGTAGGAATGTCTTCATTAGCTAGATTTTGCTTTAGTAATGGACACCAAGTTTATGGGTACGATAAAGTATATTCAGAAACGACAAAAAACTTAACTGACCTTGGAATTATAATTACATATGATTCATCAATTTTAGCTCTATCAAAAAAATTACTTTCAAAAGAGGTGAAAATAATATACACTTCTGCTATTAAATCAAATCATCCACAATTAAAATTTTATCATAAACAAGGAAATCAAATTTTAAAAAGAGCAGAATTTTTATCAAAAATTTGTGAAAATAAAAAAACTTTAGCAATTGCAGGGACTCATGGAAAAACTACAACTACCTCTATCTTAACACACATTTTTTCTAAGACAAATCAATCTTTTACATCATTTATGGGTGGTTTTTTTAGGAATGAAAGTTCAAATTTTGTTAATACAGGATTAGATAATTTTATTGTTGAAGCTGATGAATATGATAGATCTTTTTTAAAACTAAATCCTACAATAGCGTGCATTACTTCTGTTGATCCTGATCATTTAGATATCTACGATACTAAAGAAGCATTTATAGAAGCTTTTAAAAAGTTTTCTAAACAAGTTGATGATAAATTAATAGTAGCTTTTGGACTTCCTATTTCGGGGATAACTTACGGAATTGATGTTAAAGCAGACTATGTGGCCCGTAATCTTACTTTAACTGAGAGAGGATATCGATTTGATTTAATCTCTCCAAATCAAATTTTTAAGGGAGTAAATTTTAATCAACTTGGAAGACATAACGTATTAAATGTATTAGGTGCAATCGCAGTAGCAAATCAATCAGGAATTGATATTAAAAAAATACTTTCAACACTTGAAAATTTCCCAGGAATCAAAAGAAGAATGAACGTTTATAGCTGGAGAAACTCTATAATAATTGATGACTATGCACATCATCCAAAGGAGATTGAAAGTGTTTTAAATACAATTAGAAGTTTTTATCCCAATAAAAAAAATTGTGTCATTTTTCAACCCCACCTATTTTCAAGGACAAAAGATTTCATGAAAGAATTTTGCTCTGTATTAGGTCATTTTGATGAGATAGTTCTTTTAGATATTTTTCCTGCAAGGGAAGAAGCTATAGAAAATGTAAATGCTTATAATTTACTTGAAGGCATAAAAAATGATCAAAAAAAATTAATTGAAAAAAAGGAAATTAAATCAGTTTTAGAATCAAGTGAAGCTGAAGTATTTACATTTTTAGGTGCTGGCGATATAGGTGAAGAAATAACAAAATTAAAATCAGAATTGATAATATCATGAATTTTAATAGATCGATATTTTATTTGTTTTTAAATATTCTGATTTTAGTTGGCCTAATTTGTTTTTCAAGCTATAGGTATAGACAGCAAAAAAAAGTAAAGGTTAAAGTTGAATTCACGAAAAAACCATTATTATTAAATGACTCATTGGTTAATAAATTGTTAACACAAAAACTAGAGGCTAGGTCTATCCTAAATGAAGATAGTTTAGATTTGAATATGCTTGAATACCAATTAAAAACTGTTCCTGAGCTTGAAAAAGTTGAAATTTTTGTAACTCCTAAAAGAGAATTGGTATTTGAACTTACTGAAAGAAAGCCCTTATTTAAGGTAATAGCAGACAGACTGTTTTATTCAGATATTAATGGTGTTTTATTTCCTTACAAAAAGTTTGACTCCATTAATTTTCCACAATTTGTAAGCAGTTCAAGTAGTCATTCTTTAGATACTACTGCAATATTAATTGATAAACTTTACAAAGATTCTTTTTTATCAAGAGAAATTAAATCGATGTACAAACAAAATAATCAATATATAATTGATTTAAAATCGTATAATTTTCATGTAATATTAGGTAAGCCCAATAATTTAAAGGAAAAAATTAAAAAATTAAAAGTCTTTTGCGCATATAAAAACAGTCAAGACAGTACAAAAAAATACAAAAAAATCAATTTAAGCTATAACAATCAAGTTGTGGCATCAACACAATAAAATTATGGAACAAACAAATTTTTCAGTTGGACTTGATATAGGGACTACAAAAATTGTTGCCCTAGTAGGTAGAAAAAATGAATTCAATAAGGTAGAGATTCTAGGTGTTGGGAAATCAAAAAGCTTAGGTGTGCATAGAGGCGTGGTTAATAACATTACACAAACTATACAATCAATTCAGCAAGCTGTTGATGATGCTAACACAAATTCAGGTAACCGAATTAATGATGTTGTTGTAGGAATTGCTGGACAGCATATAAGAAGTATTCAACACAGCGACTATATTACTCGTGAAAACCCTGAATCTGTTATAAATGAAGATGATATTCAAAGGCTAATTAAACAAGTTTATAAATTAGTAATGTTACCTGGGGAGGAAATCATACATGTATTACCACAAGAGTATAAGGTAGACGGTCAGGGAGAGATAAAGGAACCAATAGGAATGCATGGCGGAAGACTTGAGGCAAATTTCCATGTTGTAGTTGGTCAAGTTTCTTCAATTAAAAATATCGGACGATGTATTAAAAGCGCAGGACTTAATATGGCAAATATTACATTAGAACCTCTAGCTTCCTCAGAGGCAGTATTAAGTTTTGAAGAAAAAGAAGCAGGAGTTGCTTTAATTGATATAGGGGGTGGAACAACTGATTTAGCAATTTTTAAAGATGGTATAATTCGCCATACAGCTGTAATCCCATTTGGTGGTAATGTCGTAACAGATGATATAAAAGAGGGTTGTTCAATTATTGAAAAGCAAGCTGAATTATTGAAAATCAGATTCGGATCAGCATGGCCTGGTGAAAACAGAGATACTGAAATTGTTTCTATTCCTGGTCTTAGAGGTAGAGATCCAAAAGAAATTTCACTAAAAACACTTTCTAAAATAATAAATGCTCGTGTAATTGAAATTATAGAGCAGACTTTTTTAGAAATTAAAAATTATGGACACAATGATCTAAAGAAAAAATTAATTGCAGGTATTGTATTAACTGGTGGTGGAAGTCAATTAAAACATTTAAAACAACTTGTAGAATATATAACTGGGATGGATACCAGAGTAGGATATCCGAGTGAGCATCTGGCAGGAAATACTCAAGAATCTGTTTCCAGTCCTATGTTTGCAACTTCTGTAGGTTTACTAATGAATGCTTTAGATGCAAAAATTATCAATGAAGCCGAAGATGAAGTTGATATTGGTGAAACAAAAATCTCAGAAAATGAAAAATCTTCAAAGGATGTTTCAAAAAAGCGAAAATCAATTTTAGACCGATTTGGTGAAAAATTAAAGGAATTTTTAGATAATGCTTAATCAATTTTAAAGATGGATCAAGAAGAAACTAGGGGAATTAATTTTGACCTCCCAAAAAATAGAAGCAACGTTATTAAAGTTATTGGTGTTGGAGGTGGAGGGAGCAATGCTATAAACTACATGTTTAAACAAGGAATCAAAGGTGTAGATTTTGTTATCACAAATACAGATTCACAAGCCCTGTCAGAAAGTGGTGTACCAACAAAAATTCAGTTAGGAGCAAGTCTTACTGAAGGTCTTGGAGCTGGGGCTAACCCTGAGGTAGGTGCCAGGGCTGCAAAAGAGAGTCAAAAGGAAATTGAGGGTATTTTGTCCACACAAACTAAAATGATATTTATAACTGCTGGAATGGGAGGAGGAACCGGTACAGGAGCAGCACCAGTTATAGCCGAAATGGCAAAATCAATGGATATTTTAACTGTTGGAATAGTTACTATGCCATTTCAATTCGAGGGAAGATTGAGATTGGAACAAGCTCAAAAAGGATTAGAAAGAATAAAAGAATCAGTTGATGCACTTATTGTAATAAATAACAATAAATTAAGAGAAGTATATGGGAATCTTGGATTTAAGGCTGGTTTCGCTAAGGCGGACGAAGTTCTAGCTACTGCTGCTCGTGGTATAGCTGAGGTAATTACTCATCATTATACACAAAATATAGATTTGAAAGATGCTAAAACTGTACTTACTAATTCAGGTACAGCAATAATGGGTTCAGCTTTGTCGTCAGGAAGTAATAGAGCACAGGAGGCTATAGTTAAAGCTTTAGATTCTCCCTTACTTAATGATAATAAAATTACAGGTTGCAAGAATGTATTACTCTTAATTGTATCTGGTTCTGACGAGATAACAATTGACGAAATTGGAGAAATTAATGATTATATCCAGACTGAAGCAGGAAATCATACTAATATAATAATGGGTGTTGGTGAAGATGAAAATCTAGGAAATGAGATTTCCGTCACCGTTATTGCAACTGGTTTTGGAATAGAACAACAAAATGAGATTTCAAACACTGAAACAAAAAAGATAATTCATTCATTAGAAGACGAACAAAAAATTGTCCATAATTTGATAGAAGATCAAGAAGTTAAATCAGAATTTAATCAACCAGATCCTACTATATCTCAAAATGAAAATGGAAAAGATAAAAAAGAGATAATAGATGAAGAACCATTGATCCCTATGAACGACATTTTAAGTGAAATTGAAGTAGAAGCAGAAGTGGTAACTGAAAGAAAAAAACAAAATAAATATAATAATTTGAGTTCAGAGGAAGGGAAACCTGTTTATTCAGTAATTGATGACTCAAAAATTAAAAAGTCTGATATTTTAAATGAGAAACAAGATTATATCACTGAAATAGATAACGCAAATGAAAATTTAGAAGAATCACTTTTCAAACCAGAATTCAATACTATTTATGAAACTGAAGAAAAGATTGACAATTCATCTCAAAAGCATGAATTAGATGAAAATATTACATCAGAATCAAATGATTTCGTTTTCAATGATATTACGAAATCTGTTTTTGAAATTGAAGTTACAGACCCTGAGGAGATATCAGGCGAAAACCAAATACTACTGGACTTTGAATTACCATTTTCAGAAGATAAAGAAAATGAAAAAGAAATTTCAAATAATCTAAATAAAAAGCAAGAAATAATTACCGAAGACGCCAATTTAGATAATAATGATTTGCAAGAATCATCAATAGATGTTGAGTTTGAACTAAAAAATTCTTTAAAAGATAATACTGAAAACAAAAAAATTGAAGACACAGTAGAAAAAATCTCAAATCATGAAGACAAAATAAATCCTTTTGAACAGTCAATTAATCAAACAATTGCATCACAATCAGAAAAAAGAAAATCTCATTTAGAAGCATTTAATCATAAATTTACTCATCAATTTCATAAAATAGACGAGATGGAAAAAGAACCTGCATATAAAAGAAAGGGTTTAGATGTAAATTCTGATGTTCAAGATTCTCCCTCAAGGCTTTCAGTTAATAAAGATAATAATGACGATTTACAAATAAGATCAAATAATTCATTTTTACACGATAATGTAGATTAAATATGAGTTTACTTTCTAAAATTAATGAAGAGATAAAAATTGCAATGAAGTCTAAAGACACTCTAAAACTAGAGTCACTTCGTGCAATAAAAACTGCCATTATACTTTATCAAACAGGAAAGGGTGGGAGTGATAATCCTAGCTATGAGGATGAAATTAAAATACTACAGCGTTTAGTTAAACAGAGAAAAGAAAGTGCATCTATCTTTTTTGAGAAAGGACGTAACGATCTTGCTGATAATGAACATGCTCAAGCTTCGGTTATATCTTCTTTTTTACCCGAACAACTTTCAGATGACCAAGTTGAAAAATATATTTCTGAGATAATTTTAGAGACTAAAGCAAAAGGGATGAAGGATATGGGCAAAGTGATGGGTTTAGCCACTAAAAAATTAGAAGGAAAAGCTGAAGGAAAGTTAATAGCTTCATTTGTTAAGAAGCATCTTTCTACTTAATTATTTAAAAAAATTTTCAATCTACATTTATTATTAAAGTGAAATTAAATTCAATTTTATTATAAAAGTCTATATTGTGTTTTTAAAACTAACTAATCATAAAACATTATGAATTCAAAAGTCTTACTAAGTTTTTTGCTCACTCTCAGTATTCTTCAATCTCCTTTAGCACAATATGATGGATATTCATCAAAAAATTGGAAAAAACAAATAGAAATAGAAAAGGAATTTTTGGGTCATATTGATTTAAACTCATTTAAAAAGCATTTAAAAAAACTTACCGAAAGACCACACGTAGTTGGGAGTAAGGAAAATGAAAAAGTTCAAAATTATATGGCTAATGTTATGAAAAATGCAGGTTTTGAAGTTAAGAATTACCCTTACGACCTGTATTTACCAAACAAACCAGGAAGTTCCTTAATCGAGATAGTCACCCCATCACGTGAAATATTAAATCAAAAAGAAGATATTATAATTTCAGACCCTTATTCCAATGATCCTTTACTCTGGAAAGGATGGAACGCATTTTCTGGAAGTGGAGATATCACTTCAAATGTTGTCTATGCCAATTACGGACGTAAAGAAGATTTTGAAAAACTAAAAGAATTAGGAATAGAAATTAAAGGAAAAATTGTTATAGCTAGATATGGAGGTAATTTTAGAGGTTTTAAAGCAAAATTTGCAGAATCTTTTGGTGCTTCTGGTTTAATAATTTATACAGACCCTAAAGATAATGGGTTTACAAAAGGGCTTGTATATCCTGAAGGACCATATTACAATAAATCAACTATACAAAGAGGATCATTATTGACAACAAATTTTACCGGAGATCCTTTAACCCCTTTTGAACCAGCTTTACCTCTAGACGGTAAGAAAAAGATCGAGCGATTAGACCCTAAAAAAGCTCAATTGCATACAATCCCTGTCACACCTATATCATATGGAGAAGCTGAAAAAATACTTGGTAAAATGAAAGGTTCTGCTGTTCCAACCGGTTGGCAAGGTGGATTACCATTTACATATAGATTAGAGGGCGGGGATGAACTAACTATCCGTTTAAAAGTAGATCAAAAAATTGATTTTGTTAGAGCTGCAAATGTTATCGGCACTTTAAGAGGAAATGGTGCTCCAGATGAATGGATTATTTTAGGATGTCACTTTGATGCTTGGGGTTTTGGAGCTACTGATCCTAACAGTGGTACTGCAATGTTGTTAAGTTTAAGTGAGACTCTTGGAAAATTAAAAAAGAAAGGCTACGCACCTAAAAGATCTATACTCATAGGTCACTGGGATGCAGAGGAACACGGTGTAATTGGATCTAGCGAATGGGTAGAACAGATGAAAAATCAATTAAACGCAAAAGGAGTAGTTTATATGAACTTCGACGGAGGTGTCTCAGGGAAAAATTTTGGTGCCTCTGCAGCACCAACACTTAAGAAATTATTAATTGAGATTTCTAAAAAAGTAAATTATCCATACACTGACCAGAGTTTATATGATTTTTGGAATAATGAAAACGAAATTGAACCCAGAATAGGAAATCTTGGTGGAGGATCTGATCATATTGCGTTTTACATGCATATTGGTATTCCATCTTTAAGTGGAGGAGCTAGTGGTCCAAATTTATATCATTCTAATTACGATAGTTTTAATTTCTATGAAAAATTTGTTGATCCAGAATTTAAAATGGGCCCAACAATTGAACATTTTACAGGTCTATTGACTCTAACAATGGCAAATGCTGAATTAATTCCCTATGATGTTAAAAGATATCCATCTGATCTTAGATTGCACTTTAACAATGCTTCTAAAAAGATAATGAAATACCATAGAGATTTTGAAGGATTTAAAAAAACTGAAAAAGAAATTGAAAATTTATTTTCTATCTCCTCTAAGTTAAGTGAGAGTATAAAAAACTATCTAGAACAAGAAAAATTTAGTAAAAAAGAATTGAAAGTTTTAAATCAAAAATTAATAGCACTAGAAAAAAGTTTTATTTCTGAAAACGGCATGTATTTTGGTTCCTGGTATAAATCACTTTATGCCTCTTCAGATCCATTTAGTGGTTATGCTGCGTGGATATTACCTGGTCTTGAATATGAAATAGCATTAATGAAAAAAGATAGACTTGAAGAGTGGGATTCAAGATATTCGAAAGCAATTAGTTCTTTAGGAAGCAAGATGGAAGAATTGATTAAGTTATTAAACTGACATTCAATTATTTCACAAATAAAAACCCTCACTTATAGTGAGGGTTTTTTTAGAATTGAAAAATATTTAGTTAATATTTTCGTTTGCTTGGATTTCAGAAATTGTTATTGGGAAAAATGAGCCTGGTGAAGTAATTGCAGGCGATGTATTTATCCAATATTCTGATGGACTTGCGAATCTGTAATGATCAGCAATTCTTCTTCCTTGAAGAAATAAATTTACTCTTCTAGAATGTTCAAGCATTTCTGTTGCATCAATTTGACCAGAATAATCACTCAAACCATCAAGAGCTCTAATTTTATTTATATGAGCTGTAAAAGTAGTGTTATCTCCATTAGCTAAGGCATTCTCAGCTATAATTAAATGCATTTCTCTTCCTGAGACTATAGGATATTTGGGATACAGCTGTGCAATAGTAAAATTAGCAACATTTTTATATAATGCTGGATCCGGAATATTATCTATAGGATCTAAAAGAGAAATTGTCGTAGCTGGATTTCCATCTGTATATGCATCAGGTCTTTTTGCATCAGACGATATTACATAAGTATCAGATAGTCTCATCTCTAAACGATCATTTACCTCACCAGCAATATCAAGTCCTCCTACAGTGTCAGGAGCAGATCCCGAAGTATCTAATGTTACTGAGAAATCATCTCCTAATGCAGCTAGTGCTTCAGCAGCTAATGCTGCGGCAGATGCAGCACTCACAAGCGGAGCTGACGTATTTACTGGGTTTACTTTTGCCCAAATACCTTTTGAAAATTCAGCTCTTGCTTTTGTTGCTTTTAGTTCGGATGTAAGACCAGCATTTAAAGCCAGGGCTTTGTTTAGGTACCCAATAGCAATATCATACAAAGATCCCATATTTGATGCTCCAACAGCAGGCGCTGCCTCTGTTTTTGCAGATCCAATTACAAAGTCATCAAACATATCTGCGATAAAGATATAAGTAACTGCACCATACCAATATGCTCTTGCTAAGTCAGTCCTATTTTTAGAAGTAAAAGCATTAGAGGTGCTAAATTCCTCACCTCTTGCTATTACATCATCAGCCCAATATCTAGCCTCAGCTACATAGAAGAATGCAGCATCAACAAATTCATTATTGATATTATCTACATTTCCAAAATTTAACTGTTGCCAAGCATCACGAGATCCAATCCAGATCATTTCATCACTTGCAACCGAATAAGGCGCGAGAATATTTCCATAGGCTCTTACTGTTACTCCTTCAAGCCCGTTAACCATAGGAGTAAATGCACTCACCCCTAGTTGTTCTTCCAATAAGTTGTTTGGGTTGTTAGCATCCAAGCTACATCCTAGGAACATAATTATGGAAGCGATTAAAATAAATGTTTTTTTCATTGTATTAAATTTTTTCATTATTTCCATTATTTAAAATCCTACTTTAAGTGTTATGATTGCCTGTCTTGGAATTGGCCATCCAAATGCTGCAATACCCTGTCCAAAGTTTTGGTCTAATGTAGAACCACTACCTCTACCAACGTAGTTTATCCTTGGATCAACTCCAGTATATCCAGTGAAAATAGCTAAATTTCTACCTGATACACCAAGTGAAGCCGTTTCGATACTAAATGTATCTAGTATATTACCAGTTATTTGATAATTTAAACTTAACTCATTCCAACTTATAAAATCAGCTTTTTCTAAAGTATTTAGTCCTGAGAATGGTGCTAATGCCAATGTATTATTTAACCACTCATCTAATGCATCAACTCTAACATTAGGATCGTTTAATGGGTTAAAACTTCCGTCTACACCACCAGTAACATAATCTCTTACAACTTTTGCTGATGTTGGTAGGTTTCTACCAATTGCACCATTTGCTTGACGGAATGCATCAGTTAAGTTGTTTATAACAAAGTTACCTGCTTTGTATTCAAAAGTAGTACTAAGCGTGAAATTTTTATAGGATAATGAACCACCAAAAGAACCTGTCCAATCAGGAGTAGATTTTCCTATATAGTGATCTAGATAATCACCATCACCATCTTCATCTCTAAGAAGAACTTTTCCTGTACCTATTGAAGTTGGGACGCTTCCTACATTGTCTGGAGTTTTTCCTGTAAAATATTGTATTAGCTGGTCTCTGGTATCAGGTAAACCATCAGAATTTGCAATATCAACAGGTAATTGGTTATCTCCGACTTCTAAAAGTTGAGCTCCAAAGTTAGATCCTGGTGCGAAACCTTCTCTTAAGAAGTTTCTATATCTAGGATATGATCCACCAACCTTTAATGGTGGTGCCCCTCCTAGACTATCAACATTGTCTCTATAATAAGCACCATTAACGAACAAGTTTAATGATATGTCTTGAGTTCTAATTACTGTACCACTAAGGTTTATTTCCATACCGTAAGCGGATAGTTGACCAATATTAGTTAACTGTGTACTTCTAAATCCACCTGATAATGGGAATTGACGAGCATATAAAGCATCTTCAGTGACTCTATCAAAGTAAGTAAATTCTAAATTTACTTTATCATCAATTAATCCTGCTGTAAATCCAACTTCCCACTCTTTTGCAATTTCTGGCGATAGCTCAGGATTTCCTAAGTTATTTGGAGCAATACCGGCTCCAGAAGCTGAAGATAAAGCTAAATAAGTTGTCAATGCACTAAATGCGGCAGGTTGAAGTCCAGACCATCCATAAGATCCTCTTAATTGAAGTGAGCTTACAGGGCCAATATCATTCCAGTTTTCAGAATCAGAAGGTATGAATGATGCAGAAACTTTTGGGTAGAATGCTGCTTGGAATTCACTACCAAATGCTGAGTTAGCATCTAACCTAGCTCCAAGTGTTACAAACATAATGTCATTAATACCAATCTGTTCTTGCACAAAAATTCCCGCAGTAATATTTTCTGTAAAGAATTCAGTTACATCCAATATACCAGCAGCTGATGTAACCTCAAATCCAGGACCAGGAAATTCAGTACCCTGTGCACCTAAAACTTTAGTTTCTTGGGCAACATATTGTCCACCGATTATAAGATTAGAAGTTAAGTTACTTCCAATATTATTATTTAATGAAAGTTTTACTTCTCCGGTTTGTGCTAGGTAATTTCTTGTATCAGCACTTAATTGACCTAGAGGTCGACTCCCAGAAAAACCATCTATGTTCCAAGCGAAAGGCCAGAAGTTTGTACTTTGTTGACTCGAATAGTTGAGACCAAAAGTTGCGTCTAATTTCATCCAGTCAAGAGGATAGTAATTTATACCTAAACTTCCATTGTAATTTTGAACTTCAGAATCAATTGAAACTTGAAGTGTTTCGTCCACAGTAGCAAATGCAATTGTTCCTGTAGTATTGTTTTCTGAAACTAATTCTGGCTTACTGAATTGAGCAAGTGACCCAACTCCGTATATGTTATTATTATTTTCAGCAGTCGAACTGTATCTTGAGGTATATCCTTGAGTGAATCTTATGTTAACTTTATCACTTGGATTAATATTCAAGTTCATATTAAACTGAGCGAGTCTATCTATATCAGTTGCATTTGTTTGCTGTCCGTCTAGATAGCCAGCTCTTTCTTGTCCCCCAAATGGTCCATCTGTATATGAGTATCTAGCAGAGGTAAAGTAAGTTATTAATTCATTTCCTCCTGAAACATTTGCATTGACTGTGTTTTGAACACCTGTTTCGTATAAATCTTCAAGAGCATTAAAACTTATTAGCTCGTAAGGTCTAACTGTATAACCATAAAATTGAGATAGTTCAGCTGCTTTATCAGCACTTCCTGTCCATCCTGTGTTATCAGGGACTGCACCAATTGGATAGTTTATAAAACCTTGGGTTGCCTTAAAGCTAAATCTTGGGGCTCCAGTCTGACCTTTTTTGGTAAAAATCTGAATTACACCATTACTAGCTTCAGTTCCAAATAATGTAGCTGCAGATGCTCCTTTCAGGATTTCAACTCTTTCAATAGATTCTGGATTAATATCATCTAAACGTGAGGTAGATCCTCCACCTCCAGATCCAACAAATCCTCCACCGAATCCTCCTCCTCTGTCAACACGAATACCATCAACAATCACGATAGGTTCGTTTAATTGAGATAAAGATGCATTACCACGTATACGAATTTGAGCACCTTCACCGGTTAAACCTCCTGAAGGAAATGCTACTATACCTGGTTCACGACCTGCTAATAGGTCGGAGAATGAATTAATTGGTAATTTTTCTAAACTAGCAGTTGTAATTGATCCAATACTATTACCCAGTTGCTTTTTAGCAACCGGTGCACCTGTACCCGTTACAACAATTTCGTCAAGTTCAGAAGCTGAGAATGACATCTGTAAGTCTTGTGTTACATCCGAAGATCCAACGCTAACGTTTTGTGAAAGTTTTGAATATCCAGTATAAGAGACTTCTAGAACATAATCTCCTGCATCGAGGTTGTTGATAAAATAATTACCATCAAAATCAGATACAGTACCCTTATTTGTTCCTTGAACAAGGACTGTTACCCCTAGTAGGGGCTCTCCTGTGTCAACATCTGTTATCGTTCCCGATATGGATTGCTGAGCAAAAGATATAACTGGAATTGTTAATGCCCAAATTAAGGCATTCAATTTCAGTTGTTTAAATCTAGATTTCATCATATATTTTGAATTTTTGTTAAAAAAATGTTAACTAATTTATAACTTTCTTTCTATAAAAGTTAAACAAAATGTAAATATTTAATAAAAAAACAGTATTATTTTGAAAGATTGAATTTTAATAATGAGTAATTAAGAATTTCAAAAAATTTGATCTTTTTATTTCTTAATAATATAAAACTGGATAAAAACCCAAGTTCTTTATTTTTCTTTTGCTTATTTGAATAGGTGTCTTTTCTCTTTGTTGAGTAAAATAAAGTTGTCTTTTTATAAATCTCGGTGGAAATCCAATTTCAATAGTAGTTGGGGAAAATGTAGCAGGTCTAAATGTAACTTCATTTTTAGTGTATATTTTTATAGAATCATGATCAACTAATAAATTTAAATACCCAACATTAAATTTCCTCTTATTCTTATAGTAATAGGGTAAAAAATAAAATTTTAAAGAATCATAACTTACTACAAAAGACAGATCCCTTTTAACATAACTAATTTTATCTCTTATGTTTTTCTTGAATTCAAACCTGTCTTCATAAAGATCATATCTTATGAAAAAATCTTCATTATTTATTTTTCCTTTTTTAAATATAGTATCCAAGTATCTCTGTCCTTTTATTTTTCCGTTCCACATTGAACGAAAACGATCTGATTTAAGTTTAGTGCTATTATTCACACTATCAGCTAGCATATTATTGATATAGGTTTGAGAGTAATTTATTGAAGACCATAAAAAGCAAAGAATCCAATAAATTTTCATTAAAAATTAATTCATTAAAAATGGGACTTCCATCGCAGTAGGAGTAGAACCTTCCTTAGATTTTTTAACCATATTTTCCACTTCCTTCATCAATTTTGCATTTTCAATTACAATACCATCTTTTATTGTATGAATAATTCCACCTTTTCTAACCATTTCTCCAGAATTTTCAGTAGTCAACGCACCAAAACTGTACATATTTCTTAAATTATACAAAGGACTCTCGTTTATTATAATAAGATCCGCTATATATCCTGGTCTTACAAGACCTAGTTTTTCTTGTCTTAATGTCTTAGCACTATTAAGTGTTGCTGATTTCAATACCTCTAATGTATGCATGCCAGTTTCTCTTAAAAGCTGTAATTCTCTAATATTTGAAAAGCCTGGTGTTGCAAAAATATAACTATCATCTGTTCCATAAGCTACTCTACCTCCACGCTTGTTAAATTCAAAAATTAAATCCCCCCAAAGATCAAAAGCTTTAGACCAATAGTATTCATCATCACTAGTCCAATCATAGTGATATGCTCCATGATAATTTGGATCAGGACCATTACGTTCTATAAGTAATTGATGTGTATATTTTTTATGCCAAGGAAGACTTTGAGCTCTAATTATATCTCTATTAGCTTCATAAACTACTCGAGTTGGAAGCATAGTTACACCATAGTGAAAAAGAGAATCGGCAACTTCAGTAAGTAATCTTTTCTCATTTGTCTCAGACCATACTTTTCCTGCTTGTCTAAATCTTTCATTTTCATCATTATAATTATAAGTAGGTTTAAAATTTTGAACTTGTCGGTCAAGAGCAGATTCAGCATAAGCATAATGGTGTTCTATCATTGTGACCCCTAATCTTGCAGCATCAACTGCTTGTGTAACTGCAGTAGTGCTAGGTGGAATATGATAAGTAGTTATTCCTCCATTTTTTGTAACCTCTTTGCAAACTGCCTTAAGTAATTCTTGACTCCATCCCAAATTTCCAGCATTAACAACATGAGCTCCTTTTGCAAACATTTGTTTTACAACCTCTGGAGCATTTTTTGGGTCATCTAATTCAACCTTATCAAAATTGGTCATTGCACCATAGGACCATATAGGGAATAATTTAGGAGCAAGAATTTTATTTTGTTTACTTAATTTTGCCTGATCCATACCTGATTTTAATCCTCTATCAGACCCTGGAACCATAGTTGTTACTCCATGTGCAAGTTTTAGATAATAAACATATTCTAGCGGCATAGGTTCAGTTCTCAGATGCATATGTAGGTCAATCATACCGGGCATAACATATTTTCCTTCAGCATCAATGACTCTGTCTCCTTCTTCTCTTGAAACATTACCCCTCCTTTTTGCAGTTACAGGATCAAAAGGAATCATATCAGTTATTTTATTTTCTTTAATTATTATGTCGTATGGTCCAACGGGGGGTCCTCCAAATCCTGGAATAACCATAGCTCCTCTAATTACTAATTTTTTATAAGGACCATTTGCAAGGCCATTAAATTTTTCTTGTGAATAAGCATTATCTATTATAGAGAGGGTTAAAAAAAGTAGGAGTAATTTTTTCATAATATTATTTTATTTCAAGTTAGTCATTTACTTGCACTTTGCTATTTAAAAAAGATTTTGTTTTTTTATTAAATTGTAGTTCAAATTGTTAATAATGAAAGCATTAAAAATTTTTAATTTTTTTTTCCTATTTATATTATTTGCTTGTTCAAAAAACGAAAATCCTATTATTGAGGTAACATACAATAACAAACTTTCCAATGAATCATTTGATGGACGACTATTAGTAATGATATCAAAAGATGGTTCGAAAGAACCACGTTATCAGATTAATGATACCAAAGACACTGGAATTTTAGTTGGGAAAAATGTTGAAAACTGGAAAAGTGGAAATGTTGAAGGCTTTAATTCAAAAACTCTTGCATATCCAATAGAAAATTTGGGGGAATTAGATAATGGAGAATACTACATTCAAGCATTACTTCATAAGTATGAAACATTTAATCTATCAAACGGAAAAACAGTAAAACTTCCGATGGACCAGGGAGAAGGACAACATTGGAACACCTCTCCAAAAAATATTTATAGTAAACCTATTAAAATCAATTTCAAAAAAAATACTACTGTAAAAATTGAAATTACAGAAGAAATTCCTCCAATAGAACAAGAAAAAGACACGGATTATATTAAACATGTTAAAATCAAAAGCGAATTGCTTTCCAAATTTTGGGGTCGTCCAATGTATTTACAGGCTAATGTATTGATACCAAAAGATTTCAAAAAAGAAAGCAAAACTAGATATCCACTAATGGTTTTTCATGGACATTTCCCAAAATCAATTGGCGGTTTCAGAACTTCACCTCCAACAGCCCCAAAAAAAGATACCATTTACAATAGTAGATTTGGAATTACGGGATATAAATATATACAAGAAAAAGAGGCGTATGACTTTTATAAAAAATGGACATCCAAAAATTTTCCAAGGTTCTTAGTTATTGAAATTCAACATCAGAATCCATATTATGATGATTCTTATGCTGTAAATTCAGCAAATATTGGCCCTTATGGAGATGCAATTACATATGAATTAATTCCCCATGTAGAAAAAATGTTTAATGGTGTAGGTAAAGGATGGGGACGTTTCCTTTATGGAGGATCCACAGGAGGATGGGAAGCGCTCGCAGTACAAGTTTTTTACCCCAAAGAATATAATGGATGTTTTGCAGCTTGTCCAGATCCTATTGATTTTAGAGCATATACTGTAGTAGATATCTATAATGACGAAAATGCATATTACAAGGAAGGAAGTTTTAAAAAAATACTTAGACCTGGTATAAGGGATGGTAAAGGACATATAAAAACACAATTAATAGACATGAACAGGAGAGAGTATATTTTAGGAGATAATAGTCGCTCTGGAGACCAATGGGATATTTGGCAAGCTGTTTATTCCCCCTCGGATGAAAACGGTTATCCAAAACCAATTTGGGATAAACTCTCAGGTGAAATTGATCATGATGTTGCTAAATATTGGATGGAAAATTATGATTTAAGATATATTATGGAACGTGATTGGGATAAAATTGGAAATGATCTTAAAGGGAAAATAAATATTTATTGTGGAGACATGGATAATTATTACTTAAATAATGCTGTAGTACTTACTGAGGATTTTTTGGAAAATACAACCAACCCTTATTATAGTGGAGAAGTTGATTATGGTAATGGTGCCGAGCATTGTTGGAATGGAGACCAAAAAAATCCTAATCACATCTCTAGACTTAGATATAATACAATGTATTTAGATAAAATAAAAAATAGACTTAAAAAAACAGCTCCAAAGAATCATAATTTAAAAAATTGGGGTATCAAATAAAAAAATGTAGAAACATGAAGAATTTAAACCAACTTTATTATAATCTCATGTTAGTATTTCTTTTCTCATTACTAACATCAGACATATTAGCTCAAAAATCCGAATTATTAAAAAATTATAATTGGAGAGCCATTGGACCGGCAAATATGGGAGGACGGGTTACAGACATTGACGGTGTTCCAGGTGATATTTCAACATTTTATGTTAGTGGAGCTGATGGAGGAATTCATAAAACTGTAGACGGTGGGGTCACTTTTAAACCAATTTTTGAAAACCAAAGAGCTTATTCAATAGGTGCTCTGACAATTGCTCCATCCGATAAAAACGTTCTTTGGGTCGGAACTGGTGAAGGAGACCCTAGGAATAGTGTTGGCTATGGTTGGGGAGTTTATCGATCTATTGATGGAGGTGATAGCTGGAAACATCTTGGACTTAAAAAAACAGAAAGAATAAAAAGAATAGTAGTAGATCCAAAAGATCCTGACATTGCATGTGTTTGTGCACTTGGAAAAGAATGGGGACCAAATAAAGAAAGAGGAGTTTTCAAAACCATAGATGGAGGAAAAAATTGGGATAAAATTTTATACATAGATGAGGATACAGGGTGTTCTGATATTGCTATGGAAAACGAAAATCCTAGAATTATGTATGCAGGTATGTGGACTTTTAGAAGAAGACCCTGGCGATTTGATGATGGAGGAAAAAACACAGCAATCTATAAAACTACCGATGGAGGAGAGACATGGAAGAAAATAATGAAAGGACTTCCAGAGGCTAATATGGCGCGTCCAGGAATACATATTGCTCAAAGTAATCCAAATATAGTTTATCTAATGACTGAATTTGAGGGAGGCGGAACTGCATTTATTTCTAAAGATAAAGGAGAGAGTTGGAAAATGGTAAATGATGATCCTAATATAAATTTTAGACCTTTTTACTATAGTGATGTAAGGGTAGACCCAAAAAGGCCTAATATTTTATTTTCGATATCAGGCAGGTTAAGTAGATCAAAAGACCATGGGGTGACTTGGGAGAGAATTGCAAAAACAGTTCATGGAGATCACCAGTCCCTATGGATTGACCCTGAAAATCCTAATTACATCCTAAATGGAAGTGATGGAGGATTTCAAAGATCTTTTGACGGGGGTAATAATTGGGAAATAATTAATAACATTGAACTTTCTCAATTTTATCAAATTCAAGTTGATAATTTGCGACCCTATAATGTATACGGGGGTTTGCAGGATAATGGGACTTGGGTAGGGCCTAGTAACTCACTATACGAAACAGGAATTTTAAAACGACATTGGAAAGGACTTGCATATGGGGATGGATATTATGCAGAACCAATTCCAGGAAATGAACACTTAGTATATACAAATCTTCAAGGTGGCGTCCCATTTTTGGTTGATAGCCGTTATGGTAATGTCCAAACAGTTCACCCTTTTCCCAAAATAGTAGGATCTGCTGGTGATGCAATTGAGAATCACAAATACAGATTTAATTGGGATGCGCCTATACACATTTCACCGCATGATCCTGAAACTGTTTATGTCGGTGGAAATGTAATTTTTAAATCCCAAGACAGAGGGAATAGTTGGGAAGTCATAAGTCCGGATTTAACAACAAATGACAAGTCTAAACAAAAAACTTCAGGGGGATCCATATATCAAGATAATACTGCCGCAGAATTTCATTGTACAGTTCTCTATATAGCTGAGTCTCCGATTCAAAAAGGTATCATTTGGGCTGGGACTGATGATGGAAATATTCAGCTCACAATGGATGGTGGTATTACATGGAAAAAGCTTAATGATAAAATTAAAGGTTTACCTCAATATTCATGGGTGTCAAAAATTCATGCCTCAGAACATAATGCAGGAACAGCATTTATAACAGTTGATCAGCACAGGATGAATGATTTTAAGCCCTATATTTTTATGACCAATAATTTTGGAAAAACATGGCAAAAAATTTCATCTAATTTACCACCTGATGATTATGTAAAAGTAGTTCGTCAAGATCCTCATAATCCTAATTTACTTTTTGCAGGTATGGAACACGGAATCTATGCAACTTGGAATATGGGAAAAAATTGGGAGAAAATAAATATTAACCTACCTAATGTTTCAGTCAGAGATTTAAGAATTCAAAAAAGAGATAGAGATTTGATTGTTGGTACTCACGGAAGAGGTGCCTATATACTGGATGATATTAGACCCATTGAAGAATTAAACGATGCTCAAGGTAAAAAGATTCACTTTTTCAAAGTTAGAGAAGCAGTTCTTTGGAATATGTTTTGGAGATTGGAAAATATTGGAGATAGAAAATACAAAGCAAAAAATCCAGAATATGGAGCCTATATTAACTTTTATCTGGAAGAAAATTATAATGACTTTATTAAGGTTCAAATCAAAGACAGTAAAGGAAATATTATTACTACTCTTGAACACAGTAATGCAAAAAAAGGAATTAATAGAGTTGTCTGGGATTTAGGTTATGATGGGTCTAATGCATTAGAAGATAAAATTAAAGAAGGGGTTAATTATGATGGGATAAGGCCAAAAGTTATCCCTGGTAAGTATTATGCTAATATTGACTATAACGGAGAAAACTTTTCAACAGAGATAAGTGTTATAGGAGACACAAGAATTAACATGTCTGTTTCTGATTATAAATCTAAATTAGATGCACTATTGGAGTTAAGGAATATATTGAGTGACACACATAAACTAATCGACCAATTTAATTCTGTAATTGATCAATTGTCAATTTTAAATGATAAGCTTATGTTAAAAAATAATAACTTGATTTTTGATACTCATGAAAAATTGGTAGCATACAAAGATGAACATTTAATGAGGCCACCACCATCAATGGGATATAGACAAAGACCAAGATTAAGAGAAGAAATAAAATCTTTGATGCGTGCAATTGATAATACAACTAATCCACCAACAGTTCCTCAATTAGAGAGAATAAAAAGTTTAAAAGGGGAACTTAATAATCATCAAAAGGAAATGAAAGCTATTGAAAAAAGCATTAATGAAATAAATAGTTCAAATGCTTCTCTTCCCCAAATAATTTTGAGGTAAAATCAAATATGTTTTTAAGAAATTCAATTGGGTTCTCTTTAGCTATAATTATTTTAAGCTGTTCAGGTAAAGCTGATGTTGATATTTTAATTCAAAATGGGATTATTTTTGATGGCACTGGAAATAATTCTTATAATGGAACTGTAGCAATAAAAGATGATAAGATTTTTTACGTTGGCCCACCTAAATTTTTTACAGCAAGAAAGATTATAAATGCAACTGATAGAGCGGTTTCTCCTGGTTTTATAAACATGCTTAGTTGGGGAGTTGAAACTTTGATTGAAGATGGTAAATCACAAAGTGATATTCGCCAAGGTGTAACTCTAGAGGTTTTTGGAGAGGGAATGTCCTGGGGACCCCTTAATCAAGAGTTAAAAGAAAATATTTTAAAAAATCAAGGTGATATCAAATATGATATTAATTGGACAACTTTAGGAGAGTATCTTCAGTTTCTTGAAGAAAAAGGAATTTCTACAAACGTAGCGTCTTTTATTGGAGCAACGACTCTAAGAATTAATGCAGTTGGTTATGAAAACAAAAAACCGAATGATTCTGAATTAGAAATCATGAAAAATCTTGTTCATCAAGGAATGAAGGAAGGTGCTATGGGAATAGGATCCTCCTTAATTTATGCGCCAGCATTCTATTCAGGTACTGAGGAATTAGTAGAGATTTGTAAAATAGCAGCTCAATATGATGGAATGTATATTTCACACATGCGAAGTGAAGGAAACAGATTACTTGAAAGTGTAGACGAATTATTAACCATTGCAAATGATGCAGGCATAAGAGCTGAAATATATCACTTGAAGCAAAGTGGTAAAAACAATTGGAATAAACTAGATAGGGTAATTCAAAAAATAGATTCAGCTAGAGCTGAAGGATTAAAAATTACTACTGACATGTATACTTACATTGCTGGAGCAACAGGGTTAGACGCTTCTATGCCACCTTGGGTTCAGGAAGGCGGACTCGATAAATGGATAGAACGGTTAAAAAATCCTAAAATAAAAAAAAGAGTTATTAAAGAAATGAAAACTGACACAGATAAATGGGAAAATCTCATGAGAGCTGCAAATTCATCAGACAAATTGATGTTGGTAGGTTTTAAAAATGACAGTTTAAAATATTTGACAGGAAAAACGTTAACAGAGGCATCAAAAATTTATGGCAAAAGTCCTGAGGAAACAGCTATAGATCTTGTAATAAAAGATGGTAGTAGAGTTGGAACTGTATACTTTTTAATGGATGAAAAAAATGTGAAAAGACAAATTAAGCTACCGTATATGAGTTTTGGTTCTGACGCAGGAACAATGGCGCTAGAAGGTGTATTTTTAAAGAGTAGTACCCATCCTAGGGCATTTGGAAATTTTGCTCGTTTACTAGGAAAATATGTAAGAGATGAAAAAGTGATTACATTGGAGGATGCAATTTACAAGTTAACTGGTCTTCCAGCTTCCAATTTAAAACTAAAAAAAAGAGGGTACCTTAAAAAAGGATTTTATGCAGATATAGTTGTATTTAATCCAAAGACTATAAATGATTTTGCAACTTTCGAAAAACCTATGCAATACGCTTCAGGGGTCAATCATGTTTTGGTTAATGGTACCCATGTTATAGATAATGGAAATCATACAGGATCCTATGGAGGAAGATTTGTAAAAGGCCCAGGGTACCAAAATTAATTTTTATATGAAAAAGAAACTGATTTTAATGCTAATTATACCGTTAGGTTTAATCGCTCAAAAAAAAGCTTTAGTAGGAGGAACTCTAATTAATGGATTTGGTAATGAACCTATCAAAAATAGTGTTGTAATTATAGAAAATGAAACCATCAAAAAGGTAGGTACAATTGACAACATATCTATACCTATTGATGCAGAAATAATATCTACAGAAGGTATGAGTATACTCCCAGGTCTTTGGGATATGCACGTTCACTTAATGATAACAGGTCATTCTGATTATACTTATTGGGATAAAACATATCTCCCTGTTTTCGAAAATGTAATCATGCCAGCATCAGCACATCAATTACTTCTTGCTGGAATAACAAGTGCAAGAGATTTAGGGGGCCCTTTAAAAGCTAGTTTACAAGTTAGAGACGCTATTAACTCTGGAAAAATACCTGGTCCTACAATGTACATGAGTGGACCATTTATTCAGAAAAAACCATACCCGGGTACTGAAGCATTTAGATGGGGAGTTAATGGAGATAAAGATGCTAGAGCTAAAGTCAAAAAATTAGCAAGAGCTGGAGTTGATTGCATTAAATTAATTGATCAAGACCAGATGAGTATGGATGAGATCCAAGCAATAGTAGATGAAGCTCATTTAAATAATTTAAAAGTTGTAGCTCATTCACACCGTCCAGATGAGATAAGATTAGGATTAAAGGCTGGAGTTGATAATTTTGAGCATACGGGTTTATCGTCTTCACCAGCATATCCTGAGGATATAATTCAAATGATAAAGGAGCGAACTGCAAAAATGAATTTAGGACCACTATATTGGACACCTACAATAGAGGTACTATTTAATCACGATTATGTTGTTAAAAATCCTGAAGGATTAGATAATAATAGTTGGCATCTTGACCTTCCTGATTCTATTGTAACTGATATAAAAAACTCAATTAGTAAGCCAGGCGAGCTTCCATATTTTCAATTAACATCAATAAGAAAACCCACTTTGAAAACTAAGTTTAAACAGCTTAAAGATGCTGGAGTAGTTATGATGATTGGAACAGACAGTGGTGTTCCGATGAAATTTCATTCTCAAAGTACTTGGAACGAATTAGACATTTGGGTGAGGGAACTTGGTGTTTCTCCATTGGAAGCCATAAAGTCTGCAACATATTGGCCTTCTAAATTTATGGGAGTTGAAAAAAAAGTAGGAACCATAAGTGAAGGAAAACAAGCTGATATTATTGGTGTAAAAGGGGATGTTCTTCGATATATTTCACTTTTACAAGATGTAGACCTTGTGATTAAAAAAGGTCAAATCTATAAAAACAAATGAATTTATTTTTAAATTGCAATTGTATCAATATCAGCGATATATCGTTTAAAATAAAATAATTATTTTATGAAACACAAATTTGAATTTTTAATCACCACAATAGTATTGATTATATCTTTTGCATGCTCAAATGAACCTGAGGATATAAGTATAGATGAAGACTATACATGTACTGTTGACACTGTTTCTTTTTTATCCGAATCAACATCTAAGTCAGGGAGAGTTGAGGTGGTTTTCTCTGTTTCATTAGCTGGAGACACAAAATTTTATAATGTAACCGAGAATTACACTGTAAATAATCAATTAATGACGATAGGAGATAACCTTATTCATATAAATGAATTTACAGCAAAAGGGGAAACCGCAACCTTTGATTTTTACTATGGTGAAAACTTAGGTCCTTTTTGTATGGAATTATTTTCAGCAATACCTATGCATTCGCATAATGCTTTTAATGCTGAAGCCGACAGAGTTATTTCCGAGAAAAATTTGGGTAAGTGGAAAATCAAAAAGAAAAGACAATTACCGTCTAATGAAATACCTGAATAACTCATAATTTATTTAGTCCTCATTAGATTTTATAAATTTAGGAACTAACTATAAGTATGGCCCAGTAGTTCAACTGGATAGAATATCAGATTTCGGCTCTGAGGGTTGGGGGTTCGAATCCTCCCTGGGTCACACCCTTTTTATGATTTAAAATCATCATATTTAGATATGAATTTAAAAGAGGCTTCTTATTTACTCAAGACATATTATAATATAGAAGGTTTTTTAACTAAGCTTCCAGGTGAGGTAGATTTGAATTATAAGGTTGAAACTAGTCATAATAATTATGTATTTAAAATATCAAAGAGTCTTGATGAACTTGAATTTCTTGATTTTCAAAACGAGCTTCTTTTTTATTTAAATGGGAATAAATCACCTAAAGTAATTAATGATATTAATGGTAGTTCAAAGGTTATTGTAAGATATAAAAATGAAGAAAAATTATGTTTACGTTTATTAACCTGGATATCCGGGAGAGTATGGAGCAGTGTAAATCCCAAAACAGATAGTTTAAGATCAAGTCTTGGCGAAGAATGTGGGTTGCTAACAAAATCATTACAAAAATTTGACCATCCTTATGCTCACAGAGAATTTGAATGGGATATAGCAAAAAGTATTTGGGTTGAAAAATACTTAAACCTCTTCAAAAAAGAGGAAAAAAAAATCATCGAGAAGTTCCTAAATGAGTTTAAAAAAAATTATAATAATTATAAAAAATTAAGAAAGGGAGTCATTCACAATGATGCTAATGATAATAATATTATTGTAAATGAAGATATTCTAGATCCTAGAGTGTTATCATTAATTGATTTTGGTGATGCAATTTATACTCAAATAATTAATGATGTTGCGATAGCCTGTGCTTACGCTATAATGAATAATTCAAACCCCTTAAGAGCTTCAATTCCCATTATAAAAGGCTATAATTCGAAGTTTAAACTACAAGAAAAAGAGTTAAGTTTTTTGTATAATCTTGTAGCAATGAGACTCATAGTTTCAGTAACTAAATCTGCTATTAATAAATATGAAAATCCTTCAAATAAATATTTGTTGATAAGTGAAAAACCAGCTTGGGATCTTTTAAAAAAATGGATTAAAGTAAATTCAGAGTTTGCATATTTTCAATTTCGTGAGGCATGTGGATACTTACCTCATCCACATTATCATATTTTTAGAAATTGGGCAAGTAGTCAAAAAAGTATAACGAAATCAGTTTTTCCATCTTTAAATAAGAACACTATACACAAAATAGATCTGAGTGTCAGAAGTAATTGGATTGGAAGAAAAGAAGAATTTAACAATTTAGATCATTTTCAGTTTAAAATTGATCAACTTCAAAAAACACAACCAGAAAAAATTATTGCAGGGGGTTATTTGGAACCAAGAATTTTATATACATCAAATAACTATGAAAGAGAATGTAATACGGGGCTAGAAAAAAGATGTGTTCATTTAGGGATTGATTTTTGGGTTCCTCCTGAAACTCCAATACACGCCTTCATTGACGGAACTATAGAAATGATAATAAATGAAAAGGTAGAAAAATCTTATGGAGTAATGTTGATATTGCGGCATGAGATAGGGAGTTTGGTTTTTTATACTCTATATGGACATCTATCATTCAAAACATTTGAAGTTTATAAAAAGGGAGACAAAATTAAAAAAGGAGATAAAATTGGCTGGATTGGTAATTCAAACGAAAATGGTAATTGGGTTCCTCACCTACATTTTCAAATTTTACTTTCATTGTTGAACTATAAAAATGACTTTCCTGGTGTTATTTATCATGATGAAAAAAACACATGGAAATTTTTATGCCCTGATCCAAATTTTCTAATAAAATCTAAAAATTTAGATTCAACAGAATTAAAAAAATATGAAAAAATCTTAAGTGATCGAAAAAAAATCCTTGGTAGAGGAATGAGTTTACAATATAAAGACCCACTTCATGTAGTTCGCGGTGAAGGGGTTTTTTTAATCGATCAAAATGGGCGTTATTTTTTGGATATGGTAAATAACGTAGCACATGTTGGTCACGAAAATTCTAAGGTTGTAAAAGCAGGACAATTACAGATGGCACAGCTAAATACAAATACTCGTTATATAAATGAAAATATAACCAAACTAGCTAACCGATTATTATCTACACTTCCTCCAGAATTGAGTGTGGTTCATTTTGTGAACTCAGGTAGTGAAGCAGTCGAATTAGCAATTCGTATGATAAAAACTGTTACAGGTTCTGCTCAAATTCTGGCATCACAATATGGTTACCACGGGAACACAAACAGTTGCATTGATATTAGCTCATACAAATTTGACGGAAAAGGGGGGAAAGGAAAACCAGAAGACACATTTATTTTTCCTATTCCAGATTCATTTAGAGGAAAATATAGAGGTAAAAATACAACTCCAAAATATGTTTTTGAAGTTAAAAAGCAAATTGAATTAATACATAGTAAAAATAAGAGGTTGGGAGGTATAATTATTGAACCAATTATAAGTTGTGGTGGCCAAATTGAATTACCTGAAGGTTTTTTAGCAAAAGTATTTGATGAGGTTAGAGGTTCAGGTGGATTGTGCGTTGTTGATGAAGTGCAAACTGGATGTGGAAGAGTTGGCTCAAATTTTTGGGGCTTTCAATTACATGATGTAATTCCTGATATTATAACTATCGGTAAACCCCTTGGTAATGGTCATCCAGTTGCCGCTGTTGTTTGTACAAAAAAAGTTGCTGATTCATTTAATAATGGTATGGAGTTTTTTAATACTTTTGGAGGCAATCCTGTTTCATGTTGCATTGCAGACAAAGTATTAGAAATTGTTTCTGATGAAAATCTTCAAGAAAATGCATTAATAACAGGCAATTACATTAAAAATAAAATCCAGATATTAGCAAAAAAAAATTCTTTTCTAGGGCCTGTCCGTGGTCAAGGATTGTTTTTGGGAATAGAATTGGTAGATAAAAACCTTGAACCATTGCCAGCAAAAGCAGATTATTTAATTAACAGGCTTAGGTATTTTGGAATTTTATTAAGTACAGACGGTCCACATAAAAATGTCATCAAAATTAAACCTCCATTAATTTTTTCGATTGATAATGCCGATTTTTTCTTGAAGTATTTTGAGCGTGTACTCAATGAAGATTTCATGATAGATTAAAAAAAAAAAAAAATATATATATTTTTTCGTAACTTGTATGTTACAAAAATAAAAAACCAATGAGTGAACTCGTCATAGTAATTATTGGAGCTGTCGTTATTGTAGGAGGTGTAATTTTATATGCAGTTATATCTACTGCAACCGGACTTGAAGAAGACGAAAATCAAAATTATATACCTGATTGGATTGAAAGAAAGTTTCCAAAAATTTTTAAAGGGAGTAAAGATTTACAGGATAAGTAACTTCTTTATTAATTAAAGCAATAATTTCATTTTTTTCTTGTTATATAAATTAAATATGAATTATTTAACAAGCCATGACTAGAATTTTTATTAAGCCAACTTTAATATTACTTTTTATTGTTGCTTCAGTTACTGCTCAAAACCAGAATAGTCCTTGGTCTTTTTCCGTTAACTCAAATATTATAAACCTTCAAGGAGATAATGTTGAGTCTGGGATTAATTTTGGGGGACCTTCGTTAAGTTTAAGCAGACACATTGGGGCAGGTATTTCTTTGGGTGCACAAACATCACTCGGTAATGTTAATAATTTTAGTGATTCATATACATATACTTCCCTAGATGGATTTTTGAAATTTAATCTTTCAAGTGGAAGCCTTATTCCAAGTATAATTGGAGGTTATGGATTTTCTCAATTTGCTGATGGGCAAGAAAGACCTGGTATTTTTCCCTCTTCAGAAACAAGTAGAACAATTTTTGGGGGATTGGGTTTTTCATTTAATTTGAGTGATAATTTGGCTATAAACCTACAATCAACTTATCGTTCCATGAATGAAAATGATGGATTTGATCATCTTCAACACAATGTAGGTTTAAGTTTAGGTTTTGGATCTGGGGATGCAGATAAGGATGGTGTTCCAGATAGTAAAGATAAATGTCCAAGTGTACCAGGTTTAAAAGAATATGAAGGTTGTCCTGACACAGATGGGGATACTATAATTGACAAGGAAGACAAGTGTCCAGAAATACCTGGTCTCCCAGAATTAAATGGATGTATTGATTCTGACGAAGATGGAATATCAGATCCAGACGATTCTTGTCCTGATGTTTTTGGTTCTCTTGAAATGAATGGTTGTCCGGATACTGATCAAGATGGTGTAGCTGATAAAGATGATGAATGCCCAAGTAATTTTGGTCCTATAGAAAATAATGGCTGTCCTTGGCCAGATACTGATGGTGATGGTGTTAACGATAATGAAGACCTTTGTAAAGATGAACCTGGAAGTAAAGAAAATAATGGTTGTCCAGAATTATCAGGTGAGATAGTCAAAACTTTGAATGAATTTGGTTCAAGAATCAATTTTCCAGCAAATAGTTATCAAATTTTAGGAAGAAAGACAATTGAAAACCTTGAAAAAATCAAAAATCTTTTAGATGAAAACCAAGAAGGAAATTTGCTAATAGAAGGTTACGCTTCTTCTGATGGTGATGAAGATTATAACGTGGAACTTTCAATTAAAAGAGCTCAAGCTGTTTTAGAATATTTAGTAAAACTTGGAGTACCAGAAACTCGTTTAGAAGTAATTGGTTTTGGGGAAGAGAATCCATTAGAAGATAATCAGACTTCTTTGGGAAGGGCAATAAACCGAAGAGTCCAATTCAAATCAAAAAGATAATTAGGATTGTCTTAAGAGTGTAATATTTGCTTTTGGATCACTTGCTTTGAAAATATAATTTCCTGCTACAAGAACATCTGCTCCACATTTTATTAGTTTTGAAGAGTTTTTGTTAGTTACCCCTCCATCAATTTCAATTAAACAAGACGTTTTACTTTTTTTTATTAAGCTTTTTAATTCTTTTACTTTTTCAAATGTATTTTCTATAAATGATTGACCACCAAATCCTGGATTTACACTCATCAAACAAACTAAATCAATTTCCTTAATAATATCTGTTAAGTTAGTTATTGGTGTATGAGGATTAAGAGCAACGCCTGCTTTCATGCCGAAGGATTTTATTTTTTGTAAACTTCTATGTAAATGAGTACATGCTTCAAAATGGACTGTTAATATACTTGCACCAAGACCTGCAAAGTTTTCAATATAACGATCAGGATCTATGATCATCAAGTGGACATCTAAAGGTTTTTTAGCTTCTTTTTTAATTGCTTTTAAAACGGGCATACCAAAGGAAATATTTGGCACGAAAACACCATCCATTACATCAACATGAAACCAGTCAGCTTCACTTTGATTTACCATATTTATATCCTCAGCTAAATTCATAAAATCAGCTGCAAGAATAGAAGGTGCGATCTTTATAGACATAAGAACTATTTATTATAGTTAAAAAAAGCAACTTGTGAAGTTGCTTTTAGTTATCCCAAATACGTTTTTAATATTTTACTTCTAGATGTATGTTTTAGTCTTCTAATTGCTTTTTCTTTGATTTGTCGAACACGCTCTCTTGTAAGATCGAAAGTTTCACCAATTTCTTCTAGGGTCATTGCATGTTGATTTCCCAATCCGAAATAAAGACGAACAACATCGGCTTCTCTAGGAGTAAGTGTTTCTAGGGCTCGTTCAATTTCAGTTCTTAGGGATTCATGAAGTAATGTTTTGTCAGGATTAGGTGATTCACCACTATTTAGTACATCATATAAGTTAGAGTCTTCACCCTCTACTAGCGGAGCGTCCATAGATACGTGTCTGCCAGAGTTTTTTAGAGATTCTTTGACATCATTTATAGTCATATCTAACTCTTTTGCAATTTCTTCAGCAGAAGGAGCTCTTTCATGAGCTTGTTCTAAAAAAGCATAGGTTTTATTAATTTTATTAATTGAACCAATTTTATTTAATGGAAGACGAACAATACGAGACTGCTCTGCTAGAGCTTGAAGTATTGATTGTCGAATCCACCATACTGCATACGAAATGAATTTGAAGCCTCGGGTTTCGTCAAAACGTTGTGCAGCTTTAATAAGCCCTAAATTACCTTCATTAATTAGATCTGGAAGAGTTAACCCTTGGTTTTGGTATTGTTTAGCAACAGAAACTACAAATCGTAAATTTGCTTTAGTCAATTTTTCAAGTGCAATTTGGTCACCTGCCTTAATTCTCTGAGCTAATTCTACCTCTTCTTCAGCAGTAATTAAATCCACTTTTCCAATCTCCTGAAGATACTTATCTAGTGATGCTGTTTCTCGATTGGTGACTTGTTTAGTTATCTTGAGTTGTCTCATTTTTCTAATTAAGATTTAAATAATATATATAATACGAACAAAACGAAAGAATGTTACAAAAAGTGTTTAAAATGCTATTCTTTTTTTTCAGGTCTTGGTAATAGGGCTTTTCTTGATACTTTTTCCTTTTTCGTCCGTGAATCTATTCCAAAATATTTAACATCTAATACATCACCCATGTTGACTACATCACTTACGTTTTCTGTTCTTTCCCAAGCAAGCTCGCTTACATGGAGTAAAACCTCGTTTCCTGGAGCTTGAGTATATTCTACTACGGCACCAAAGTCGAGCATCTTTATTACTTTTACTTCATAAGTTTTTCCAACCTGGGGTTTAAATGTAATTGAGTCAATCTTTGATTCAACCATAGATATGCCTTCAGGAGATGTCCCCAGTATTTCTATAATACCTTCTTCAGTTTCAGGATCCTCATTTATTACGATAGTACATCCTGATTCTTTTTGGAGTTCTTGGATAACTTTTCCCCCAGGGCCGATCAACGCACCAATATATTCGTTAGCAATCCTGCGATAAATCATTTTTGGAGCATGATCTTTAACTTTTTTATTTGGTGATGCAATAGTGTCAGTAATTTGTTTTAGAATGTGAAGCCTACCATCTCTTGCTTGATCTAGAGCTTGTGTCAAAATATCAAAGCTAAGGCCTTTTATTTTGATATCCATTTGACACGCCGTAATTCCATCTTCTGTTCCAGTAACTTTAAAATCCATATCTCCAAGATGATCTTCGTCACCGAGAATGTCGGATAAAACAGCATATTTTTTGTCCTCAGTAATTAGACCCATTGCAATTCCTGAAACAGGTTTATTAATTTTTACACCCGCATCCATTAGTGCCATAGTACCAGCACATACAGTAGCCATTGAAGAAGACCCATTTGATTCTAATACCTCAGAAACTATACGGATCGTATAAGGACAATCTTCTGGTACTACTTTTTTCAAGGCTCGTTGAGCTAAGTTTCCATGACCAATTTCACGTCTAGAAGTTCCTCTCAGCGGTCTTGCTTCTCCTGTGGAAAAAGGAGGGAAATTATAATGTAAATAAAAACGTTCTTCACTTTGTTCAGTAGGCAAATCTATTATGTTTGCTTCTCTAGAAGTTCCTAAAGTAGCTGTAGCCAAAGCTTGTGTTTCTCCACGAGTGAAGATTGAAGAACCATGCGCTGATGGAAGATAATCAACTTCACACCAAATAGGTCTTATATCAGTTGTTTTTCTTCCATCTAGACGAATTCCCTCATTTAAAACTAAATCACGAACAGCTTTTTTTTGAGATTCCTTCACATATTTAGATATTAAGTCACCCTTTTCGTCTAATTCTTCTTCAGAAAATTTACTAATATAATCTTCTTTTATTTCTGAGAATTGTACAGATCGTTCACCTTTAGATAGACCTTTTTTGGCTATTTCATAAAAGTTTTTGTAAGTATTATCGAAAATTTCTTTTTGTAGATCGGTGTCTGAAGTCTCTTCTTCATAAGAACGTGTTTCTTTCTTACCAATTGATTTAGCTAACGAAATTTGAGCTTGTATCTGCTCTTTAATAGCTTTATGCCCGTATGATATAGCATCTAGCATTTCTTCTTCAGTAATTTCGTCAAATTCTCCCTCAACCATGGCAACTGAATCTTCACTAGCTCCGATCATTATATCAATATCTGAATTGGCAAGTTGAGATTTACTTGGATTTATAACAAACATCCCATCAACTCTTGCAACCCTGACTTCAGATATAGGACATTCAAAAGGAATATCTGAGAGATGTATGGCACAAGATGCTGCTAGTCCAGCGAGTGAGTCTGGCATAACATCATCATCATGAGACATCAACTGAATCATAACTTGTGTTTCAGAATGATAGTCACTGGGAAATAATGGTCGTAATACTCTGTCTACTAATCTCATCGTGAGCACTTCCTGATCACTAGGTCTCGCTTCTCGCTTAAAAAACCCTCCAGGAAATCTGCCAGCCGCAGCGAATTTTTCTCTATAATCAACAGTGAGTGGCAAAAAATCAACAGGGCTTGCAGTTTTAGAGGAAACAACTGTAGCTAAGAGCATACAATTACCCATACTAACCACAACTGAGCCGTCAGCTTGCTTTGCGAGTTTACCTGTTTCTAGAGTAATTATTCTGCCGTCTTCAAGAATTATTTCTTGTGTAAATACTTTTGGTGTCATTTTTCATTATTTTGGTTAAAATCTGTTGTGTGTTGTGGCAACCAATGAAAAACTAAAACTTTTAAAATCTTAAATTATTTACTTTCGTAGGCCTAATTTTTTCACAATACTTCTATATCGTTCAATATCTTTAGATTTTAGATAGTCAAGTATGCTTCTTCTCTTCCCAACTAAACGAACTAAAGATCTTTCTGTATTAAAGTCTTTGCGATTTGATTTAAGGTGTTCTGATAGGTGTTGGATTCTATGAGTGAAGAGCGCTATTTGTCCCTCCGGTGAACCTGTATCTTTTTCAGATTTACCATGTTTTTTGAAAATATCTTGCTTTATTTCTTTTGAGTTATACATGCCAATATTAAATTTAATGATTTTTATGTAACTGAATTAGTTGGCAAATATACAATTAATGTTGACTTACACAACAAACTTTAAGAATATGAGAATATAATCAACTTCTAATTGGTCTGTTTAAAATTAGATCTAAATAAAGATTTATTTTATTTTTTAAATCATTTCTATGAGAAATAAAATCAAGAAACCCCTTTTCTAACTGAAATTCACTTGTTTGAAATCCTTCAGGCAATTCTTTACCCGTAGTATCCTTTACAACTCTAGGACCTGCAAAAGCAATTAGAGCTTTTGGTTCAGCGATGTTTATATCGCCCAACATTGCATATGAAGCAGTAGTTCCTCCTGTAGTTGGATCTGTACATACTGAAATATAAGGCAATTTTGCCTCAGCTAATTGTGCTAATTTCGCTGAAGTTTTTGCCATTTGCATTAGTGAAGTTGCTGATTCCATCATACGAGCACCTCCAGATTTAGATATTATTACGAGAGGCAATTTATTCTCTATTGCATAATCGGTAGCGCGAGAAATTTTTTCACCTACAACAGAACCCATAGAACCACCAATAAATCTAAAGTCCATGCATGCTATAACAATATTTTTTCCTTTTGAAGGACCTACAGCGGTTCTAATAGCATCATATAAACCAGTTTTTTTGTGAGCATCTTTAAGTCGATTTATATATTTTTTTGAGTCTTCAAATTTTAAAAAATCCTTTGACTTTAACTCTTTATCAAATTCCTCAAAAACATTATTATCAAAAAGGATTTCAAAATATTCTTTACTACCAATATGAACATGGTAATCATCTTCTGGACTTACATATTTGTTTTCTGCGAGTTCTTTTGCTTCAATAATTTTTCCCGTCGGTGTCTGATACCATAGTCCTTTGGGGATATCTTTTTTTTCTTCTGTTTTGGTATGGATACCTTTCTCACTTCTTTTAAACCAACTCATATGTCAGATTTTAAATAAAGATATAAAATAAAGAAAATTATAAAGTATTAATGTTATTTAAGTCTTCAAATGCTTTTACTAATCTTTTTTTAAAAGTTTCTTCCCCGAGACGTAGCCATTTTCTTGGGTCATAATATTTTTTATTTGGTTGTTCAGCTCCTTCTGGATTTCCAATTTGATTTTTAAGGTATAGAATTTTATCATTCATGTAATCACGAATTCCTTCAGTAAAAGCAAATTGAAGGTCAGTATCAATATTCATCTTGATTACACCATAACCTATAGATTCTTCAATTTCAGTTTTTGAGGATCCTGAACCACCATGAAAAACAAAATCTACAGTATTTTTAGGGAGATTATATTTTTTTGAAATATATTCTTGAGAATTTTTTAAAATTTTAGGTGTTAATTTTACATTTCCAGGCTTGTAGACACCATGAACATTTCCAAAAGCAGCAGCTACAGTAAATTGTGAACTAACCTTACTCAACTCTTCAAAAGCATATGCCACTTCTTCAGGTTGAGTGTAAAGTTTAGAAGCATCTACATCACTATTATCCACTCCGTCTTCCTCACCTCCTGTAATTCCAAGCTCAATTTCTAATGTCATTTCCATTTTTGACATCCTTTCTAAATATTTTTTGCAGATACTAATATTCTCTTCAATAGGTTCTTCAGATAAGTCTATCATATGTGAGCTGAACAGAGGTTTTCCATTTTCTTTGTGGAAAATTTCACTTGCATCTATAAGTCCGTCAATCCAGGGCAGTAAATTTTTTGCACAATGATCAGTATGAAGAATAACAGTTGCTCCGTATAATTCAGCAAGTTCGTGTACATGTTTTGCTCCTGCAATAGCTCCTGCTATGGCTGAATTTTGATTATGATTAGAAAGTCCTTTTCCAGAATTGAATTGTGCTCCACCATTAGAAAATTGAATTATAACAGGACTATTAAGTTCCTTAGCCGTTTCAAGGACTGCATTAATACTATTGCTTCCTATTACGTTAACGGCCGGTAAAGCAAATGATTTTTTTTTAGCAAGATTAAAAACTTCTTGTACTTTTTTTCCAGTAATAACGCCTGGAGGAATTTTGTGATTCATCAAATTTGGTTTGCTGCAAAAATAAAAACTTATTTGGTTTTAGAATGGATAATTAATACCTATATTAAAAACTGCATTTTTAAAATTGTATTCAGACCACCATCGATCATTAATTTCAAGAGAAGGATTATATGTTTTAAATCCTGTATCAAATCGAAAAACAAAAAAATCAAAATCATATCTAATACCAAAACCAGAGCCTATAGCAATTTCTGAAAGATCCTCTAAACCATTGAATTTGATGTCATCGCTTTCGACATCATCCCAAAGATTCCAAATGTTTCCTAAATCAATAAATAGTCCACCTTTTAAAGATCCAGTTATAGCAAAACGATACTCAAGATTAAAAGCTAATTTAAAATTTGCTTCATTAAAATCATTTATGTTATTACTGCTTCCTGGACCTAATTTATATGCTTTCCATGCTCTATTATCATTTGCTCCACCAGAAAAATATGATCTTGAAAAAGGAATATTATTAGAATTACCATAAGGTATTGCAAATCCAGTAAATGCGTGGAATGCCAACACACGTTCTCTTCCGAATGACCAATGTTTAATATAGTCTAATTCTGTTTTTATGTATTGAGAGGGGCTAACTCCTCCTAAAATATTTTGGTCCAGATTATTTTTATTTGAATTTGTTAATTTTAAAAATTGATTTATAAGGTTACCAATCCATTCAACTTTCCATCTTAGTTGATAAAAATTTTCATCAAAAATACTTTTTTGGCTGTTCAGATTAACGTTAAAAGAAGATCCTAATATCAAATTGTTTGCTGTTAGTCTGTCATAACGTTCCTTTATTGTATTAATAGTTTTATAGTCTTCATCATCAATTGTTAAAATTGTTTCATTATTAAGCACATCATTAATAAAATCTGATGTACCGTTTGGAATTAACAAATCTCCATTTTCATTTAATATTTCAGTTTTGCCATTATACTCTTTTGCTATTTTATTTAATCTATCATATGAATTTCTATATACATTAAAATAATTTGTCAAATTTCGATTGTTTACAAATTCAAGTTCAATCAATTTAAATTGAATTTTTTTTTCGTTTTTGGGTTTCCAATCAAATTGATATGTCCCTGTAAAAAATTGTTTATCTAGGCCAATATTTTCCTGAAGAGTAGTTCCTAAAATAATTTGTGTTTTTGGTGACATTATAGAAGGAACCAACTCTTTTTTATTGAATGGGACTAATATTCTTGGGACAGTTAACTTTAAGTCTGCTCCTAACTCAAAAAGGTTAAAAAACTGGTCATCACTTTGAGCAATATCTCTTGAAGCACCTAAAGTATTTTTAAGATTCAGTTCTAAAATTTCAGTACCACTAAACAAATTTCTTATTCCTAATCCTCCTCCAATTCCAAAACCAAAATCTTGAATATTAGAATGCGATAAATCCAAATCGAATCCTAATGAAAAGCGTTCTTTGGGATTTAAATATATTGATGCAATTAAAGACTCTTTATTTGGTGATAACTTATAATTTATGCTTGGATATTTGAAATTTTTCAGATTATTAAAATACCTAAAAGTTAAATTTCTGTCTTCATCACTGTAGAGTTTTCCCTTTTTTACATTTATTCCTGATGTAATTGATTTTGGTTTAAATTTTAGTTTTCCTTTACTATAAATTCTAAAATCTTTATAGTTAATTGAATCTGTAAATTTTGTAAAGTCATTTTTTGAATCATCAATAAAAACCAAAACTTCTTCAATTTTATATTTTTTATATGGAATCCCAATAAGACTATCATTTAAACGCTGTTTTATGTTTTCGATTTTTATTTTTACTGGTATATTTAAATCATTACCTGAACTATCAATTGCAGCAGTAAATTGAATACTATTTTGTTGAAAATTATAAATGCCATTATTCTTAAAAAGAAGAAATAAACGCTCCCTTTCTTTTTCAAATTTATTGATCTCAAAAGGCTCACCTTTTATGATTAATTGATTTTTTATATTATCATCATACAATGTTTTAAGCTGTGGAGATTCAATTTCAGCTGTAATTGATTCGATTAAATATTTTTGATTAGGTTTAATCTTATATTTTAAAATAATTTTTTTTTCTTTTAATTTTTTACTGTCTATGCTTACATTAACGTCATAGTATCCAAGATTTTTATAATATTGAACTATCCTTTTTTTAGAAATTTCAATTTCATTTTTTTTCAAAAATGCTGGAGGTTCACCAGTTTTTCTTAACCACTCATTAAATTTTAAAGTGTAATTATTTAAAGCATTAATTTGTTTATTTGATATTATTTTTTCTAAATTTTTTCTCCTATTTTCTTTTTTGTTTATCCATAAGTCAAATTTATCACTAGGATTAGTACTAGAGGATTCATAAAGTATTTTTCCAAATGGAATTCCTAAAAATTTTTTATTTGATTGAGTAGTAATAATGAAGTTTACAGGAGAATTTGATAATAATCTACCGTCCTCATACACTTCATTTTTGTCAATAATTATTTTATCATTTAACCTTGAACTTGAACAGCTTTCTAAAACTAGGAAAATGAATAGTAGTTTGACTAAATTTGTCTTAATGAAATTCACTAAACTTAAATTCTATTATCAAAAATAAGTCATTTTATGGTCAGTAAGAACCAGCAAAAAAAAATCATACAACTTAAACAAAAAAAATATAGATCAAAGTTTGGTCTCTTTGTAGCTGAGGGAGAAAAAGTAGTTAATGATTTAATAAACTCTAAAATTGAATGTGAATTTCTTTTTTCTATTAGAAATATATCACACCCAAAAGCTTTAAAAGTAAAAGAGTCTGAAATGAAAAAAATCAGTCATTTCAAAAATCATAGCTCAATTCTTGGAGTTTTTAAAATACCAGATATAAAATTAAATAACCGGAATAAATTAACTATTATTTTAGATGGTATTTCTGACCCAGGAAATTTAGGAACAATTATTCGCCTTTGTGATTGGTTCGGCCTTGATCAATTAATATGTAGTACTAATACTGTAGATTGTTATAATCCAAAAGCTATTCAGTCTTCTATGGGATCTATTGCGAGGGTTAGTTGTCACTATATTTCAGATCTTTTAACCTATATTGATTTAATTAATAAACCTATTTTTAAAGCTGAAATTAATGGCACTTCAATTTATAAAAATCAATTACAAGAATATGGGACCTATGTTTTTGGAAGTGAATCTCATGGAATTTCAGAAGAGTTAAAATCAAATATAAAAAACAAGATAGGTATTCCTAATTTTAAAAAACATAATGGTGCTGAGAGCTTAAATGTTGCAACATCAGTTGCAATTTTTTTTAGCGAAATTTATAGAACTTAATAATTATTCAAAAGTTATTATTAAAGAAACTCCTCGACTTAACATATTTAGAATTTTTCCTGTCCAAGGACTATTTTCTTGATTATCCGAAATCAATTCATTTTGAAATGAGAAAATACCACGAAATGAAGGAGAAAATTTAAAATAATATAGATAAAATTCAAATCCTAATCCCAATTCATAATTAAAACTTTGAGATGTTGTACGAAAGACATTACTAGCATTATCATCAGAATTTTTTTCATTGCTTGAAAGATTAAAATCTGTAGAAAACCCAGTCAAAATAAAAGGTCGAAAATTATTAATTCTTTTTGCATTAATTTTTAAATATAATGGTAGGTGAATATAAGTTGATTTTACTTCTCTAGTACGATCTGATTCTCTTTCAAACTCTGGATATTCAGGATAATTCAGCTCTCTTTGATTATAATACAAGCCAGGTTCAAATCTTAAATTAAAATAATTATTAATTCTTAAGTCACCAATAAGACCAACATTAAATCCATTTTTTTGAACTACAGAAATATCACTATACATTAAATCTTTGTAATACGAATCAATGTATTCAAACTTAAAATCATATTTATTAGTTCCTAAAAAATAGCCGTAATGTATCTTCTTTTGATCAAAACCAGGAAGATTAATAATACGCTCCTTTACATCTGGATATTGTGCATTTATTTTTTGTCCGAGTAAACAAAAAATTAATACACAAAAAAAAATTATATTTTCACCTTTTTTTTGCAAAATAAATTGAAGCAACTCCAAAAGTTTGCGGAGAATCCTCTACATCTATAAACCCATTTTTCTTTAAAATATTGTTAAATGATTTACCATGGGGGAATACTTTAGAAGAATTAGATAAATAATTGTAAGCATAAAAATTTTTTGAAAAAATAAAACCAATAACTGGCATAAAAATTTTCATATATACCTTATAAAGTGATTTTATAAACCAATTTTTTGGAATAGCAGTTTCTAGAATAATCAAAACACCTTTTGGTTTTAATACTCTTTTAATTTCATTTAAACCTTTGTCCAAATTTTCAAAATTTCTAACTCCAAAAGCAACAGTAACAACATCAAAGGTTTTGTCTTTAAACTCTAAATCCTCTGAGTCGCCTGATAACATTGTTATTTTTTTACTTAAGCCCCTTTTTTTTAATTTTTCTTTACCTATTTCAAGCATTTTGGGCGAAATATCTACTCCAATGATTTTTTTTGTATTAAGTTTTGATAATTCAATAATTAAATCACCTGTCCCTGTGGCAATATCTAAAACAAATTCGTGTTTGAATTTTTTGATTATTCTATAAATTTTTCTTCTCCAAACAGAGTCAATACCGAGAGTAATAATTCTATTTAAAACATCATAAGTTTTGGAAATTTCATCAAACATCTGAATGATTTGATTTTTTTTGGATTCATTATTATTTAAATGGGGTTTGATTATTTTTTTCATAGCTGCGAAAGATAATAATTTTGAGTATTAATTTGAATTTAGATAAGCACAACGAATATTCGTATATTTGAAAATATTTTCTAAATATTTTTATGAAAATAATTATCGCAGGGAGTGGTGAGGTTGGATTTCATTTGGCCAAACTGTTATCTTATGAATCCCTTGATATCACTCTTATTGATACAGACAAAGACCGATTAAATTATGCGGAATCCCATTTGGATATTCGTGCTATTAGAGGAGACGCAATGTCTTTATCATTAATGAATGAAGCTCAAGTAGAAAAATCAGACCTTTTTATTGCAGTAACAGCAGAAGAGTCTACAAATATTACAATATGTGCTTTGGCAAAGCAACTAGGAAGTAAGAAAACTATAGCTAGGATTTCTAACATTGAGCTTATAAAAGCACAGAATTCTATTAGTTTTCAAAATATAGGAGTAGATGAGATTATATCACCTGAAGAACTTGCAGCTGAAGAAATCCAACAACTTTTAGATCAATCTGCTTTTTCAAACAGTTATGAGTTTGAAGGGGGAGCACTAACTTTGATTGGTACAAAATTAAATGAAAATGTACCTTTTGTAGGGAAAACTGTTAAAGAAGCAGCTTCTTTTTTCCCTGATGTACATTTTATGCCTGTTGCTGTTCAAAGAAAAGGCACTCAGACCACCCAAATTCCTAGGGGTGATACTCGTTTTGAAATTGGAGACACAGTTTTCTTTATAACTTTAAAAGAAGGAGTTGAGGAGTTATATAAACTTACTGGAAAAACAAAGGCATCTATAAAGAATGTTATGATTTTAGGCGGTGGAAGAATAGGATATAATACTGCTAGACAATTATGTGATAAAAAATTTAATGTTACTCTTGTTGAAAAAAACAAAAAAAAGGCATTTGAGATTGCCGACTTATTACCAAATGCTTTAGTAATTCATGGAGATGGAAGAAATGCTGAGTTATTAGAGGAAGAAAATATAACATCAATGGATGCATTTATTTCAGTAACTGAAAATTCAGAAACAAATATTATGAGTTGTCTTATGGCTCATACTAAAAAAGTAAAAAAGACAATTGCTCTAGTTGAAAACATGGATTACTTTCAGCTTTCGTATTCCATAGGGATTGATACCCTAATAAATAAAAAACTATTAACTGCGAATACGATTTTTAGATACATTAGAAAAGGGGAAGTAGTTGATATGACAACATTAAATAATTTGAATGTTGAAATATTAGAATTTGTAGTTAATGCAAACTCAGAGGTTACAAACTATAAAATAAAGGATATTGAATTTCCTAGAACAGCTATAATAGGGGGGGTAATTAAAGATGGACTAGGAATTATAGCCTTGGGTGATTATACCATTATACCAGGAGATCGAATTGTAGTTTGTTGTTTACCTAGGTCTCTAAAAAGAATTGAACGTTTATTTCTTTGATTCGATGATTAAATCTTTCAATTACAAAATCGTCATTTTTTTAATGGGTATTTTGTTATTTTTTAACGGAGTCTTTATGCTAATTGCTTCTCTAGTAAGTTTAATATACAAAGACGGTTTTACTTTTGAAATAACAATATCATCTTTTATAGTTTTATTTATTGGCGCATTATTAATGCTATTTTTTAGACATTATGATAAACAAATTCAAAAACGAGAAGGTTATTTAATTGTAACCCTAGGATGGCTATTAATGGCTATTTCTGGAACAATACCATATATTTTTACAGAGACTATTCCCAATTTCACTTCTAGTTTTTTTGAAACCATGTCGGGTTACACGACTACTGGAGCAACAATTTTAGATGATATAGAATCTTTACCAGAGGGAATTTTATTTTGGAGAAGTACTACCCATTGGATAGGTGGTATGGGTATAATTGTTCTTGCAATTGCAATTTTACCTTTTTTAGGTATTGGCGGAATTCAACTTTTTACCGCGGAAGCACCTGGACCAGCAGGTGACAAATTACACCCTAGAATAACAGATACTGCTAAAAGATTATGGCTGATATATTTTCTTTACACATTTATTGAAACATTTTTGCTCTATTTTGCCGGGATGACATTTTTTGATGCTATTAATCACGCAATGAGCACATTATCTACAGGAGGCTTTTCAACTAAAAACAATAGTATTGCTTATTGGAATGACCGACCCATGATACAATACATAATTATTTCATTTATGTTTTTGGCGGGAACAAACTTTATTTTGAGTTACTTTATTTTCACAAAAAAAATTAAAAAAATTTTACAAGACGATGAATTTAAATTATACGTGAGCTTTTTGATGATTTTTTCTTTGTTCGTTTTTCTTTTAATTTGTTATAAGGAAAATATATTTATCGAATATAATTTCTCAAATCTAGAGATGACGTTAAGGGAATCTATTTTTCAAATAGTTTCTGTTATTACAACCACAGGCTTTGTTACTTCAGATTACACTCAGTGGAGTCCATTAATTACTTTAATATTTTTTGGTTTAATGTTTTTGGGAGGTTCTTCAGGCTCAACTTCAGGTGGAATTAAAGTAGTACGTCATATGTTAATGATAAAAAGTGGATTTTTAGAATTTAAAAGGGCTTTACATCCAAATGCAATTATTCAAGCACGATATAACGATAAAATTGTGAGTAGCTCAATTTCCTATAATATTTTAGGTTTTTTTATATTATATATGCTAAGTTTTATTATAGGATCATTTGTATTTAGTGCTTTTGGTACAGATTTTGAATCTTCTATTGGTTTAGCGGCTTCAACTTTAGGAAATGTTGGACCAGCTCTTGGGTCATTTGGTCCAAATAATACTTATTCTTCGCTACCTGAATGGGGCCAAATTTGGGCAAGTTTTTTAATGCTTTTAGGTCGTTTAGAGCTATTTACAGTCCTTATCTTACTTACACCTTTCTTTTGGAAAAAAACTTAATAATTATACTTGTCTCTCCATCTAGTTTGAAGAAATTTTCTGATATTCTCTTCTTTAGTATTATTTGCCGGTTCGTAAAATTTATTTCCGTCAATTTCTTTAGGTAAGAAATCCTGATCAGTAAACTGGTTTTCAAAATCATGTGGGTATTTGTATCCATCACCAAAACCTAGTTCTTTCATCAATTTAGTTGGAGAATTTCTCAAATGAATAGGAACTTGAAGATTACCAGTATCTTTTACTTTCTCAATTGCAGAATTTATTGCTTTATATGAAGAGTTACTTTTTTGCGAAGTAGCCAAATATATTGCACATTGACCTAAAATTATCCTTCCCTCCGGAAAACCCACATTTTTTACAGCTTGAAAAGTGCTATTAGCTAATACAAGCGCTGTAGGATTTGCTAGACCTATGTCTTCTGAAGCAAGAATCAAAAGACGTCTAGCAATAAATGTTATTTCTTCCCCTGCTTCAATCATTCTTGCTAACCAATATATAGCTGCATTTGGATCACTTCCTCTTATTGATTTAATTAGGGCTGATGTGATATCGTAGTGAAAGTCACCATTTTTGTCAAATAAAACTGTTTTAGATTGAACAGTTTCAAATACTAAATTATTCGTCAACTTAATTTTTTTTGTTTTTTGGGAATTAACAACAAGTTCTAGAAGCGAGAGTAATTTTCTTGCATCTCCACCAGCAAATTCTATCAATGCATCCGTTTCCACCAATGAAATATCATTTTCTTTTAAAATATCGTCTCTTTCCAAAGCTTTTTTTAAAATTTTCTTTAACTCTTTATTTTCAAGTGGATTGAGTATATAAATCTGACAACGTGAGAGTAAAGCATTGATAACTTCAAAACTAGGATTTTCAGTTGTAGCTCCAATTAAAGTTATTGTTCCTTTTTCTACTCCATTCAATAACGAGTCTTGCTGTGATTTGCTAAACCTATGTATTTCATCAATAAAGAGAATTGGAGTTTTTTCATTAAATAATCCACCCGAATTTTCGCCTTTATGAATTATATCTCTAATTTCTTTTACACCCGCATTAACAGCAGAAATATGATAAAAAGGACATTTTTTTTCAAATGCTAATAATTGAGCTAAAGTTGTTTTTCCAGTTCCAGGTGGTCCCCATAAAATGATTGAGGGAAAAACTCCAGATTTAATCATTTGTTTAAAACTACCATTAGGACCAATAAGATGTTGTTGACCACAATAGTCAGCTAATTTTTTTGGTCGCATTCTTTCAGCTAATGGAATATTCATATTTAAATGTAAGAAGATTTAGTTTAGCTTCTTTGCCTTAGAATTTCAAAAAAAAGAATTCCACAGGTAACAGAAACATTTAATGAGTCTATTTCATTTTCCATCTGAAGTTTAGCCTCATCGTCTAATAATTTTATCAATCCTTTTGAAATCCCAAGATCTTCAGAACCAAAGATTAAAGCAAGTGGTCCTTCAAAGTTCTTTTTGAAAACAGTTTCTTTTGCCTTTTCAGTAATACCAAAAATTTTTACGTTATGAGCTTTGAGATGAAAAACAACATCTTTTAAGTGTGAAACTTTTGAAATAGGAACTTTAAAAGCTCCCCCAGCTGAAGTTTTTACTACATCACCATTTAATGGAGCACTACCACTAGACGAAATAAAAACAGCATCAACACCAGACGCAGCAGCTGAACGAAGAATTGCACCGAAATTACGTACATCCGTAATTCCATCTAATAATACAAATAAAGGGTTTTTCTTCTGTTGTAATATTTCATTAATTAGAGGAACCATTTCCATGGTTTTTATTGCAGCAATTCTAGCCACTACTCCTTGATGATTTTTTGCTGAAAAGCGTTCTAGTTTTTCAGAAGGGACAAAACTAAAAGAAATACTATTTAAACGTAATTTATTTAAGAGCAGTTCAAAAAGTTTACTTTTAGACCCTTTTTGAATCCATACCTTATCGATCGGTTGACTCGATTTAATTGCTTCTAAAACAGCATGAATTCCATAAATGGTTTCTTTTTCCATTTATCAAAAATAATTTAATTCTTAAGGTGTATCTCTAATTAGGTGAAAAATAATTAAAATTGTAAAAGACAGTTTTATTTGTCATTTTATTTTAAATCATAATTCAATTGCAGAAAAATCAAAATTTTAATTTTTTCTTGTTTAGCCTTTTGATATTTAGCCTTTATAGTTGTAATGAAGATTTAAATTTAGAGGAAAATATTTATTATAATGTATCTATTTCAATTGAAGGTCAAGGTAGTGTATCTACTCTTGAGGGTTCTTATCAAAAAAATGATACAATTCTTTTTGAAGCTATATCGAATACAGGATATTATTTTGATAGATGGGAAGGATTTGATAGTGATATAAAAAATGAAACATACCAACATGTTTTAAAAAGTAATATATCTATAAGAGCATATTTTCTTCCAATTCCAGAAGTCTCAGATAATATCAAATTATTTATTCCTAAAGAGATAGATCCAAATCCTATATTTATAATTGAGAATGGAGGGTCTAGTGCTTACTTAACATCAAAAACAGGAGAGTATTTAAAAACTTGGAATTTTGACTCTAAGTTAGGAAATGATTTGGAGTTACTCTCAGATGGAAGTGTAGTTGGATTATTTAAACCTGATCAAGTTTCATTTTCCTTCGGTGGTTATGGAGGAATTTTAAAAAAATTTAATCCTTTAGGAAGTTTAGATTGGGAATATGAAATTAATAATGAAAATGAACTTGCTCATCATGATTTTGAGATAATGCCAAATGGAAACATTTTGATTTTAGTGTGGGAAAGATTTTCTGAAAGTCAGGCTATAGAAATGGGATTCAATGGCAGCCAGGATATTTTTTTAGAAAAAATAATTGAGTTTTCACCTCAAGAAAGATCAATTGTCTGGGAATGGAAAAGTTCAGATCATTTGATTCAGGATTTTAACCCTACTGGACTTAATTATGGTGTCGTGAGTGAACATCCTGAAAAAATCGATTTAAATTATTATGATTATGAAAATGGAGATTTAATGCATGCAAATGGACTGTATTATGATGATATAAAAGATGTAATATATGTAAGTGTTAATTTTTACAGTGAAATTTGGGTTGTTCCACATAAATATGATACTGATACTACTAAAACAGATTTGGGAGACCTAAGTTTTCGTTTTGGTAATCCTAGAACTTATAAAGGAGAAGGGGAACGTCTATTTTTTAATAATCATCATCCCAGTCTTGTTACTTTAGATAATAAAACACTGAATCATTTTTTAATTTACATGAATGGAACTAAAGAAAAGCAATCCATTGTATATGAATTTGAACTTCCAAGTGAATTTGATATTAATCCACTAAATTGGGGAACACCTAATATTTATTGGAGTTATTCTAATCCAGAAATATATAATGCAAAAATTTCAGGTGTATATAGATTGCCAAACGGTAATACTTTAATTTGTGAAGGAGATTTTGGATATTGGGAGGTAACTAAAGACAGCAAGGTTGTTTGGAAGTATGAAGGAAACGGTACATTTTGGAGAGGATATGTGTATCCAAATATGCAATAAAAAAGAGGGCTTAATACCCTCTTAAATTAAACATTTTTATAAGTGTCTCTTATTTATTGACAAACACTTAATATTTTTACGCCTCCAGGTCCGTTAGCTTCATTGTAACTATCTTGTGCCCTAGTACCATCTAGTTTTGTGTAAGAAATAGTGTAAGATGTTTCTTCTGGATATCTTCCAACTATCCATTCCCATTTCATTTCTGACGCATTAGCAGGGATAGTAATGGTTGAATAACCTGAATTATCGTCACCTGTATATGCTTCAAGTGTTTTATTTATTTCAACTCCACTCGCATATGGACTTGGCATAGCAAAGAAATAAACTTCTCCGTCAACAGTTAATTTTACTCTACTATCTTGCCATCCGTCACCATAAGAATCTTGCATCTTAATAGTATAGACTCCTGGTACAGCAGAACCATCTGTAACATTACACAAAACTATTTTATTGTAGACAAACGGAGAAGCAAAATAAGAACCTGTCATTGACCCAGTTACCTCATCTTCAGAGTATGTTTTTCCATTTGTTAAATTAAGTTGAAGTCTAATTTTCACAGTACTTCCTCCAATAAATCCAATCTTACTTTTTACATCACTCAATGGAACTTGAAAAGTGGCTCTTGGTAATCCAGTAGGACCAATTGAAAAATCGTTAGGTTGTAATGTTGTATATAAAACTTCTGAACTTCCATCCACTGATAAGAAAATTTCAACATTTTGCATTAAATCTCCATTTTCGGCATCATGTTCTTCTATTTCAACTGAAAAAACTGATGTATTTTGATTGTAAAAATTATAATCGCCACTAGTGCTTATAGTTCTAATTACAGCCCCTTTATCAAAATTATCTAGAACAAAGTTGACTGTATTGTCAGGCTCTTCACAAGAGTTAAAAATGAAAGCTAAAACAAATAGATATATTATTTTTTTCATCATTATTATTTTAAAGTTGTTGGACCATTAGTATTCCAAAATATACGAACAGTTTTAGCACTTTTTTGTGTAGCGTTTCTATTCGTATTTACATAATTTGCAGGATAGTACTGAGACAACGGGAATTGTCCTGGATCTGGTTCAATATTTGGCTGAAGTGATCTTGGAAAACCATTTCTTCTATACGAATTATACGCATCAATACCATTTCCTGTTAACGAGATGAAGAATTCTGTAGCCCACATATCTAATTTATCAGCAAGAGAACTTGCAGAATTCCAATCTGAAGTGAAAGCAGCTATGTAATTAGAAACGTCATCACTTGTTAAAGCAGGTCCGCCAAGATCGTCAGTTTTATACAAAGCTTGTTCTAAAGCTATAAGTGTTTCATTAGTCGGGTCACCGCCATTATTAACAGCTACCTCTGCGTTCATGTAGTGCATCCATGAGGAAAGCATTATAGGGGTAATACCAGCTCCACCAAATCCATCACCATCTACTTTTCCTGCAAAGCTAGAATCATCAAAAGCTCCTCCAGCAGGATATACACCTCTTAATGTTCTTTTAAATCCATCAGGAGGAATTCCATTATCATTTCCATGATCTCTTCCCCAATATCCGTTGGCAGGTTTACTAGCAGAGTTTGTAGGCGCACAGAAAGGTGAGTTGTCGCCTCTCAATTGAGGTGGTACATAATAACCTGGAAGGCCACATTCTAATACCTCTTCATCAGCTGCACTATCAAATCCAGGTGTATTATCCACTTGTCTATAGAAATAATAATTGATTCTAGGGTCTGAATTTCCAGCATGTCCATTAATCATGTTGAACATTAGCCAATTTGACATATATTCTCCGCCACCGGTCGAGGTGTAATTTGATCTATATAGAGGATGTCTTGTGTCAGGAGTAGCTGGATTTCTTCCCCATATAAATTGAAAATCATCCGTGGGAGAACTAATATAATTTGTAATAGCATTGTAACCAACAAAATCTCCTAAATTTAAAAGAGCTTTCTTTTTAATGCTATTTGCTGCTTTAATCCACTTATCCGCATTTCCTCCGTAATAATAATCATTTGAGGGAACAGGACCTCCAGAGTTAAAATCAGCTATAGCACTATCAAGAGTTGAGATTGCAGCACTATAAACACTCTGTCCGCTGTCTGCAATTGGGTTTAAAACTCCTTCTCCACCTTGAAGGGCTTCAGAGTAAGGAATATCTCCAAAATAGTCTACTAGAGTTATTAATATGTATGCTTGGAATACTTTACCCATTCCTCTGTGATAAGATAAACCAGCTTCATCTGCAAGGGAATTCATAAGACGAATATCTTCAAGCATCCCTCTATACGCTGATGACCATAATCCATTCCAACTATCAGGTGAGTAGACATTGTTATAAGTTCTACCATTCATATAGTTTATTCTTGTAAGCTCACCACCTCGATCTCCCATGCTATTTACCCAAAATGCAAAGTTAATTTGAATCGAATTTAAAAAGAAACCAGCATCAGCTTGATTTGGACTTAATGCATTTGGATTTTCTGTAAGATCTAAGTCTAATGTATCACATGAAATGAACATAAGAGTTGAGATAAAAAATAGACCTAATAAATTTTTAACATTTTTCATAATTCAAATTTTTTAAATTAAAATGTAAGTTTTATACTGCCTCCGTATCTTCTAGCACTTGGGCCATTAATAAAATCAAATCCCCTACCATTACCAATACCTACACCAGCAATATTAGGATCAAAATTTGTTCCTTCAGGAGTATTCCATGCATTGTAGGCTAAATTAAATCCAGATGCTGTAATCGAAATACTACCAAAGGGAGTACTTTCAATTAAGTTTTTAGGTAAATTATATGATAACGAAACTTCACCCAATCTCCAATGGCTGGCATCATAGACTAACATTTCATCTGGACCATATAAAACGTTACTAAAGTAAAATGTTGAGTTATTAATCATTTTAGTATTAGGTTGTCCGTTTGAGTTGACTCCTGGTAAAACAAAGCTTAACTCTCGATCTAATGTGTCAGTAGTTAATCCTCTACCTAATAAAGTAGCTACAGTGTAAGTGAATATATCACCGCCCTGTTGATAATTAAATAGGAAGTTTAGACTCAAGTTTTTGTAAGAAATAGTATTACTTAAGTTGGCAATCCAGTCTGGATTTGCATCACCTATAATGGTAGGATCAAAAGTCTCATCATAACTACCTTGGTTATTTACTACGTAATCACCTCCATCTACCCATCTTGAATTTTCTATTCTTCCTCCGAGTCTAGTTATGGAAGATCCTATTATAGAACCAAGAGATTCCCCTGGAATTGCAGCATTTCCTAATGTTCCAAATCCAGCAAAAACAATACGATCAGTATCTTCACCTAGGTCAATCACAATTGCATCGTTTGTTGACCAATTAAATGAAGAGGACCAATTCAAACCATCCTGACTCTCAAACCAATTCATTGATAAATCAAGTTCTGCTCCCTTATTTTCAATCAAACCAATATTTGTTTGAGTTGAAGTATATCCTGTAGATGGATCTAAAGGTCTGTCTATAATTAGATCATTTGTTTTTTTGTTATAAATAGATAAATCCATAGTTAGTCTATTGTTGAAAAAACGACCTTCAATACCAAACTCAATTTCATCTATCCTTTCAGGTTTTAAATTCGGGTTTCCAAGTATGGAGCCTGATGTGTTTGAGATTACAAAACCACCATTTTTTATGAATGATTGAGTATCAATGTTAAGTGTAGCAGCAATAGGATAACCAAAAGGGAAATTAGCTGAAGTACCATAACCTGCTCTTACCTTTATGAAACCTAGATAATCATTTTTAATTTCTGGGAATGCTTCAGTGGGAATAAAAGACACACTAGCTGATGGATAAATTATTGATCTATTCGCCTCAGATAAGTTCGATACCCAATCTTTTCTTGCTGCAAGGGTCAAATAAGCATACCGATTGTAATCGATTTCAGTCTGGGCAAATGCACCAAGTATATTTCTTTTTTCAAAATATTGAATTTCATCCTGCTGTTCAAAGTTAAAGTGCCTTAAGACATTAAAGACCTGTTGCCCAGTACTTCTTGTTCCATTTTGATCAAAAATATCACTCCTAGAATCGATACCTACATTGAATGTAATACCAAATTCTTCAATGTCATAATCACCACTTAAATTTAGGTTATGGTTATAGATTGATTTTGTATTATTCCAAGTTTCATATATACCATTTCTATTAACTAGAGAACCTGTTTTTCCACCTTTGTTGGAGTAATTGGTATTGTTTTCAGAATATATATCTAAACCATAACGGTAAGAAACATTTAGATTGTCATTAATGCCATAGGAAATATTTGCACCTCCAAATACTCTATTTGTTGCTTGTAAATTGGCTGTATTATTTACTGTCCATAGTGGGTGTTGAATGGAGTTGTTTTGTCTATAATATATTGACTCTCCTGTTACAGGGTTTTGATAGGGCAGTCCCATAAGATCAACACTTCTTGGTGTGTAAAATACATTAGCAAAAACTGAAGCTCCTTCACCACCAACATTACTTCCATAGCCAGCAGCAACAGGTGGTGTTTGGAATTCTGTCTTTGAATAATTTAAAGTTCCACCAACAACAAATTTATTTGATAACTGCGCGTTACCTCCAAAACTGAGTGTGTTTCTATTAACTGTATTACCGGGTGTAAATCCAACGTCTTCTAAGTTACCATAATTTATATTATAATTTACAGTTCCGTCAGGTGTTGCGCCCCTAACATTAATATTATTACTGAAGACATGTCCTGTTTTAAAAAAACCACCTACACTATCATATGGTTTCCATTCATATAGGGCATTAGGATCTATACCTAATGCATCTAGAACTTGTGGGATACCAGTTGCAGAACTAGCTGTTGTGTAGGGGTGTCTGAGAAAACCAGGTGTGCCAGATGATGTTCCGTTTATTGATGATTGGCCACCCCAACCTGCAGGTCCTCCTTCATCAAAGCTCGGCCCCCAATTTGAGAAGAACCAACCGAAAGACTGGTCAAATCCATTTCCATATTGCATTTGGTAGTCAGGCATTGAAGCAAATTCAACATTAAAATATGAGGAATTTATTGTTATTTCGTTTTTACTTGCTTCGCCAGAAGAAGAACTACCAGATTTTGTAGTAATTAGAATAACACCATTTCTCCCTTGAGTACCATACAATGTTGCAGCTGCTAATCCTTTAAGCACACTAACGGATTCAATGTTATTTGGGTCTATATCTAAAAAGCGAGAAGAACCATTATTTCCATCAACGAAACTTCCTTGTGAATTTGTTTCGCTGCTAAAGGGTATTCCGTCAACTATAAATAAGGGCTGATTTCCTTGAGAAAAAGTATTTAAACCTCTAATTACAATACTTGTTCCTGAACCTGAAAGCCCACTTTGGTTCGTGATCTGAACACCAGATGCTTTTCCAGTTAAAACTCTACCTATATCTCCTTCAGCTCTTTGTTCTAAAGATTCATTTGAAACCTCAGATACTGCATATCCTAATGCTTGTTTCTCTCTTTTAATACCTAACGATGTTACAATAACTTCATCAAGTTGATTTCCTTCTGTTAAAGTGAAGTTTATCTGATCCTGCCCATCAACTAATATTGAAGTTGCTTGATAGCCAACATAACTTGCTGAAATCGAAGCACCATCTTCTACTGTTATAGAATAATTTCCGTCAAAATCTGTAGTGGTTCCATTACTAGTTCCCTCCTCTAAAATGGTAGCACCTGGAAGTGGGACCCCAAATTCATCGGAAACGACACCTGTGATTGTTCTTTGGGCTAAAGAAAATTGAATAGCCAAAAGAAAAGACATCAATAAATAAAGATGTTTCATAACAAAATGTTTTTGTGCAATGTAT
>CAJWHM010000008.1 GCA_913041125.1 uncultured Bacteroidota bacterium | reverse complement strand
GAGGAGGTGATACAATTTTTCCTAAAATTCTAGACTGAGCATAAACAGTAACCCTGTTTGTTAAAGTATCTATATGCATATCGTTGATGACTGTGATTTTTGCAGGAGCGCCTTCTGGCTTTATTTTAGCAACCCAATAGGCGTCATGATAGTAAAGTGAATTTTTGGAATTATCTATTTGGAATGCACGTGAAGTTCCACATGATGACAATAAAATTCCAAATAACATGATTACTATATAAAGGAGATTTTTCATGTTTCTAATTTAGAAAGAATAGATTACACTTTAAATCCCAACCCTCTGTTCCAATAGAAAAACTATTCTACAAAACCCACCCCACCTCCAAGCATTAAGACAGGAATAAAAGTTTTTAGGTTTTAAAAAAGGTAGGTTTGTTGCCAATATGTTGCCAAATAGGGAATAAAAAAACCGCAATAGACTGTTTTAAAGACTATTACGGTTTTTGTTGGTGGTCCCACCTGGGCTCGAACCAGGGACCAACTGATTATGAGTCAGCTACTCTAACCAACTGAGCTATAGGACCGCACAGATACTTAATTAATATCGGTTTGTAAAATTAAAACTTTTGTTAAATTTTAGCACTTATTTGATATTAAAAGATTACATATAAGTTTAGAGTTTAAAATTAAACCTTTGTATTATTTGTTTAAATTTTGTTTAAGTTTTTGTTGATAATTGTTAAATAAGTTAAACAAAGTAGTTTTTTTGTTTAATCTTTTTAATTTATATTAAACAAAATTTTAATTGAAATATAATATGAACGAATGTAGTTGTGGTCAATCCACAAATCCAAATGGTCTTTGTGACGGTTTTGGTGAAAATATATGCCAAGAAACAATCTATGTAAATGAATCGCTTAAATCAAGTTCTTTGTTGGCAAAAAAGTATACCTAAAACACCTTGTTAAATATTCATATGCACTTCTATCCCATATGTAAAAGCAAGTAGGTGTTTCTTTTTGAAATGGTTGAATATAAAATAGTTATATATTAAGTTTTTTTTAATAATAAATAAGCTCTTTAAATGAAACACAATCTTTTAGCTTTAGGATTTGCATTTGCACTAGGTGTCTTTTTATACGTTTATTTTGGAATCATTTTTTTTATTTTTTTACCACCATTGTTTGTCTATTTGTTGAGTAAAAAAGAAAAGTAGATTATGAATAAACGTTTAGTTCAATTTATTGGAATACAGATAATTGTAATTGGATTAATCCTTTCTGTTTTTGAATTTCTAATTGATAATAGTGAGTTAATAGTAGGTATTGGAGTTATTGTTTTAATTATATCTTTTTTATTTAAAAGCAATTAATATATATAGGTCAAAGACTAAATTTAAATAGCTCTATTTCTCGGTTTTTTATCAGGAAAACGACCTTGGTTACCCATACCATCTAAATCGTTGAGATCACTTACATTCATTTGTTCCCTTGATTGATGTTTGTTTTGTTTTTTAATAATCGAAAATAAAAAATAGGTATAGATACTTAAGATTATAAATCCAATAAGAAATATAATTTTATTATTCATTTTTTTTAATTATTATCATTTCTTCTTTGTCTTATTGCAATTGCAAAAGCCAGAATCGTAACTGGCCATAAACCTACATATATACCCTCCATTTGATTCCCTGTAAACCATAGGAAGATTGAGTATAAGAAGCTGAAAAATGCTAGAATAATTGGATAGTATTTTTCTAAAAATTTCATTTTTTCCTCAATATAATAATTTTATAAATAAACTTTCATTTATTCTAATAGCCTGTATTTTATGCAATTAAATTTAATACTTTATATATTTACAAAAAATTTGCATTGAAAAAGAAAAAACCCGATTCTATAGTATGGGATAATACTAACGATTCGTATTTTGCTAAAATACTCCCTTATTCATCCTCTTTAAGTGGTCCAATAATTAAAGTTCCTAATGTTGATGCTTTTAAAAAAAGAAGTGTAGATAAAGTATCAAAATTATTTCGTGCTGAGCTATCAGACCTTCAGGCAAAAATTGAATCCTTTGTTTCGATCGTCTCTGATACAGAATTAGTTTACAACTCAGAAATTAAGTTTGAGCCCATTGTTGGTGAGACTTATTATCTTTATGAAGGGAATAATAAAAATTTTCTGTCACTTATAGAGCCCTCTCAATGGAGTAAAAAACATATAGGTACTTTTAGATTAAACGGGGATTTTAAGTGGGAACGTAAATAAGTTTTTTCAATACTTAATAATATGAAAAACCAGGGAACTCCCCGCCAATTGAAAATTAATACTGTGATTCAACATGAAATTGCATATCTGATTCAAGATGCAATTCGTAAAAGTGGCGTGTCTAATCTGATGGTGTCAGTAACAAAAGTAAAAGTGGTGCCTGATATTTCAATGGCTAAAATATATATAAGTGTTTTCCCTAAAGATAAAGTTGAAATGTATATTGAAAATTTGAAAACAAACAAAAATCAATTACGTCATGATTTATCCCAAAAATTGAAAAGTCAACTTAGAAAAGTTCCTGAATTAAATTTTTATCTAGACGAATCTTTAGACTATATAGAAAAGATTGATAAAGAATTGACTAACGGTGTAAACCCTTTAAAAAAATTATCTAGCTTAGAACCAAGACAGAAAAGATAGTGCATACATAATGTCATACACTTTTAAAATCGCACTCCGTTACTTTTTTTCAAGAAGTAAGCAAACAGTAGTAAATAGAATAAATTTTTTTGCTCTATTTATGGTGTCTATATCTACTGCCGCGCTATTTATTGTACTAAGTGCATTTGCAGGGTTAAAAGATTTTGGTCTTTCATTTGTAAACAAATTTGATCCAGATTTTGAAATTCAATCCTATGAAGGAGCTTATATCTCTGTTACTGATAAGACAATTGAAAATTTATTAGAGATCCCTGAAATTATAGCTGTAGCAACAGAAATTGAAGAAAAAGTCTTCTTGACGTTTAAAGAAAAAAATCAAGTTGCCACATTAAAGGCTGTGTCTCCTTCTTATACAGAAGTAATCCCGATTGACAGTTTAATAACTCTAGGAGATTGGCTTTCATTTAAAGGGCCAGACGTAGTTCTTGGTTTTGGGGTTGCCGGTAATCTAGCCGCTGGAGTGTATGATTATAATAATTTTCTGAATGTTACTGTACCTAAGAAAAGCAATAAAAGTCTATTAAACCTAGATCCTTTCAATTCCTCTCCTGCATTGATATCAGGCTTATATCAAGTAACTGAAGAGCTGGATAAAAAATATTTATTTTCAAGCTTAGAATTTGGACAAGAACTCTTAGAGCTTGATGAAAATCAATACAGCTTTTTAGCATTAAAAACAGGACCAGAAATAAATAAATCTGAACTATACAAAAGAATTTTGCCTCTCTTTAAGTTTCCAATTTCTTTATCTTCTAGAAAAGATAAAAATGCAGCATTATATAGAATGTTGAATGTAGAAAACTTAGCCATTTATTTTATTTTTTCTTTAGTTATGGTAATTGCTTTATTTAATCTAATTGGCGCTTTAATTATTATGGTTTTAGACAAACAAAGACAACTTAAAATATTACTAAGTCTTGGTGCAAGACCAAAGGGAATTCAAAAAATATTTTTTTTACTAGGCATGTTAATTTGCGTTATTGGTGGCATTTTTGGTTTGATGATTGGAATAATTATTGTATTAATTCAGTTATACTTCCCATTTATATCAGTTCCAGGGACAAATTTGTCTTATCCTGTTCTTTTTGAGTTTAAAAATATTTTTGTTGTAATTATTACTTTGTTCACTCTTGGGATGTTTAGTACATTTTGGGCAACAAATGGAATCTCGAAAAAAATTGTAAGAATTAAGCAAACTCTCTAATTCTAGAGCCATAAACCTCTAAAACTTCATTTAATACTTTATAAACCTCTTCCGCAGAGTTAGATGTTACCATCCTTTTTCTAAAAGATTTGAAATTATGATACCCTTTAAAATAATTTGTGTAATGCCTTCTTGTTTCCAAAACTCCTAGAACTGGCCCTTTCCATGCAACTGACATTTCTAAGTGTCTTCTAGCAACTTCTACTCTTTCTTCCAAACTTGGTTGGCTTTTATATTTTCCTGTTTTCATAAAATATTTAACCTGATTAAAAAACCAAGGATTTCCAATACTAGCCCTTCCTATCATTGCCCCATCTAGACCATATTTGCTTTTCATCTCAAGTGCTTTTTCTGGTGAATCAACATCCCCATTGCCAAAAACAGGAATAAACATTCGCGGATTATTTTTTACTTTCTCAATAGGCTTCCAATCAGCATCCCCTTTATACATTTGTGCTCGAGTTCTACCGTGAATTGAAATAGCTGCACAACCTACATCTTGTAGACGCTCTGCTACATCAACAATTCTGATCGAATTGTGATCCCAACCCAGTCTGGTTTTTACTGTTATTGGTATTTTTGTTTGTTTGACCATAGCTTTTGTTAGTGCAACCATTTTAGGAATATCTTTTAGAATTCCTGCACCAGCACCTTTGCAAACAACTTTTTTTACTGGACATCCAAAATTAATATCAATTATGTCCGGTTTGGTTTCTTCAACAATTTCAATTGCCCTTAGCATAGAATCTAAATTAGCACCAAAAATCTGTATTCCTACAGGTCGTTCTTTTTCATATATATCAAGTTTTTGGACACTTTTAGCGGCATCTCTTATCAATCCTTCGCTAGAGATAAATTCTGTATATACAACGTCAGCTCCTTGTTCTTTGCAAAGGACTCTGAATGGAGGGTCGCTTACATCTTCCATTGGAGCAAGAAGCAAAGGGAAAGATCCCAGTTTAATGTTGCCTATTTTTACCACAGACTCTAAATTTGTTCAAAAATAGACAAAAATAAATTTCTGAAAGTCTATATAAATCTCACTTGTTTTTTAAAATGATATAAAACTGATTGATTATTGTGTTAAATATTTTTAATCGAATTTGAGGTTCATAGCTAAGTTTAAATTAAGTAAAATTATAATTCGCATATTTCAAAATAGTATATTTGTCATGCTATGAAAGATGGATTTGAATGAAGAACATAAGAAATTTTTGCATAATCGCTCACATTGACCACGGAAAAAGTACGTTAGCTGACAGGCTTTTGGATTATACAGGCGCGGTTACAGAAAGAGAAAAGCAGGACCAGTTGTTAGACAATATGGAGCTAGAACGTGAGAGGGGTATCACCATTAAATCTCACGCTATTCAAATGGAATATAATTATAGAGGAGAAAATTATGTTTTAAATTTAATTGATACTCCTGGACATGTTGATTTTTCCTACGAGGTTTCTCGTTCAATTGCTGCTTGTGAAGGAGCGTTACTTGTTGTTGATGCAGCCCAGAGTATTCAAGCACAAACAATTTCAAATTTATATTTAGCATTGGAAAATAACCTTGAGATTATTCCAATACTTAATAAAATTGATCTCCCTTCTGCAAATCCTGAAGAGGTTACAGATGATATTATTGATTTATTAGGATGCAATAAAGAAGAAGTAATTCCAGCATCTGCAAAAACTGGTTTAGGAATTCAAGAAATTTTAAAATCAATTATAGAAAAAATTCCTTGTCCAAAAGGAAATGAAAATGAATCATTACAAGCTTTAATCTTTGATTCTGTTTACAATCCATTTAGAGGTGTTGAAACCTTTTTTAGAGTTATTGACGGGACCATCAAAAAAGGTCAAAAAATTCGGTTTTTAGCGACTCAAAAAAATTATGTTGTCGATGAAATTGGAACACTAAAATTAAAAAAAGAACCAAAAAATGAAATTCTAACTGGTGATGTAGGTTATTTAATTACAGGAGTTAAAGAAGCAAAAGAAGTTAAAGTTGGTGATACTATAACTGATTTTGAAAACCCAACAAAGGTGGCTATCGAAGGTTTTGAAGAAGTAAAACCGATGGTTTTTGCTGGAATTTATCCCGTTGACACTGAGGACTATGAAGAATTAAGATCTTCTATGGAAAAGCTCCAGCTAAATGATGCTTCTTTGGTTTTCTTCCCAGAAAGCTCAGCAGCATTAGGTTTCGGCTTTAGATGTGGTTTTTTAGGCATGCTCCATTTGGAAATAATACAGGAACGCTTAGAGAGAGAATTTAATATGTCTGTTATAACAACCGTTCCTAACGTTTCTTATCATGCATTTACCAAAAAATCTCCTAATGATGTTATATGGGTTAATAATCCTTCCGATCTGCCTGACCCTTCAGGATTAGATCGTGTTGAAGAACCGTTCATTAAGGCTGCAATTATAACCAAGTCTGAATTTGTGGGTAATGTAATGTCCCTATGTATTGAAAAAAGAGGCCAAATTACTAATCAAACTTATTTAACAACTGAGCGTGTTGAATTAAATTTTGACATGCCTTTAGCTGAAATTGTTTTCGATTTCTATGATAGATTAAAAACTGTTTCTAAGGGCTATGCTTCTTTTGATTATAGTCCAATTGGGATGAGACCTTCTAAGCTAGTGAAAGTTGATGTTTTACTTAATTCTAATCAAGTCGATGCTCTTTCTGCTTTAGTACACACAGATAATGCCTATAGCATAGGGAAAAAGATGTGTGAAAAACTAAAAGAATTAATTCCCAGACAACAATTTGATATTCCTGTTCAAGCAGCAATTGGAGCAAAAATAATTTCGCGAGAAACTATAAAAGCTCTGCGAAAGGATGTTACTGCAAAATGTTATGGAGGTGATATTTCGCGAAAAAGAAAATTACTTGAAAAACAAAAAAAGGGGAAAAAGAAAATGCGCCAGGTTGGAAATGTAGAAATCCCTCAACAAGCATTCATGGCTGTTCTAAAACTGAATGACTAATTTATATTAACCATTTTAGCTTTTTTTGATAATCAAATTCTTTAAATTTAATGTAATTTAAAATCAAATGTTGCGATATTTAATTGGTTTCTCTTTCCTTTTTTTTCAATTTAATTATTGTCAAGAAAAAATTTCTCTTTGGGCAAAGGGTGTTCCAAATCAAAAAAAAAGTGATGAAATTGAAAAAATAATAGAAACCGAAATTATTAGAATCGAAAATGTTCAAAATCCAACACTCGAAATTTACTTACCATCAAGAAATACTAGAACAGACAAAGCTGTAATAATATTTCCAGGTGGAGGATATGAATTCTTGGCCTACGATTGGGAGGGTACTGATTTTGCCAAGGCTTTAAATGCTAAAGGAATCTCTGCCTTTGTTCTTAAATACCGTCTTCCAACATCTTCCTCTATTATTGACCCTAAGCTAGCTCCATTACAAGACGCGCAACGCGCTGTTCGTTTGGTTAAAGCAAATGCTGATAAATGGGGGATTAATGCTCAAAAAATTGGTGTATTAGGTTTTTCTGCTGGTGGTCATTTAGCATCAACTATTGCCACAAGGTTTAATAAAAGAGCTCTCAAAAATAGTTATGATGCTATTGACAGTATAAGTGCGCGCCCCTACTTCACGGCTTTAATTTATCCTGTTATTACATTCGATGAAAAATATCGTCATGAAGGATCTAAGAATGCATTAATTGGAAAAAGTGATGATGAAAGGCTTATATCAATGTTTTCAAATAATCTACATGTTAATTCAGAAACTCCCCCGTGTTTTTTAATTCACTCTACTGATGACAAAGCTGTGTCTGTTCAAAATAGTATGCTTTTTTATGATGCCCTTATAGAAAATGGAATCAGTGCTGAGATGCATATTTTCCCTTTTGGAGGTCATGGTTTTGCTCTTGCAAAAGGGAAGCAGTATTTAGAAGAATGGCCCGAGCTACTTTACAGCTGGATCCTCAATCTAAAATAATTTTTAGGTTCTTAAAAAAAGAAACATATAAAATAAAAAATTCTCAAAGAAGTTATAAGTTATTTAAAATCTATTCTTTATTTTAAATGTAAATGTATTTTGTGTTGAAAAAGGGTTTTAAAGAATTAGTTGGTAACTTTCAAAGCGATTTTGTTGCTGCTATTAGTGTTTCTCTTATTGCGTTACCTCTCTCTTTAGGGATTGCCTTAGCTGCTGGAGCTCCAGCTATGTCTGGGATAATTTCTGCAGTTGTTGGTGGTATTATAACAACTATTTATCGTGGAGGTCATATTTCCATTAATGGCCCTGCAAAAGGTGTTATTGCGGTGATTCTTCTTGGTATAACGTTGATGGACGATGGCTCAGGGCAAGCATTTAATTACATTTTGGCAGCTATTGTTGTTTCTGGAGTTATTCAAATGATCTTAGGTATATTAAGATTAGGGCGTTTAGCTGATATTTTCCATCCTTCTGTAATAAACGGCATTCTGGCTGCTATTGGAATCATCATTTTTGCGAAGCAAATTCATGTTGCTTTAGGGACTAATTCCAACAGCCCAAATATTATTCAAAACCTTATTGATGCTGTTTTACAATTGCCTTTTGCTAATCCTTTTGTTGTTGTCATTTCTTTAACTGGCTTAACCCTATTGCTTTTTCATTCAAAATTAAATTATCGTTTGTTTCAAATTTTGCCTGCTCCAATGTGGGTCGTTGCGCTTTCTATTCCTTTCGCTTACGGATTTGGTTTTTTTGAAAAACATACACTCACTTTTTTTGGAGCTAGCTATGATTTAGGTCCAAAATTATTATTAGATATCCCAAATAATATTTCTGATTCTATAATGCATCCTAATTTTAACAAGATTAATACTATTGAATTTTGGACAACAGTATTGTCTATTTTAATGATAACAAGCATTGAGTCGTTGGCCATAGCAAAGGCTGTGGATAAACTCGACCCTTACAAAAGAAAAACTGACCTAAATAAAGAGTTGACCGGCATAGGTATAAGTACAATCGCTGCAGGAATGATTGGAGGGCTCCCAATAATTGCTGTAATTATTAGAAGCACTGTAAATATTCATAACGGAGCAAAAACAAAATGGTCTAATCTATATCAAGGCCTACTGTTGTTAGTTTTTATTTTATTGCTAAGCCCAGTTATGAGAACGGTTCCTTTATGTGCTTTTGCCATCTTATTAGTTTACACCGGGTTTAAGTTGGCATCACCTACAGTATTTAAGCAAGTATACTCTAAGGGGCCTGAACAACTAGTCTTTTTTATGGCAACTATGATATTAACTTTGTACACAAATCTATTAATCGGTTTGATTGGGGGCTTGACCTTAGTTCTGGTCAGCCATATGTTGTTGGCCAGATTATCAGTATTACAGTTTTTTAAAATGATCTTTAATTCAGGATCTGATGTGAAAATTATTGATAATAATCTATATGATTTAAGAATTAAAGGAATAGCAAATTTTTTAGGCCTTTTAAAGATTAATTCTCTTGTATCTAAAATTCCATCTGGAGCAGATGTAAAAATAGATTTATCTGGAACGAGATTAGTAGGCATGACTTACATGGATTTTTTGGTTGACTTTTTGAAGACTCAAAAAGAAACTGGAGGTAATGTTTTTATCACTGGGCTTGAGTCCCACGTTTCTACATCCCCCTACAATAGAGCTTTAAAAATATCTTTAGATAGCCGAATAGAAAAATTATCTCCCCGGCAAAGACGCCTTCAAAATTTGGCTAATGAAAATGACTATGAATACAATATCAAGGTCGATTGGAACACATCATATTTAAAAAAGTTTCATTTTTTTGAAATCCGCCCCATTGAGCGTAAATCAAATTGTTTAAGAGGAAAGTTTGAAGACTTAAATGTTGAGTGGGAAATTTCAGATGTTACATTTAATGATGGTGCTGCTTTTTCATCAGAAACATTTAATACAACGGTAATGATGTTGAAATTAAATAAAAATATGCCCATTTTTGCAATGGAAAAAGAGGGAATTATTGAAAAAATCTTTGATCGTGTAATTGCGTTTGCAGGACACAAAGACATCGATTTTGAAATGTATCCAAATTTTTCAAAGAAGTTTCTTGTATCGGGAAATGACGAACAAAAAATACGATCTTTTTTTAATGATGGTCTTATTGATTTTTTTGAAAACAAACAGATCTATCATTTAGAAAGTAATGGTGAAGCGTTAATTATATTTGATAAAATTAAATTGGCTAGGACAGACGAAACTATCGCTTTAATTAACTATAGTAAAGAGCTTGCAAAGTTGCTTATATAGAGAAAAATAACTGTTTTATATTCTATTATTAGTATTAATATTATTTCATGAAAATTTACCCAATTGAGGCTGGAAATTTCAAATTAGATGGGGGTGCAATGTTTGGCGTTGTTCCTAAAGTTTTGTGGGAGCGAACAAATCCTGCTGATAAAAATAATAAAATTGAAATGGCCAGCCGTTGTCTTCTAATTGAAGAGGGAAATCGTTTAATTCTTATTGATACTGGGATGGGAAATAAACAGAGTGATAAATTTTTTAGTCATTATGATTTATGGGGGAATTACACCCTGGAAACCTCTTTGTTATCTCACGGATTTCACAAAAATGATATTACAGATGTCTTTTTAACTCATCTGCATTTTGATCATTGTGGCGGTGCAATTTATAAAGACCCACAGGAAAGATTGAGGCCATCATTTAAAAATGCTGTTTACTGGGTTCATAGAAAACACTGGGAGTGGGCAAAGGATCCTAACGCTAGAGAAAAGGCTTCTTTTCTCAAAGAAAATATGTTTCCTATTGAGGAAAGCGGTCAACTAAATTTTATAGAAGGTGATGGGCCGTTAATATTAAGTTCTTTTTTCCCATTTTCAATTTTGCTTGTTAACGGCCATACTGAAAAACAAATGATTCCTATCATTAAATATCAAGGCAAACAAATTGCATATGTTGCAGATCTTATTCCAACTGTTGGACATCTCCCAATACCTTATATAATGAGCTATGATACAAGACCGCTAATTACCCTAAATGAAAAAAAAGCTTTTTTAATTGATGCTGTTCAAAAAGAAACCTTGTTGTTTTTTGAGCATGACCCAATTCATGAGCTTATTTCTATTCATCAAACAGAAAAAGGGGTTAGAATGAAAGAAAATTATTCTTTTGATTCATACTTTAGCAAATAACTACAATACTAAAAATTAATCATGAGACTCTTTCTTATCTGTTGCTCACTTTTTTCTATTTCTGCGAATGTTAACTCACAGTATTGGCAGCAATCTGTAGACTATACCATGTCAGTTTCTTTAGATGAAAAAACATCTAATTACTCAGGAAAACAAAAACTTATATACAAAAACAACTCTCCTGAAACTTTACACAAGGTTTTTTATCATCTATATTTTAATGCTTTTCAGCCAGGAAGCGAGATGGCTGTTCAGCTAAAAAACTCGCCTGATAAAAACACTCGATTTGATGTAAGTCTTGATAGCATTACTAAAGATCAACAAGGGTTCTTGAAGGTTGACAACTTGACTCAAGATGGTGTCCTTGTTAAAACTGTTGATTCTGAAACTATACTGGAGGTTATTCTTAACAGGCCTATTGAACCTGGCGATTCTTCGGTTTTTGAACTTTCATTTAGGGGTCATGTTCCTGACGTAATTCGTCGAGCAGGTAAAAACTCTTCTGAGGGTGTGGCTTTCTCAATGGCTCAATGGTATCCTAAAATAGCTGAATATGACCTTGAAGGGTGGAATGCAGACCCATACATAGGTCGTGAATTTCATGGCGTGTGGGGAAATTTTGATGTAAAAATTACTCTAGATAAAGATTTTATGGTTGCTTCTAGCGGATATCTTCAAAACGCCGACGAGATTGGTATGGGGTACTCTGAAAGGAAAAAACCAAAAACAAAAAAAGGTAAAATAACATGGCATTTTATTGCTCCAAATGTTCACGACTTTACTTGGGCTGCTGACAAAGATTATATTCACGACACCTATCCTGGACCTAATAACGTCACGTTACACTTCTTTTACAAAAATGATCCAAGAATAATTGAAAATTGGAAAAAGCTTCAGCCACATACTGCTAAAATGATGGAATACTACAATGAAAAAATTGGTGACTATCCCTATAAACAGTATTCTGTGGTTCAAGGAGGTGATGGGGGAATGGAATATGCAATGTTAACTTTAATTACCGGAGGAAGAAATTATGATGCCCTTTTTGGTGTTACTGCTCATGAATTGGCTCATTCTTGGTTTCAACACGTTTTGGCTACAAACGAAACAAAACACGAATGGATGGATGAAGGGTTTACCTCTTTTATAGATGAACTAGCATCAAACGAAATTCTTGATAAAAAAAAGGAATTCCCTTTAGAGTCCTCCTATGTTAGATACTTTCAACTTGCTGGGTCTGGGGGCGAAATGCCACAAAGTACAAATGCTAATAGGTATTTTCATAATTACGCATACGAGCTTACTGCATACAGTAAAGGTGCCGTTTTTCTTGCTCAATTGGCATATATAATCGGATATGAAAAACTATTTGAAACATTAAGAACATATTATAGCGAATGGAAATTTAAACACCCTCTTCCCAATGATTTTAGAAGAATTGCTGAGCGTGTTTCCGGCATTCAACTTCAATGGTATTTGACTGATTGGACACAAACAACAAATAAAATTGATTATGCTATAGACTCCGTTGTCGATAAGAACAATCTAACTGTCCTCAGACTAAAGCGTAAAGAGCTAATGCCAATGCCCTTAGAAATATTAGTTGTTTTAAAAAATGGGGAAACCGAACTACATTATATCCCTATATCTCTGATGAGAGGTGAAAAGCAAAATACTTATAAGATGAGTTGGAAAGTCCATCCTGATTGGTCTTGGTCTCATACTGACTATTTTTTAGAAATAAACCATCCAAAAAAGGAAATTGAGGCCATAATAATTGATCCAAGTAATCTAATGGCCGATATAAACAAAACTGATAATTATTTTACCTCCAAAAAATAATGCTTTGAAAATAAAACCTCTAAGAGGCAAAAATAAAATTGATGCCTTATTTAAAAATGGCCTCACCGCGCATTCGTCCACTTTACTTCTTAAATTCCAATTAGACGATAATAGTCTTTTCAGGGAATTTTGTGTATCCGTAAGCAAGAAAAAAATTCCGCGTGCTGTTGATAGGAATAAGATAAAAAGGTTGTTTAGAGAAATAATTAGAAAAAATTATAATTCCATTCCTTCGGGTAAATTTTTATTTATCTACAATAATAATCAAATCCCTACTTTCGCTTCTTTATGTAATGAGACAGAAAAATTATTAAATGGCTTATAATCGCAAAACCTTTTTTAAATATTCATCTCAATATGCGGAATGCCATCTTCTAAATATTCTCCTCCTTTTTTTATAAATCCGTGGGATTCATAAAATTCTTTTAAGTGTGCTTGTGCAGAGATTTTAATTTTTTTTGTTGGCCATCTTTTATTAATAATTCCAATACAAAATTCGACAAGTTTGTGGCCATAACCTTTTCCTCTTTCTTTTTTTAATATTGTTATTCTGCCTATAGATAAGAATTTTGGATTTGATAAATTAGAATTTAGTATTCTAGCATATGCAATAACTTTTTCTTTTTCTACTCCTATAGCATGTATTGCATCTTTGTCTTTTCCATCTATATCTTGATACACACAATTCTGTTCTACAACAAATATTTTTGATCTTAAGGCAAATATATCATGAAGTACTGTTAAGCTTAAATCATTAAAGTTTTTTTCATAAAAAGTTATCATTTATTATACGGTATTTTTTCAATTCTTTTTTGATGTCTTCCTGCATCAAATTCTGTCTTAATAAAAACATCTAACATTTCTATCGCCTGGGCAATTGAAATAAACCGTGCAGGTAAGCTTAAAATGTTTGCATTATTGTGCTGCTTTGCAAGCTTCACAAGCTCTTTATTCCAACACAAAGCCGCTCTTATTTTAGGGTGTTTGTTTGCTGTCATTGCTGCTCCATTTCCACTGCCACAAATAATAATACCAAAATCAGCCTTTTTACTTGACACATCACGAGCTACAGGATGAATAAAATCAGGATAATCTACGCTTTGATCATTATTTGTTCCGTGATTTATGACGCTATAGCCTTTCTTTTCTAAAAATAAAATTATTTCTTTTTTATATTTAGGTCCAGCATGATCATTACCTATACTTATATTCATTAAATCATAGTTTAAAGCCTAAAAATAAAAAAGTTATCGGTCTTAAAAGTGTTTATATTATTATTAATTTTTTGTTTATAAATAATAATTACTTTTCAAAAAATCAACTTTTTTATAAAAAGGATAAACAGACAACTAATTTTTAAAAAGTTCTTATTTTTTTTTAAAAATAATTAAATAAAATATCTTCATTATGAACATAAAAAAAGAAGAGGATAAATAAATTTATTTCACATATTACTTTATTAACAACTAGTTTAAAACTGATTAACTTGCTGATTATTAAAAATAAATGATGAAAATTAATAGTTAACAAATAATAATTTTTTTATTTTTTTTTAAAGTCAAAGTAAAACGAAAAGTATTTATTACATATATAAACACTACATATATATATAACATAATTAAATAAACAATATTTTAAATAATTATAATAATGTTAAATAAGTTGATAAGTTTTAAGAATGCTAATGTTGTAACTTTACGTTGAATTATTCAGATGTCTTATAAAAAAAAGCAGCTTAAAAAAATAGAAACAAAAACTCTATCTTTTTTAAAATCAAAGAGTAAAAAAATATTTAACTATAAACAAATTGCATCAAACTTTGGTATCAATGATACAAAAGGAAGGAACGATATAATTAAAGTTTTAAATATTTTAACTATTAAAAATAAGATCGTTGAAAAGAAGAAAGGATATTTTTCTATACTTGAAAAAAAACAAGAACATTATGAAACGGAATTAATAATACTTCCCACAGGAAAAGGAAAAATATTAATGAAAGATTCAAGAGAAGAAATAATAATTCCTAAGAAAAAATTAAATAAAGGCCTTGATGGAGACATCGTCGCTGTTAGAATATATACTAAAAAAAATATTAAAGAAGGAGAGGTTATAAATGTAATAGAAAGAAAGAAAAGAGAGTATGTAGGAATTTTAGAAAGAAAAAATGATTATGGTTTTGTCTTATGCCAAAAAGGAAACATGTACACTGATCTTTTTATTGAACCAAACGAAATAAAGAGTTATAAAGAAGGAGAAAAAGTAGTTGCAATTATTAAGAATTGGGAGGAATATAAAGATTCACCAAACGGGAAAATAGTTAAATCTTTGGGGAATCCAGGAGAATCAGATACGGAAGTCCATGCAATTCTCCATCAATACGGCTTACCTTATGAATTTCCAAATCAAGTAGAGGAAGAGGCAAATAGAATATTTAGAAAAATTAAAGAAAAAGAAATAAAAAAAAGAAAAGACTTTAGAGGAGTTTTAACATTTACGATTGATCCAGATACAGCCAAAGATTTTGATGATGCTTTGTCTTATATTCTAAATAAAGATAAATCTTTTGAAATAGGAATACACATAGCTGATGTATCACATTATGTAAAACCTGATACACATTTAGATAAAGAAGCGTATAAAAGAGGAACATCCGTTTACCTTGTGGATAGAGTTGTTCCAATGCTACCAGAAATACTATCAAATGGTCTTTGTTCACTAAGACCAAATGAAGACAAATACACATTTTCAGCAGTGTTTACATTTAATCATGATGGAACGCTAATAAAGGAGTGGTATGGTAAAACGATAATTAATTCTGATTATCGTTTTACCTATAATGAAGTTCAGCATATTTTAGAAACAAACAACACATTAATTAATGATGATATTTCATTAACATCTAGTGAGTATAAAATACCAAAGGAAGTATTAAATGCATTAAAAAAATTAAATAATGTGGCAAATAAATTAAGAAAAGAAAGAATGAAAGAAGGAGCAATTTCTTTTGATCGTGTTGAGGTAAAATTTAAACTTGATAAAAAAAATAATCCAGAGAATGTATATTTTAAAAAATCAAGAGAAGCAAATAAATTAGTAGAGGAGTTCATGCTTCTTGCAAATAAAAAAGTAGCCACTTTTATATCAAAAAAATCAAATTTTTTATCAGTATTTAGAGTTCATGATAAACCAGATGAAGAAAAATTATCAAACCTAAAAAAAATAGTAGAGGGACTGGGTTATGCTTTTAAACTGAACACACAAAAAACAAATGTTGCTATCAACAATTTACTTGAGGAATGTAATGGAAAAAAAGAACAAAATTTAATAGACACACTTACATTAAGGAGCATGTCTAAAGCAGAGTATACAACTGAAAACATTGGACATTATGGATTGGCTTTTCCCTATTATACCCACTTCACGTCGCCTATCAGAAGATATCCAGATTTAATTGTACACCGTATATTACAGAACTATTTAAGTAATGAAAAAAGCGAAAATAAAGATTTACTTGAAGAAATTTGCAAGCACTCTTCACACAGAGAACAACTAGCAACTAAAGCAGAAAGAGATTCAATTAAATATATGCAAACAGTATATATGAAAGATAAAATAGGAAGACGATTTAAAGGTGTAATTACAGGTGTTACAGAAAGAGGACTTTACGTTGAGATTATTGATAATAAATGCGAAGGAATGGTAAGACTTGTAGACATGAACACAGATTTTTTTCATTTTGACCTACAAAATCACTTAATAAGAGGAACAAACACCAATAAAATATTCCGGCTGGGGGACCCAATGTCAATAATAGTAAAGAAAGTGAATGTACAAAAAGGATTTATAGATTTTATACCTGCTGAATAACTATGTACCTATGTAAAAGAAAATATAAAATTTATTTATGGTTTGTTATGATTGGTGTTTTTAGTTTAACAGGACAGCAAGAAGACCGTAAAAGACTTGCTATTAGCCCTTTTGAAAAATTAAAAATTTCTTCGAACATTGAAGTAAATTTAATTCAATCTGAAGCGAATATGTTGCTTGTATATGGAAAAAATTCTGATAATATAACAGTGTCAATAAAAAACAGGGAATTAAAAATAAATTTAATTGGAGGAAGTATTTTAAATAATGAAAAAACAAAGATTGACCTTTATCATAGAAGCACAATTGAGAAAATTCTTGTTAAAAAAGGCGCAACTTTATCATCAAAATACCCTTTCAAACAGGAAAAGCTAATTATAGAAGCAAAAACAAATGGTAATATAAGTTTAGAACTTTTTGCTGAAAAACTAAACACAAAAATTAGTTTAGGGGGAAGAGTGTGTTTAAATGGAAAAGTAGATACCCACAAATTAGAAATCAATACAAGCAGCATTTGTGAAGCAGAAAAACTAAACACAAAAAAAACAATACTAATCAGTAAAGCAGGAGCCTTTGCTTACATTAATTCAAAAACATCACTGGAAGCAAAAATTTATGGAGGTGTTATCAGGGAGTTTGGAAATCCAGAGGAAAAAAATATTGAAAATAGATTAGGAGGAAAAATATATATTGAAAAATAAAGAGGCATCGAGCGGATTCGAACCGCTGTACAAGCTTTTGCAGAGCTCTGCCTAGCCACTCGGCCACGATGCCAATTATCTTCAAAAATAATAATATTAATTTGAATTTAAAGAAGACCTTTTTAGTTCCTTTTCAACGCAAACCTCCTCAACACTCCCTCCAATGGGAGGGTTTCTTTTAGAAACACTAACGGTCACTTGACTTACTTTTGGTAAGTCATTAAATACTTGATTAATAATACGATCTACGACGTTTTCTAAAAGCTTTGATCTTATAGACATTTGTTTCTTTACTATTGCAAGAAGAGAAACATAATCTACAGTATCTTCCAATTTGTCCGTTACTGAAGAAAGACTAAGGTCAGCTTTAACAGTTAGATTAACTATATAGTCACTACCAATTTTTTCCTCTTCTATCATACAACCATGATAGGCATATATATGAATGTTTTTTAATAAAATTTTTCCCATAAGATCAACAAATATAAACACACTTTCCTTCTTTTCTTCCAAAGAAATCAATCATTATATTTGTACGACATTCTCTGCCATGAAACGCTCAGGAAATTTTATAGAACGCATAATAGATGATGACCTCAAGCAGGACTATTCCGCTGACGTATTGAGGTTCAGATTTCCTCCTGAGCCAAATGGATACCTTCATATTGGTCATGTTAAAGCAATTTGCTTAAACTTTAACTTGGGTTTAAGGTATAAAGCACCTGTCAATTTAAGGTTTGATGACACAAACCCAACAAAAGAAGAACAACAATTTGTTGACGCGATTAAAGAAAATATTGAGTGGCTAGGATATAAATGGGATTCTGAATGTTATGCGTCAGATTATTTTGAACAATTGTTCGATTGGGCAGTAAATTTAATTTCACAAGGGAAAGCTTATGTAGACTCTCAAACATCAGAAAAAATAGCTAAACAAAAAGGGACCCCAACAAAACCAGGCATTAACAGTCCGTTTAGAGAAAGAACGATTGATCAAAATAAAGAATTATTCATTCAAATGAAGGAAGGAAAATTTAAAGAGGGCGAACATGTGTTAAGAGCAAAAATTGATATGTCCTCTGCAAATATGCTAATGCGCGATCCAGTTATTTACAGAGTTTTACACAGAAGACACCATAGAACAAAAGACAAATGGTGTATTTACCCACTGTACGATTGGACTCATGGCCAGTCAGACTATATTGAACAAGTGTCACACTCCTTGTGTTCGTTAGAGTTTAAACCTCATAGAGATCTTTATGAATGGTTTTTAGACAGCGTTTGTACCAAAGGCAGGTTAAGACCAAAACAAAGAGAGTTTGCAAGAATGAATTTATCTTATACGGTAACTAGTAAAAGAAAATTGGCTGAGTTAATAGAATTGAAATATGTAAACGGATGGGATGATCCCCGCATGCCAACTATAGCAGGATTAAGAAGAAGGGGATATACGCCTACTTCTCTAAGAAATTTTGTTGAAACAGCAGGTGTAGCAAAAAGGGACAATGTTATAGACTTTTCATTGCTTGAACATTCCATAAGGGAGGACCTAAATATAAAAGCTCCTAGAGTTATGGGTGTTTTAAACCCGGTTAAATTAACAATTATTAATTATCCCAAAAACAAAACTGAAATTTTAAAAGGGGAAATTAATCCTGAACAACCAAACCTTGGATACAGAGATCTTATTTTCTCGGGATCCTTATATATTGAAAGAGAAGATTTCAAAGAGACAGCTAATAGAAAGTACTTTCGTCTAACTCTTGGTAAAGAAGTAAGACTAAAAAACGCATATATAATAAAAGGAGAATCTGTAATTAAAGACAATAAGGGAAATATAACTGAAATTATTTGTTCATATGACCCGGAGAGCAAAAGTGGCTCAGGAACAGAAGCAAGTAAAAGAAAGGTTAAGGGAACTTTGCACTGGGTAACTCAAAAAGATTCTTTACCGGCCAAAGTCAATATTTACGACCGCCTTTTTAATGTTTCTTCACCAGACCAAATTCAAGATAAAGATTTTAAATCATTCATAAATCAAAACTCATTAAAAACATTAACAGGCCGCGTAGAACTAGGCTTAATAAAAGCAAAACCAGGAGATCAATTTCAGTTTCAACGCATGGGTTATTTTGTTTTAGATAAAGACTCCACTCAAGGAAATTTGATATTTAATAAAACAGTTGGGCTAAGAGACACATGGTCAAAGAACAACGATTAATTTATTTTTTTTCTTTAGAATCTATTGATTTAGTGTTTTGATTTTTCATCGCCTCTCCTATTTGGTTGCTTGCGGTGAATGAGGCAACCATATCGTTCAACATTTCACTACCTGCTTGCGGAGAATTAGGAAGTAAAATAAGATTGGTATTAGTTTCCCCTCCTATAGCCTGAAGTGTATCATAGTGTTGAGTAACAACAATTAAAGCTGAAGCCTCTTGTGAGTTTATGCCCACCTTATTTAAGACATCAACAGATTCCTCAAGACCCCTTGCAATTTCTCGCCTCTGGTCAGCTATTCCCTGGCCTTGAAGACGCTTGCTTTCTGCTTCAGCCTTTGCTTTTTCAACAATTAAAATCCTTTCAGCATCACCGTCATATTGAGCAGCAACTTTTTTTCTTTCAGCAGCATTAATTCGGTTCATTGCGGCCTTTACCTCGGGATCAGGATCTATGTCAGTAACAAGTGCTTTAATTATGTCGTATCCGTAATTAATCATAGCATCATTTAACTCACCCTTAACAGCGTTCGCGATATCGTCTTTTTTTTCAAAAACGTCATCAAGTTTCATTTTCGGAACAACTGCGCGTACAACGTCGAAAACATAAGACGTAATTTGATCCTGTGGATAGTCAAGTTTATAGAATGCATCATATACTTTTTCTCTAACAACCTTATACTGTACAGATACTTTTAACTTAACAAAGACGTCGTCTTTGGTTTTCGTTTCCACAATAACGTCTAATTGAAGAATTCTTAAACTAATTCTGCCAGCAATTCTGTCGATAATTGGAATTCTAAAGTGAAGACCAGATTGTCTAATTGAAGTAAAACGGCCAAATCTTTCTATAATCGCAGACGTTTGTTGTTTAACCACAAATATCCCTGAAAATACAAGTAAGACAATTATTAATATTACTGCGTAGGTTGTTAGGCTCATGAATAAGGCTATTTACTTAATGATAAATGTTTTAACAAACGTTGAACTCTTTTTAAAGATACATCTTTTCCTAAGAGAGTACAAATGTCGAACACATCGGGACCAGTTAAGCGACCAACAAAACTTAGTCTTAGAGATTGCATCAAAGTTCCTATCTTAACTTTATTTTGAGAAGCCCAATTTAAAAGCTCTTCTTTAAAGCCTGTTATTTCTTTGTCGGCTTTTAAAACTTCAATTACTTTATTTAAAATTTTCTCTGGATTATTTTTCTTAAGCTTTCTTACACTTTTTTCATCATAAGGGAATGGCTTTATTATAAAAGAGGTTTCATTTTTAAGATCTTCTAGAGTGTAGATTCTTTCTTTTACAAGAGCAAGAATTTTAAATTGTTTTTCTTTATTAAATCCTTTTAATAATTTTTGTGTTTCCGGTAATTGAAGAAGGTCATTTGAATTAGTTTTAGCTATATATTGATGATTGATCCATTTTGCTTTTTCATAATCAAATCGCGCTCCACCTTTTTGAATGCCTGTTGAATTAAAACAATTAACAAGTTCGCTCAAGGAAAAAATTTCTCTTTCATCACCGTTATTCCATCCTAAAAGAGCTAAATAATTTACCACAGCTTTTGATAAAAATCCATTCTCACGAAATCCTGAGATCTCACTTTTCCATTTAATAGGAAAAACAGGATACCCGCCTTTGTCTCCGTCTCTTTTTGATAACTTTCCTCCACCATTCGGCTTTAGTATCAATGGCAAGTGCATAAATTTAGGAGCTTCCCAACCAAATGCATCATAAATTAATTTATGCAAAGGTAGAGAAGGCAACCACTCCTCCCCTCTTATCACAGTTGAGATTTTCATTAATTTGTCATCAACAACATTTGCAAAATGGTATGTTGGCATACCATCTGCTTTCATTAAAATTTTATCATCAACTAAATCAGAAGACACCTTTATAGCCCCTCTTATCTCGTCAAAAAGATTTATCTCACATTCAGGCTCTACCTTTAACCGAATAACATAATCCCCTGATGAGATTTTATCCTTGTCAATACTGCTTTTTGTCAAACTATTTTTAAATAAATGTCTGTTTTGGCTTCCATAGACAAAGGTTTCTCCCTTTTTAGCTGATTTTTCTCTTGCAATTGCTAGCTCCTCAGGAGAATCATACGCATAATAAGCACTACCATTATTTATCAATATTTGTATATATTTTTCATAAAGACTCTTTCTCTCACTTTGTCTATATGGCCCAAAATCACCACCGTTCTTTGGTCCTTCATCAGGTAACAAACCGCACCACTCAAGCGATTCTTGAATGTAAACTTCACTGCCGTCAACATATCTGTTTTGATCAGTATCTTCCATTCTCAAAATAAAAACACCTTTATTTTTTTTCGCATATAAATAGTTAAAAAGGGCAGTTCTTAACCCTCCTATGTGTAAAGGACCAGTAGGGCTTGGAGCAAAACGAACACGTGTTTTCATGTTTTCAAAGATAACATGTTAGCTCTGAATCTCAGTCTCGTGTTAAACATTTATATTTGCAAAAAAAAATATCATAAAATTTAATAACATACCAAATCTATTTGATTTAGAGTTACTTAATAACTCAATTTATAGTTATGTGAAAAGCTATGGTTATTCGCTGAAAAAAGCTTTTTATAATTTTGTATCAAAAGAAGAGCTGTTAAGGATAAACCGAGAGTTTTTAAATCATAATTATCATACAGACATAATTAGTTTTGATTACACTAACAGTAAAATAATAGAGGCAGATTTTTATCTTTCAATGTGGGCAATAAAAAACTCAGCTAAAAAAGCGAAACAAACCATTGAAAATGAGACACTTAGGGTTATCATCCACGGAGTTCTTCACTGTATGGGCTATAATGACAAGACCTCAGAACAACTACAAATTATGCGTAATAAAGAAGAAGAATTTATTTCATTGTTCCACGTGAAACAAAACAGCCATGTTTGATAATAAATATGATGTTGTGGTTGTTGGAGCGGGACATGCTGGCTGTGAAGCAGCAGCAGCAGCAGCAAATTTAGGATCTAAAACATTGCTAGTTACAATGAACCTCCAGAATACAGCTCAAATGTCCTGTAATCCTGCTATGGGAGGAATAGCCAAAGGCCAAATTGTGCGAGAAATAGATGCTTTAGGGGGATATAGCGGAATTGTTTCTGACAATACCGCTATACAATTTAAAATGCTCAACAGATCTAAAGGGCCGGCTATGTGGAGCCCTCGTGTTCAGTCTGACAGAAGCATGTTTGCTCTAGAGTGGCGTAAAATGCTCGAAAACACACCCCTATTAGACTTTTATCAGGAAATGGTCGTGGATTTAATAATCGAAAACGAATCAGTGGTTGGTGTAGAAACTTCATTGGGTGTAAAAATTTATAGTAAATCTGTTATTTTAACTAACGGCACTTTCTTAAATGGATTAATTCATATTGGGGAAAAAAATTTTGGCGGCGGGAGAGCAGGTGAAAAAGCAGCATTAGGGCTAACAAAAAGCCTTGAAAATCTTGGCTTTAAATCAGGAAGAATGAAAACAGGCACCCCTCCACGCGTTGATGGCAGATCACTAGACTATTCTAAAATGATAGAGCAACCAGGAGACATAAAACCGTCTAAATTTTCATATTCCAACTCCACTAAACCACTAACAAAGCAGAGAAGTTGTTATATAACGCATACTAATATTGAAGTTCACGACATCTTAAGAGAGGGATTTGATAGATCTCCAATGTTCAACGGAGCAATTCAAAGCACAGGACCAAGATACTGCCCTTCTATAGAAGATAAAATAAATCGTTTTAAAGACAAATCTCAGCATCAAATTTTTGTAGAGCCTGAGGGATGGAATACTGTTGAGGTTTACGTTAATGGGTTTTCCACATCATTACCAGACGAAATACAGTATAAAGCGCTTAAATCAGTAAAAGGGTTTGAATCAGTTAAATTTTTTAGACCAGGATACGCTATCGAATATGATTATTTCCCACCAACTCAGTTATACCATTCCTTGGAAACCAAAAGAATTCAAAACCTTTTTTTTGCTGGTCAAATTAATGGAACAACTGGCTATGAGGAGGCAGCAGCCCAAGGAATAATGGCAGGCATAAACGCTCACTTAAAGCATAATAGCAAAACACCTTTTATATTAAATAGAGATGAAGCTTACATAGGCGTCCTAATTGATGATTTAATTCTTAAAGGGACTAAAGAGCCTTATCGTATGTTTACATCACGTGCAGAATATAGAACTCTTTTAAGACAAGACAACGCAGATGAAAGACTTACACAAAGGTCGTATAATCTTGGTTTAGCATCTGAGGAAAGACTTATCAAAGTTCAAGAGAAAATAAAAAAAAGAAAACAACTTATAGACTATTTGTCCAAAACAAGCTTTTCTGTTGAGGACGCTAATAAAATTCTCACAAAAAAGAAAGAAGACAATGTTAAACAAACAGACAAATACTCAAAGCTATTGTCTCGCCCAACAATTTCAAGAAATGATCTCAAAACTATACCTTCGTTAAAGAAATTTTTGAAAACCTCTGAAATGAATGATATAATTTTTGAACAGGCAGAAATTGAAATTAAATATTCAGGTTATATTGATAAAGAAAAAAGAAACGCAGAAAAATTAAAAAGGCTAGAAAATATCAAAATCCCTAGAAATTTCAATTACGACGACCTAGCCTCACTATCTTTTGAAGCGAAAGAAAAGTTTAATAAGTTAAAACCAGAAACACTTGCTCAGGCCTCAAGGATAAGCGGAGTAAACCCAAGCGATATTAGCGTTTTGTTAGTTTCTATGGGGCGTTAACCTTATTCGTTTCACGTGGAACAAAATGATTAAAAAACAAAAATTATTTTGCGCAAAAGATTACCTTGTATCTGGGGAGTCCTTTGAGGTATATTGGGATAATGAAAGAAAACGAGCTGAAACGAAAGTAAAAGATAAAAACAAGCTTTTTAATTATTATCAATCCGACAATTATGATTCACACAAAAAAGATCGGAGCGGATTTATAGACTTTCTTTATTTCGCATCACAAAAAGTGATGTTTAAATACAAAGAAAACATTCTAATTAAACATGATCCAGGAAAGAAGGTTCTAGATTATGGGAGCGGTATAGGGATGTTTGCAAGTTATTTGTCAAATAAAGGATACAACACATATTTAATAGAACCATTTTATAAGGCAAAGGAAATTGCAAAGAAAAAGGGCCTTAAAGTATATGAATCTATTGAAAACTTACCAAAACAACACCTTTTTAATTGTATTACACTATGGCATGTACTAGAACACATCCCACAACCAGAGAAAATTATCGGAAGCCTAAAAAATCACTTGGAATTAGACGGAAAAATCTTTATTGCCTTACCAAATTTTAAAAGTTTTGACTCAAAGTACTATGGAAGAAATTGGGCAGCATTAGACGTCCCAAGACATTTATGGCACTTTACCTCAGAGGGCATTATAAATACACTTGAATCCTCTGGGTTTGAGTTTATAAAAAAATATCCACTGTGGTTTGATGCAATTTATATAAGTTATTTATCTGAAAAGTATTGTGGAAAAAGGCTTTCTTTAATAAAGGGTTTATTTATAGGATTACTCTCAAACATTAAAGCTATATTCAATAATGAATATTCTTCCTTGGTATATGTTTTTAAAGCAAAAACTAGTTAGCAGGTAAGTTTATAAATTTTGTCAACTTTAAGGCGAGATTTGTAAATAACATTTTCTCATTACCATTTCTTGAAATGTTATAACGGGTTTCTTCAAAAAGAGATATAATTTTAATGATATTATTACTATTAACATATGGAGCAAATTTTGTGATATCAAAATTATTCTGTGAATCAAAATGTATAATTTCGTTAAGAGAATAATTTATAAAAAAGGCATCACGAAAAAATTGAATACAGAAGCCTAGAAATGCTTTTTGATCCTCACGACCTAAAACATAAATGCCTGAACACCAGTCGATTAAGTCGCCAATCATTCTTTTATCTTGTTTAGCTTTGAATGCTTTTCTTAAGCCTGAAATTAAAATTGATTCATAATTTTTTGATTCATTCCCTTTTATTAATTTTTGAAGCTTATTATAATCACCGCAAGCAGCGGAAACTAATTGCCTCATATTTTTAGTATTATCAGGTATTTTTTGAATCAGAACATTGGGCTCAATAGGTTTAATTTCTAAAAGTTGACAACGAGATATTATAGTTGGTAATAGTAGCTGTTCATCTTCAGAAATAAGTATAAAATAAGTTTTTTCAGGAGGCTCTTCAAGTAATTTTAGAAATGTATTTGATGCCTGTAGATTCATTTTTTCTGCTCCCCACACAATACAGATTTTCATTTTACCACCAAATGCTTTTAAAAACATTTTTTGATGCAATTTTTCTATTTGTGCAACTCCTATAACGCCTTGCTTATTTCCTATTTCAAGGGTTTCAAACCATTCATTGTAAGTACCGTACGGATTTTCGTCTAAAAAAGAAAACCACTCAGTCAAATAGTCTTCTGAAAAAGCATTTCTTTCATTTCCTTTTTTAACGACAGGGAATATAAAATGGAGATCAGGATTTTGACATTTTTTACCAAGCTTTCTTGATAAAAGCATGTTATTATTATCATTTAAAATACTTAGAGCAAATTCAATAGCTAAAGGCAAGCCACCATATCCTGGATCCCCAATAAAGAGCTGGGCGTGAGGCACACGATTTGAAATAATTAGAAGATCTAATTGTGCTTTTATTTCATCTTGCCCGATAACTTCTGACCATTTCATGTGTAAATATACATTTTACAAAAAGGTTAATTTATCTAACATCAAAAAACTTGAGAAGGAAAGCTTTATTGTATTTTTGAAAAAACATTTTCAAGAATGCAAACAATTAAAAATTTTAACTTTAACAATGAAAGAGCTATTATTAGAGTTGACTTTAACGTCCCATTAAATGATAATTTAGAAGTCACAGATAAAACTAGAATAGAAGCTGCAAAGCAAACCATATCCTATATTCTATCTAATGGAGGAAGCTGTGTTTTAATATCTCATTTGGGAAGACCAAAGGGAAAGGACCCAAAATTATCTCTGGCAAATATTTTAGAAACAGCATCTATGGTTTTAGGCGTCAGGGTTAAGTTTTCATCTACATGTGTTGGAGAAGAAGCAGAAAAAAAAGCCAAAAAACTTAAAGCAGGAGAGGTTTTATTAATGGAAAATCTTCGTTATCATAATGAGGAATTAAATGGAGATGAAAATTTTTCAAGACAACTTTCTAAATTAGGAACAATTTATGTGAATGATGCTTTTGGTACAGCTCATAGGGCTCATGCATCTACAACTATAATTGCAAAATTTTTTAAAAATAAAAAATGTGTTGGAGCATTACTTGAAAAAGAAATTAATGCGATTGATAAAGTATTGAAAAATGGAGTGTCTCCTATTTTAGCTATACTTGGTGGAGCAAAAGTATCATCAAAAATAACAATTATAGAGAGTTTATTAGAAAAAGTGGATCATCTAATGATAGGAGGAGGAATGGTTTATACATTTACAAAGGCTTTAGGAGGTGAAATTGGAAACTCGATATGTGAACATGATTATTGTGATTATGCATTAGAAATTTTAAGTAAAGCAAAGCAAAAAGGAGTTACAGTTCATCTCCCAATCGATGTAGTAGCAGGGAAGAGCTTTAGTAATAATACTGATAAGAAAGTCTTTGATTTAATGAATATATTGGATGGATGGGAAGCAATGGATGCAGGACCAAAAAGCGAGAAAAAATTTCATGATTTAATTATGAGTTGTAAAACTATTCTTTGGAATGGGCCAATGGGAGTTTTTGAATTTTCAAATTTTGCAAAAGGAACAATTTCTGTTGGAAAATCAATAGGTGATGCAACAGCAAAAGGAGCTTTTTCTCTAGTAGGGGGAGGAGACTCAGTTGCTGCTGTAAAACAATTTGGGATGGAAAATAATATGAGTTACATTAGTACGGGTGGTGGTGCAATGTTAGAAAGCTTAGAAGGCAAAAAATTACCTGGTATAGCAGCACTAAGTTAACAACATGGTAAGACTAATTAAAATAAGTTTAATTTTCATTTTATATGCCTGTAATTCAAAATTTGATAGGACTAAAGGTTTTGTTCCTCAATCAAGTGGAAATTTAAATAATATTACTGTTGTTATGCCAACTATCGATTGGAATGGAGCCTTAGGACAAAAGGTAAGAGATGAAATTGGGTCAGTTTATGAAGGTCTGCCTGTAGATGAACCACAATTCTCTTTAAAATATATGAATCCGGAAGTATTTAGCGGATTTGCGAGACAAAGCCGAAATATTTTATGGTTCCAAAAAGACTCTATTTCTCGTTTTCAATTAGCTAAAGATCAGTTTGCAAAACCACAAATTGTTTGTTTAATAACTGGTGAAGATTCAGATTCGCAAGGTTTTTCTTTAGAAGAAAATTCGACATTATTAAAACAAACTATTTTAGAAAACGAGCGGAAAGAGAAAATTAGGAGGATTAATAAATCACCCACAAATGAAACTAGTTTAAAAGATCGGTTTGGATATAATTTAAAATACCCTTCTGCGTATAAAACTGTTAAAGACACAATAAATTTTATATGGATCCAAAAGGCAGTTCAAAAAGGGCATCTTAATATTATTTCATATAATTTACCTAAAAACGCACTGGAAGGAAATTTTTCTAACAAGATACTTAATATTCGTGATTCCATAGGGAAGTTGTATGTTCCTGGAAGACTGCCAGGCAGTTACTTAATAACTGAAAGGGACTATAGACCCTATTTTTACAAAACTTCTTTAGATGGAAACAAAGGATATCTTACAAAAGGCACTTGGGAAGTGGCTAATGATTTCATGGCAGGACCTTTTGTAAACTACATGTTATATAGTGAAAAATTTAATAAATGGATAGTGATAGAGGGCTTTGCATTTGCTCCTTCAATTAGTAAACGCGACTATATGTTTGAGCTGAATACAATAATTACTACATTAAAAATAAGAGATTAATTATCCTCCTTTTTTTCAACCTTAGGATTTTCCTCTTCCTTGGTAGCATTTTTGAATTCTTTAATTCCACTACCTAAACCTCTCATTAATTCTGGAATTTTACGTCCTCCAAACAGTAAAAGAACTACAGCTATTATTAATATTATTTGTGGTGCTCCGATCATACCTAAAAATGTTAAAGAAAACATGTTTAAATTTATTTAAACAAATGTACAGAAATATTTATTTACAAAAGCATTAAAACTCTTAAAGGAGATTATTGCAGAATAAGATATCATTATCTTTGTAAATCATGAACGAAGAAGAGAAAAAGTCAAAAAAACTTTGGCAAAAACTACTTGCACCTTATTTATTGATGGTTATAAATGAGGAAACATTTGAAGAGAGAGCTCAAATTCGCACATCCAAGGTTAAAATAATTATAGTTAGTATATTTTTATTGACTTTATTTTCTGGAATTATTTTTACCACCATTTCATATACTCCATTAAAAGAGTTTATTCCAGGATATGACTCTTCAGAACTTAGGAAAAAAGCAGTACAAAATTTATTTCTTACTGATTCTTTAATCACAATTTATGATCAAAACATAAAATATCTGAATTCAGTCAGAAAAGTTTTGACAGAAGATATTTCATACGAAGATTCTGAGTTTTCAGAAAAAGAAATTGGAAAACAAAATCTAAAAAAAACATCTAAACTGATTAGTCCTGTTGTAGAGGATTCTTTGCTCAGAGCATTTGTATCTCAACAAGATAAATATAGTCCGATATTAAGTGAAGAATTAAAAATCAATACATTTTTGTTTCCTCCTGTAAAAGGAACAGTAACTCAGCCTTTTGATTTAAATAAATCTCATTTTGCAGTTGACGTGGCTGTTGAAGAAAATACACCAATAAAAAACATTGCTGATGGGATTGTAGTTTTTTCAGAATGGACTGCAGAGACTGGTTTTGTAATTATTATAAAACATAATTTGGGACTTTTATCAATATATAAACATAACTCTTCCTTAAATAAAAAGCAGGGGGATATAGTATCAGCTGGAGAAGTGATCGCAATGGCAGGTAATACAGGTGAATATACTACTGGTTTTCATCTCCATTTTGAACTTTGGATAGACGATTATCCCATGGACCCACAAAATTTCTTTAATTTCTCAAACAAATGATAAAAGAATGGGGAGCAAAAATTTATGCCTACTGGTCTTACAGTAAGAATAAAAAATGGATTAATAAGCCGATAGTAACTCAACAGAAGCTTCTTAAAAAAATTGTAAGTCAAGCAAAAAACACTTGTTTTGGTAAGGATCATAATTTCGAAAAAATAATAGACCTAAAATCATTTCAAAATTGTATACCAATAAGAGATTATGAGGGCTTAAGACCATATATTGATAGAGTTTTAGGTGGAGAAGCAAATATATTATGGCCAGGGAGACCATTATATTATGCGAAGACAAGTGGAACAACCTCAGGGGTTAAATACATACCAATCACAAAATGTTCAATGCCTCAGCATATTAGAGCTGCTAGAGAGGCTATATTGAACTATATTTATGAAACAGGTAAAACCAATTCTGTAAATGGGAAACACATTTTTATCCAAGGGAGTCCTGTTTTGAAAGACAAAAAGGGAGTAGCTTTAGGACGCCTTTCTGGAATTGTAGCACATTATATTCCTAATTATCTTCAAAAAAATAGAATGCCAAGCTGGAAAACCAATTGCATTGAAGATTGGGAAACAAAAATAGATGCCATAGTTGAAGAGACTTATAAAGAGAATATGACTATTATTGGAGGTATTCCATCTTGGGTTCAGATGTATTTTGAAAGACTAACAAGGAAAACAAATAAGAATATAGGGAATCTTTTTCCAAATTTTTCATTATTTATTTACGGAGGAGTAAATTTTGAACCATACAGAAATATATTTAAAAACTTAATTGGCCATATCCCAGACACCATTGAATTTTATCCTGCATCAGAAGGCTTTTTCGCCTATCAAAATAAACAAAAAGATAATGGTTTATTACTTTTATTGGATCATGGAATTTACTATGAATTTATAGTTGCCGATACGTTTTTTGACAAAAAACAAACAATCCATAGCCTAACTGAGGTTAATAAGGGAATTAATTATGTCATGCTAATTTCATCAAATTCTGGTTTATGGCGATATAATATTGGAGACACGATAAAATTCACATCTATTGATCCGTATAAAATAATTGTGACTGGTAGAATAAAACATTTTATATCAACTTTCGGTGAACATGTAATTGTTAATGAAGTTGAGCAATCTTTGAAGGAAGCCATTGATCAAGAGAACAGTAATATTAGAGTTAAGGAATTTACTGTTGCACCTGAAATTAGCCCTGAAATTGGACTTCCTTATCACGAATGGTTTATTGAATTTGACAACCCTCCGATAGATATTATTGGTTTTTCAGAAAAAATTAATCGTGCTTTACAAAATAAAAACATTTATTATAATGATTTAATAGAAGGGAAAATATTGCGATCTCTAGTTATAAGTGAGGTAAAAAAAAATGGATTTAATAATTATATGAAAAGAATTGGAAAATTAGGGGGACAAAATAAAATTCCAAGACTTTCTGATAATCGAAAAATTGCTAATATTTTGAAAGAATTTACAATAAAGAGATAAAATGTCCTCTAAAAAAGTAATATTTATTTGCAATATAAAAAACACATTCGTAACCAATGATATTAATCTATTAGAGGACATGGGTTATAAGGTTTTTCTTATTTACTCCCCAGCTTATAAAGATCCTTTTCGTTTTTTTTTAAATCGTATCAGAGAGTTTTTTTTATGTCTTGCTTTAATACCAAAAGCAAATGCATTATTTAGTTGGTTTAATGATTATCACACAACAATTCCTCTAGCAATTTCTAGAATTTTTAAGAAACCTTTTATAACTATTGTAGGTGGATATGATGCAGTTGCGAATGATAGTTTAAAATATGGCCTTTTCTTAAATAAGAATTTAAGACGAGATTTAGGTGTATGGAATTTTAAAAAAACTAATGAAATATGGGTTGTAAATAAATCGTTGTCTGAAGGTTGTTCTTTTGCAAAGAAGGATTCAAAAACAATCTCTGGCATTAGGAATTTTATTCCAGATTTAAACACTCCAATTTTTGAAGTTCCAACTGCTTATGATTTTAATTTTTGGAAAAACAATGAAATTAAAAAACAGAAAACTATTTTGACGGTTGCGAATATAACAGATAAAAGAACTTTTGAACGTAAAGGGATTCCATTATTTTTATATTTAGCAGAGCAACTTCCTGATTTCAAGTTTACATTGGCTGGCATGAAGTACCAATTGAAAACAAATTCTTTTCCTAGAAATATTAAAATTTTAGGAAAACAAAATGATCAACAACTTAAGTCATTATATGGGCTTAATAAATATTATTTTCAAGGCTCTAAAATTGAAGGATTACCTAATGTACTCTGTGAAGCAATGCTTTGTGAATGCATTCCCCTAGGTAATAAAGTTTTTGGTATACCTAATGCTATTGGAGATACGGGAATAATATTCGAGGGATTTAGTAATATTCAAAAGGTTATTGATTTTTTAAAAGATGATAAAATAAAACATGGCTTAAAAGCAAGAGAACGAATAATTAAAAAATTTTCAAAAAATAGAAGGGAAGCACAATTCAAAAGAGTTTTAAAACAGTATATCTATGGGTAAATCTTTTGCCGTATTATCATACCCAAATTCAAATAACTTAGGGGACTTTATTCAAAGTATTGCTGCAAAACATCAGCTTAATGAAAAGGAAACTTATGAGTTAGATCGTGATCAACTTCATATTTATAATGGTCCTAAAGTTTTCTTGATTATGAATGGATGGTTCATGGAGGAATCAAAAAACTGGCCACCCTCAAAAAAGATCACACCACTTTTTTTATCATTCCATTTAAATCCAACTGCAAAAAAAAATATGCTGACAGATAATGGAATAAAATATCTAAAAAAACATCAACCTATTGGTTGTAGGGATTATTACACTCAAAAATTATTGTCAAAATTTGGAATTAATACATATTTTTCAGGTTGTTTGACATTAACACTTAATAGAAAAAAATTTAACATTAAAAGTAATCAGAGAAGTGGAATTTATTTGATTAGTCCAATGGAAAGACTTTTACCGAAAAATGAAATAGTGTTCGGGAATTTGTTTCAAAAGCTAATCTTCAATCTTAAAAGGCCCATAAATAAAAAAAAATATTTTAGAGCAATAAAAAGATTAAATAATTTTTTAAAAGATGAGAAGGAGGAAATTTATAATATTTCACAAATAATAGATTCTTCTAAATACTCAAAAGAGAAAAAGATAGAATTAGCTGAACAGCATCTTAAATATATTGCTAACGCTAAGTTAGTTATTACTTCTCGAATTCACTCTGCATTACCTGCCGTAGCTTTTGGAACACCGGTTTTATTCTTATCTGACGGATTGAAACATATTAATCAAAGGAGTCGCTTAGATGGTATGAACAATTTTTTTCTAATATTAAATTCTAGAGACCTAAAAAATTTTGATCTTAAAAAAATAAAAAACACAAAAAGACATACACCTTTTGTGAACAGAATGCAAAAGGAAATTATTTCTTTTAAAGATTATAAATGATAATCTAAATAAATAAGTTTAGGTAGTATCTTTATAAAAATTTAATTGATGAATATACTAGTCTTAGGGAGTGGAGGAAGAGAGCACACTTTTTGTTGGAAATTAAGCCAAAGTAAACTTTGTAAAAATCTTTTTGTAGCTCCAGGAAATGGCGGAACGGCAAATTTTGCAAAAAATATAAACCTAAAAATCTTAGATTTTGAAGAAATTAAAAAGGTAGTAATTAACCATTCAATCAATTTAGTTATTGTTGGCCCAGAAGAACCACTAGTCATGGGGATTCATGATTTTTTCTTAAATGATAAAGATTTATCAGGAGTTGGTATTATAGGACCTCAAAAACATGGGTCTATGCTAGAGGGAAGTAAAGCTTTTGCAAAAGATTTTATGAAACGTCATCAAATACCTACTGCTAAATATGCAGAATTTACTGCAGAAAATATTTTAGAAGCAGAATTGTTTTTAGAAAATAGTAAGCCACCTTATGTTTTGAAAGCAGACGGTCTTGCAGCTGGCAAGGGAGTTTTGATTATTGAAGACCTTTCTGAAGCTAAAGAAGAATTGAGAAAAATGTTAATTGATGGCAAATTTGGAAAAGCTTCTAAAAAAGTTGTGATAGAAGAATTTCTAGAAGGGATTGAACTTTCATGTTTTGTTTTAACAGATGGCAAAAACTTTATTACACTCCCAATGGCAAAAGATTACAAAAGAATTGGTGAAGGAGATACCGGCTTAAATACTGGTGGTATGGGAGCTGTTTCTCCAGTTCCTTTTGTTGATTCCAAATTTGAAAATAAAATATTGGATAAAATTATTAAACCAACTATCGAAGGGATGAAATTAGATAATATTACATACAAAGGGTTTATTTTTATAGGACTAATTAAAGTTGGTGATGAGCCTAAAGTAATTGAATACAATGTCAGAATGGGAGACCCTGAAACTGAGGTTATAATTCCAAGAATCAACAATGATTTAGGAATAATTTTTAAAGCTCTTAATGAAGGAGATTTAGATAAAATTGAACTCGATATAAACCCACAATCTGCAGCAACAATTATGGCTGTATCAAAGGGATATCCAGAAAATTATGAAAAGGGAAAAGTTATTAAAGGAATAGAAAAAGATAATCTTGTTTTTCATGCAGGGACAAGATTAATTTCAGGGCAATTAATAACATCTGGAGGAAGAGTTCTATCAGTAACTTCTTTTGGTTCAGACCATCGAAAGGCCATAGAAAGTTCATACGAAATTCTCCAAAAAATTCATTTTGATGGTATATATTATCGAAAAGATATAGGATTTGACTTATAAGAATGAGTGTGCAGTAGTATCTTTGTTTTCCTCTCCCTTTTTATCAAAAAGGTTTAATTGTAGAACCCAATATATCATAGCAGAAAAACCAACTAGTAGAAAAATCCAATTTACTGTGTTTGCAAAGGCCCAATTTGTAGACTCAAGTTCTCTTAATAAAATATAGGGTAAAAAAAGGATTTCTTCAAATAACCAGGCAATACCCTCAAAAAAATTTTTCATAATTAATAATGATATATTACATTGAAAGATGTTTACAAATATATTTAAAAGGTTTTCAATTCAAGCAGTAGTAGTTTCTTTTTTTCTATCATTAAGTGTAAATTTATTTAATCTTTATTGGCGAGCAGCAGGAATTTTATATAGTGAAATATTATACCACAGCTTAATTCTAACTTTGAACGTCATTTTATTCATTATAATTATTTATTTTTCAGAATCTAAAAGACTTAAAATAAATTTTGGTGCATCTCATTTACTCTCGTTTCCCATTTGTATTTTATTATTATATCAAGGAGACGGAAGTAATCTAAATGGGCAAAAATTAATTGTAGGGTTTTTTTTGCTTTTAGCAGGCAATATATTTTCAAAAGAATTTAAAAAGGGATATAAAGCAAAGGATCTTTTTAATTTAGGGATGATTTTTACAATTATCAGCTTTATTAATATTTATCTTTCTTTTTTTTTCATTTCGATAATATTCTTAATACCTCAAATTATTGATAAGCAGAAAGCACTCATATCCCTTTTTTTAGGCTGTTTTTCCTCATTATCTACACTCATAACACTCACTTACTATTATACAGGACAAGTGTTTTACTCAAGACCAGAAATATTAAATAGTAATTTTACTTTTGAAAATAAAAAAGTGTTTTCAGAACTTTTTTGGATATTTATAGTTATTGTATTAATGGTTTTTTCTATAGTAAAATTTAATGATAGGGGTAAAAGTTCAAATGCTAATTATAATGTTAAGATTTTTATGCTTTTTTGGCTTCTTATAAGCATTGTTTTTAGGGTTTTTAATCTATATCAAGACTCAAGTTTATGGTTGTTAAGTTTTATCCCGTCAGCATATCTGTTAGGAATTATCTTCGAAAGATTTGAAAAGCAAATTAACAGAGAATTTTTATTTTATTCACTTTCTATATTTGGAATAGTATCAAAGATTTTTTAGACATCATCATAGTCAATAGTAATTTTCTCTGAAATTGAAACTGCCTGGCATGTTAGGATTAAACCCTCTTTAATCTCGTCATCAGTTAAAACTTGGTTGGATTTCATCTTTGCCTCTCCTTCAGTTATTTTTGCAATGCAACTACAGCAGACACCTCCTTGACAAGAATATGGAACATTTATTTTCGCTTGTAAAGCAATATCTAAAATTGTTTTTTCAGCGCTTAAGTGTAATTTATAAAAAACATCGTCATACTTTATATTTAAAAAACCGGTATTTATAGCGTCACTTATTTCTTTTTTATTTGAACTTTCTTTAAATAATTCAAATAAAATTTGATTTTCTGATATCCCTCTCTTTATCAAAAATTTTTTGGATAGATCAATCATTTTTTCAGGACCACATAAGAAATATTTATTGGGTTTTGCTTTGTTTTTATTGAGGACAAAATTGATATAATTTTCATCTACTCTTCCAAAATTTGCGTCTTTCTCATTAGTTTCAGTGAATGTCCAATGAATATTTAAACGATTAGGAAAATGTTTTGTAAGTAATTGAAGTTCCTTGTAAAACATTGTTTTTTCAGGAGATTTATTACAATAAATTAAAGTCAAAGATGATTTTTCGGTGCGTTTAATTACTGACTTTATTATAGACATAATCGGTGTTATACCACTACCCGCAGCTATTGCCATAATTTTATCTTTGTCATTAGGTTCCCAAATAAATCGCCCCTCAGGCTTTCCTACTTTTATAGAGTCACCTATTTTTAATTTTTCATTAACATAAGTTGAGAAAATACCATTTTGAACTTTTTTTATTCCTACATCAAATGATTCAACATCGGGTTCTGAACAAATAGAATAGGATCTTCTTACAATCACACCGTCAATTTGTAATTCTAGAGTTACATATTGTCCTGCAGAAAATTTATAAAACTGTTTTAGTTCAGGTTTAATTTTTAAAGTAAGAACAACAGAATCAAGAGTAATTCTTTTAATAGAATTAACAAAAAATGAGTAAAACTCTGGCATAACTTTTTTACAAATTTAGAAAATGTTCACTAACATTTAAAGTCTATTACCAGATTAGGAAATTTTAATTATATGTTTATTAATACTAAAAAGTATCTTTTACAGTTATAATAATACAATAAATTTATATGTCAAACAGACTGGGTATATCTTGGTTTTTATTATTGATTTCATTTCATTTTTTCTCATGTAGCACCACTAACAAGGGGTTTTTGAATAGAGAGTACCGAAGTTTAATTTCAAAATATAATATTTTATTTAACGGTAAAGAGTCCTTTTCAATAGGAGAAACAATTTTAGAGGAAGCTTTTGAAGATAATTTTTATGATTTAATAAAGGTTGAACCTATTAATTTAAGAGGTGAAAACATAGATAATTCAACTATTGTACCTGGATTTGATAGAGCAGAAGAAAAAGCAGTAAAAGCTATTCAAAAACATTCAATTAGAATTGATCAAGTTCAATATAATAGACAGATAGATGATGCATATTTATTATTGGGCAAAGCACGTTATTTTGACAGGCGTTTTTTCCCAGCATTAGAAGCTTTTAATTTTCTTCTAAAAAGTGGAGTAAACAGATTCAATTATATCGAAGGAAAAATTTGGCGAGAGAAAACGAATATTAGATTAAAAAATATAGAATTAGCCATAGGGAACCTTCGCCCACTTGCAAGATCTTTAATGAATAATAACAAATTTTTCTCCTTAGCAAATGCTACACTTGCAGATGCATTTCTAAATATAAAACAGTTAGATTCTGCATCATTTTACATAAGAAGAGCAGCTCTAAGTGAACCTAAAAAAAGCAATAAAGCACGTTATTTATTTCTTTTGGGCCAGATATACGAATCTTTAGGGGAAAAAGATTCTGCAATATGGTCATTTAATGAAATTATAGATTTAAAAAGGAAGGCACCTAGAAAATTTTTAATTCAAAGCATAATCAAAAAAAATCTTTTGAATGATAATGAATCATTCGAAAAAAAATCAGCGTCACTGAAAAAAACGTTAAAAAATTATGAAAATGAACCGTATGAACATTTTTTAAACAGAGCTTTGGCGAATTTAAATTTTCAATATGAAAAAGATAGTGTAGCTCTTGAGTTTTTTAAAACTTCTTTATCATCTAAATACTTAGACAATTATACTGAAGTTCAGAATTACAAAGACTTAGCAAATTATTATTTCAAAAAGGGTGATTATTTAATGTCAGGGAATTATTATGACAATCTATTACCAATTATTGACAAAAGCTCTGTAGAGTTCAAAAAAATAAAAAGAAAAAGAGACAACTTAGAAGAAGTAATTTCTTATGAAAATTCTGTTAATACAACTGACAGTTTAATATATTTATTCTCCTTAACAGAAAAAGAACAGTTAATATATTTTGAAACCTATTTAAAACAAAAACAAAAAAAAGACTCATTAAAATTTAACAAAGAAATTGAACGCAAAAAATCTCAAAATTTAAATAGATCTAAAACCTCTTTCTACTTTTATAATCCAAATCAAATTTCAAAAGGAAAACAAAATTATTTGTCGCGTTGGGGAAATAGACCAAATGTTGATAATTGGAGAAATGTAAATTTATTATTGAATTACAATTTATATAATGATCCATTAAATGAAAGACAGTCAAAAATTAGAATTATTAATGAAACACCTAATAGCTATCTGTCAACTCTACCTAAAACTAAAAAAGAAAAGGACAGCATTTTATTAATTAATCAAACTGCTTATTTACAATTAGGCATGATTTATAAAGAAAAATTTAATGATTATCCTTTAGCACAAAAACGTTTAGAAAAATTACTAGAATTAAATCCAGTAGATGAATTAAAAGTTCAAGCGTTATATCACCTATTTAGAATTAATGAAAAAAAATCATCGATTGAAGCAAATAAATTTAAAACAGAGTTAATCGATTTATATCCTAAGACACTTTTTGCACAAATTTTAAAAGATCCCGAAAACAACAATTTTGATGGTATAGTGACATCTGAATCACTATACAAAAAAGCTCTTGATCTTTTCAAAAATCAAAAATTTAAAGAAACATTAAAAGAATTAGATCGATTGTCTGTATTTGCTAGCGGGAGTGAATTAGAACCCAAAATTAGTTTATTGAAAGCATTCACTATTGGACGTTTATATGGAACAAGTACCTTGAAAAAAGAATTGGAAATACTTTCAAAAACTTATAGTGCTTTTGAAGAGGGATCAGAAGCTAAAGAATTAATTAAAAAAATAGAATCTTTCAATGATTTAGAAGAGAAAGGAATTATTTATAAAAATTATAAATGGATTTTTCCATTTAAACATTCTGAATTAGAAGAAAGTAATGCTTTTTATGAAGCTTTAAAAAAAGAAATTTTCTCGATTAATTCAGACTGGACTGTAAGTTTTGATACTTATAACGATAAATTTGATTTTGTAGTTATACATGGGATAAGAGATCCAAATATCATTCAAAATTTAAAATCAAAGGGTCAGTTTGCTAAAAGGGACATATTTAAAAAAGAGAATTTTGTAACTTTGGCTTCCAAATATAGAGACTACATTAAAAACAAAACCTGGGAAAATATAAAAAAATGAAAGGATCAGAGAATAACGGTCAGTACAGTAAAATAGACAAAAACACTACTTTAAGAGGGAATATAAATGCAAAATCGGACATCCGTATTGATGGTAAAGTAGATGGAGAACTTATTACAACAGGCAAAGTAATTGTAGGAAAGGATGCTCAAGTAAAAGGCAAGATACTCTGTGCTAATGCTGATATTGAAGGAGTTTTTGATGGAGAATTAACATTATCAGGAACTTTAAGTTTAAAAATGGGATCAAATTTAAAGGGAAAAGTCCGTATCCAAAAGCTAATAGTTGAATCAGGAGCTATATTTAATGCTTCATGTTCAATGCATTCTGCCGAAGATGGAGTAAAAAAATTAAAAAATGTCGATGAAAAAGAGAAACAGGCCGACGAATCAGTGGCTAATATTCTCTAGTTTAGCTTTACAAATTGGTATAATCATATTCGTTTGTGTGCGTTTAGGTGAATATCTTGACGCATCACTTTCAAATCTTAAAATTAATTTTAAACTAATTTTAACAGCCATTTCTATTGTTGTAATTCTATGGACTACATACAAACAAAGTAAGCGCTTTTGGTAGTTTAGATGAAGAAAAATTTATTTGTTGCATTTATTCTATTTGTGTCAATGTGTTTTGTATATATGGTTCATTTAGAGTTTATTTCTAGTCAAAAAGATTTTTTAATAAAAAGCTATATAGCAAATATTTTAATTGCTATAGTTTCACTTATTTTATTAGGTCTTGGAATACATAAAAAAAAATATAATTTAACAAGTATATATTTACTTACTGTCGTAATTAAACTCTTTGTTTACTTCCTTTATTTTGATCCAAAATTCAGATCAGATAAAATAGTTACCAAGGAAGAATTTCTCATGTTTTTTATTCCTTATCTGTTGTGTCTTTGTTCAGAAATATATCTCTTATCAAGGAGATTTTCTTAAGCCTTAATAAATTCAAAAAATGTAATTAAATGTTTTATTATTTTCTTTTAAGCTTTACATTTGCAACGAAAAATCACAACACGAAAAAGCCGCTTTATGCGTAAAATTTTATCTAAAACTAATTACCTTTTTTCCTTAGTTGTGATTGCGCTTTTTTGTTCATTATCTACTCAAGCAAAAGACAAAGAAGTATCAAAAGATATTAAAGTTGAAATTAAAGAATACATAAACCATCACCTGAAGGATTCTTATGACTTCAGCCTTTTTTCGTACACTAATAATTCTGGTGAGCATGTTTATATTGGAATACCTCTACCAGTAATTATTTGGGACAATGGAATTAAAGTCTTTTCGTCATCTAGATTAAAACACGGAGAAGCAGTTACAAAATTGGGATCTGATTATTACAAACTAGAACATGGGAAAATATATAAAACAGATTCTGTAGGCACCATTTCTTATGATAAAGAGAACCACATAACAAATTATGCGCCACTTGATTTATCTGTTACAAAAGGAGTAGTAAGTATGCTTTTAATTTCATTTCTAATGTTTTACATTTTTAAGAATCTTGCAGAATCATATAGAAAAACAGGAGGACTACCCATTGGAATAGGAAGATTCTTCGAGCCAATAATTATCTATCTGAGAGACGATATTGCTAAACCAAACATTGGTGAAAAAAAATACTCCTCATATATGAGCTTTTTACTAACAGTATTTTTCTTTATTTGGTTTTTAAATCTTCTTGGATTAACACCTTTAGGCGTGAATGTAACAGGGAATATAGCAGTAACTTTTGGTTTGGCATTACTTACCTTCTTAATTACAAATTTTACTGGGACTAGAGATTACTGGCTCCATATTTTTGATCCATTAGGATCTTCAATGAAGTGGTCATCAAAAATATTGTTATATATTGTTTTAATCCCAATTGAGTTATTGGGTCTAATAATAAAACCCTTTTCACTTTTGATCCGCCTCTATGCTAATATGCAAGCAGGGCATATCGTAATTATGAGTATAATTGGTTTAATGTTTGTTTTTAAAAGTTGGATTGGAAGCCCATTATCGTTTGGTTTGGCCTTTGCAATAGCAATAATTGAATTGTTAGTAGCTTTTCTTCAAGCATATATCTTTACAATGTTGTCTGCCCTTTATTTTGGGTTTGCATCTGAAGAACATGAGAGTCATTAAAATAATATAAATAAGTAATAAATAGAATGTTTAATTTAAATTTTGAAAAATGGAAATACCTGTAATAGTTGGAGCTGGATTAGCAGTAATAGGAGTTGGAATTGGAATTGGTAGAATCGGAGGTTCTGCAATGGAAGCCATAGGTCGTCAACCAGACGCATATGGAAAGATACAAACTGCTATGCTTATTGCAGCTGCTTTAGTTGAAGGCTTTGGTTTTGCTGCTATATTTGCTGTATAAAACAAGGAGATAAAAACACTCAATAATGGAGAAATTAATTAGTGAATTTTCATTAGGGCTATTCTTTTGGCAATCTGCTATTTTTATAGGCTTATTATTTCTACTAAAAAAGTTTGCGTGGAAACCAATCCTAGACGCGGTAAATGAGCGTGAAACTTCAATTAAAGATGCCTTATCCTCTGCTGAGGAAGCTAGAGCAGAAATGGAAAAACTGCAATCAAGTAATCAGCAAATTATAAAAGAAGCTAAAGCTGAAAAAGAAGCATTGCTTAAAGAAGCGCGAAAAACAAAATCAGAATTAATAAGTAGCGCAAAGGAAGAAGCTCAGAAGGAAGCGCAAAAAATTCTATCACAAGCTCAAGAAGAAATTGAAAATGAAAAACGTACAGCAGTTATAGAATTAAAGCGACAAGTAGGAAGTATAGCTATTAATATTGCTGAAAAAGTTATCCAAAAAGAGTTAGAAAGTAAAGAAAAACAAATTCAGTTAGTAGATCAATTGTTGAAGGATACAGATTTAAAATAGATGAAGGGTTCAAGAGCATCATTGCGTTATGCAAAGGCAACATTATCATATGCTGAAAAAAATGGTTCGGTTAAGGATGTAGCAAAAGACATGAATAATTTGGTAAAAATTTTTACTGATAATAATATGTTAAATGATGTTTTAAAAAACCCACTTAGCGCTGTTGAAAAAAAGCAAAAAATCCTAAATACTCTATTACCAAATGCATCAAAGACAAGTAAAAAATTGCTAAATCTTTTATCTACAAATAATAGATTACAATTACTATTCGAAATTGCAAAAAATTATTTAAAGCTTTTTGCTGAATCCCAAGGGGAAGTAAAAGTCTTTGTTACTTCTGCTGTACCTTTAACTTCTAAAATTGAAAATCTAATTCTTGAAAAATCGAAAAAATTTTCAAATAAAAATATTTTTATTGAAAATCAAATTGATCCTACTATAATAGGGGGATTTATTTTGAAAATAAATGACATTCAATATGATGCTAGCATACTAAATAAATTAAGAGTTTTAAAAACAAAATTACTAAAAACAAACACGGTTTAAAGATTATTGATCATGGCAGATATAAACCCAGCTGAAGTATCAGCAATTTTAAAAAAACAACTAGAAGGTCATCTTAATGTTTCTTCAATGAATGAAGTAGGAACTGTCTTAGAAGTAGGAGATGGAATAGCGAGAGTATATGGATTATCAAATGCTCAGTATGGTGAATTAGTTTCTTTTAATGAAGGTCTAGAAGGAATGGTACTGAATCTAGAGGAGGATCATGTTGGGGTTGTATTGTTCGGCTCTTCAAAGGGAGTTAAAGAAGGCGACACTGTCAAAAGAACACAAAAAATTGCTTCTATAAACGTAGGAGAGGGAGTATCAGGACGTGTTCTCAACACCCTTGGTCAACCTATTGACGGGAAAGGACCTGTAAGCGGAGAATTATTTGAAATGCCATTAGAAAGAAAAGCTCCTGGTGTTGTATTTCGTCAGCCGGTAAACGAACCTCTTCAAACAGGAATTAAATCAATTGATGCAATGATCCCTGTTGGACGTGGGCAAAGGGAACTAGTAATCGGTGATCGACAAACTGGAAAAACTACTGTATGTATAGATACAATACTTAATCAAAAAGAATTTTATGATGCAGGTGAACCAGTTTATTGTGTTTATGTTGCTATTGGTCAAAAAGCTTCCACAGTTGCTGCTATTACAAAAACATTAGAGGACAGAGGTGCTATGGCTTATACAACTATTGTTGCTGCAAATGCTTCTGATCCTGCTCCAATGCAAGTATATGCTCCATTAGCTGGAGCAGCTATTGGAGAGTACTTTAGAGACACTGGGAGACCAGCGTTGATTATTTATGATGATTTATCTAAACAAGCTGTAGCATACAGAGAGGTATCACTATTGCTTAGACGGCCACCAGGTCGAGAGGCATATCCTGGAGATGTTTTTTATCTTCATTCTCGATTATTAGAGCGAGCTGCAAAAGTAATTTCTGATGATAATATAGCCAAAGAGATGAATGATCTTCCTGAGCCTCTAAAAAGTAAAGTAAAAGGAGGAGGTTCATTAACAGCCCTTCCAATAATTGAGACTCAAGCGGGTGATGTATCAGCATATATTCCTACAAATGTAATCTCAATTACTGATGGGCAAATATTTTTGGAATCAGATTTATTTAATTCAGGGGTTCGTCCAGCTATTAACGTTGGAATTTCTGTATCTCGTGTTGGAGGATCTGCTCAAATAAAATCAATGAAAAAAGTTTCTGGAACATTAAAACTAGATCAAGCTCAGTTTCGTGAATTAGAAGCTTTTGCAAAATTTGGCTCAGATCTTGATGCAGCAACATTGAATGTTATCGAAAAAGGAAAAAGAAATGTCGAAATTTTGAAACAGGCACAAAACGACCCTTTTACAGTAGAAGAGCAAGTTGCAATTATTTATGCAGGTTCAAAAAACTTATTAAAATCAGTTCCTGTAGAAAGTGTTAAAGAGTTTGAAAAAAATTATTTAGACACACTACGAAAAAATCATAATAAAATTTTAAAGGATTTAAAAGCAGGAAAACTTACGGACGAGGTTTTGGACACTTTAAATTCAGTTGCAAAAGAAACATCGTCTCAATTTGAATAAAATATGGCTAACCTTAAAGAAATAAGAAATAGAATTGCATCTGTTTCATCAACAATGCAAATCACAAGTGCGATGAAAATGGTTTCTGCAGCTAAACTAAAAAAAGCTCAGGATGCAATAACAGCAATGCGACCATATTCTTCAACTTTAACTAAACTTATTCAGAATTTAAGTGGTTCTCTTGATGGTGACCTATCAAACCCATACACAATGATTCGTAAAGAGAATAACATATTAATTGTCTCTATATCATCTAATCGAGGTTTATGTGGTGCTTTTAATTCTAATATCATTAAAAAGACCAGCCACTTAATAAAAGAAACATATTCAAGTCAAAAGGTTTCTTTAGTTACTATTGGTAAAAAGGGTTCAGAAATTCTTTCAAAAACAGGAAAAGTTAAATCATCTTACGATTCCATTTTTGATGAACTAACATACAATAATGTTGGTTCAATAGCTCAAGAATTAATGAATAAATATGAAGAGAAGGAGTATGATAAGGTAATATTAGTTTACAATCGTTTTAAAAATGCAGCAACTCAAATAGTTGAAGTAGAATCTTATCTTCCAATCGTTTCAAAAGGTAAAGAAGAAACGAAAACAAATACCGATTATATATTCGAACCAAATAAAAGTGAGATTATTAACGAACTTTTACCAAAGTCATTGAAAATGCAACTTTTTAAAGCATTACGAGATTCTTTTGCCAGTGAACACGGAGCGCGTATGACAGCTATGCACAAAGCCACGGATAATGCCACCGAATTAAGAGACCAATTAAAATTAACATACAATAAAGCACGCCAAGCAGCAATTACAAACGAAATACTTGAAATTGTTGGAGGAGCAGAAGCATTAAATACTTAATTCGCGAAACCTTTATAAAAAGTAAGAACCCTACTTGTAATATCTGTTAAAAGTTCAGAACTGTATGATAGAGATTCAGAAAGATCCATTGGACCTTTTTGTATTGAAAAAACACCAGAAAATCCACTTTTATACAATTCATCGTAATCACCAACTAATCTTCCAGTTAGTCCAATAACAGGGATAGAATATTTTTTTCCAATTTTTGCTATGTTACCTGTAAGTTTACCCTCTATGGATTGATGATCAATTTTTCCCTCAGCTGTAAAAATTAAGTCAAAATCTTTTATCTCTTTTTCTAAACCGATTAAATCGCTCAGTATAAAGAAACCTGAGTCTAAAGTAGCTCCAAAAAAACCATTTAGACCAGCCGCAGTTCCACCTGCAGCTCCACCTCCAACTAGATTTGAGATTTTTCTTTTAAAGTTCTTTTCAATGATTTTGACAAAATTAGTAAGGCTTTCATTTAGTATAACAATATCTTTTTCTGAGGCTCCTTTTTGTGGGCTATATACATTTACTGCCCCATTTTTACCTAAAATTGGATTTGTAACATCACATGCTACTTTCCAAGTAATTTTTCTTGAAATTTTAGGAGGAATAATTTTGTACAATTTTTTTAATGAAACACCTCCTTTTTCCAAATGATTTCCATTTTTATCAATTAATAAGCCACCAAGAGCTTCAAAAATACCAGCCCCTCCATCAGTTGTAGCACTACCACCAATACCCAAAATTATTTCATTGCACCCTCTTTCTAAAGCATTTTTAATTAATATACCAGTTCCATAAGTAGATGCAATTAAGGGATCGCGTTTTTCTTTTGGGATTAGGTCTAATCCAGATGCCTGTGAGAGTTCTATCCATGCAGTTTTTTTCTCTTTGAATAAAAAATAATTTGCTTGTATGCTCTCCCCAAGTGCATTTACTGTTTTACATTTGACAATTCTTCCTGCTGAATATTTTTGTAAAACAGTTAGTGCTCCTTCACCACCATCTGAAAAAGGAATTTCTTTAATATTAGCTTCAGGAAGAACATTAACAATTCCTTTTTTAATTGCTTTTGCTACTTCAGTAGAGCTTAAGTTTTCTTTAAATGAGTCTGGAATTATTAGAATTCGCATTTAACTTAAAATAATTTTGGAAGCAGAATGCTTATTATGACAATAAATAAAAAGTAAGTGATCAATACCATTATTTCTTTCCATCCAGCATTATATGTAAAATTTGATTTTATATTTAATTTACTTTTAAATAAAAAGCTAAATAATATTCCAAAAATAATTGTAATCATACATCCAATTGCATTCCACCAAAACCAAAAAATATTGGGGACAAATAACCATAAATAAATGTTGAAAAATACACCAAATAAAATACCCGCGTTAGCCCCAAGAGCATTGGTTTTTTTGGTAAGAATCGCTAAAACAAAAGCACCTAAGATAGGACCATAAAAAACCGAACCAACCTTATTAATTACTTCTATTACTGTACCTTCAATGTTTCCAGTAAAAAAAGCTAACAGTAAACAAACCAAACCCCAGAATAATGAAAGATATCGAGATGTAATAACATAGCTTCTATCAGAAATTTTAGGATTAAATCGTTTCACAAAATCTTCCATACTTACTGCAGAAAGTGAATTAACAGTAGAACTTAAAGTTGACATAGCTGCAGATAATATTGCTACAATTAAAATCCCAATTATACCATTAGGTAAATAATTCATAATAAAAACAGGAACCATTAAATCAGCCTTTTTACCCCCTAATGAATCGATATTATTTTGATAAACTAAATTTAGATTTTCTTGAAATGAAATATCATTAATAAATAAAGTACCTAAAACAAGACCCATGAAGCAATAAGTTAAAGTAACTGGGAAACGAAAAAAAGCATTAGAAAAAATCAATTTTTTGATCGTATCTAAATTTTTTGAAGAAAGCAAACGCTGGGTTTGAGTTTGATCAGTTCCATAATATGAAGCATACAAAAAAAAGCCACCTATGACCATAGGCCAGAAGCCAAAAGCATCCTTTCCGTTAGAATTGTTAATTCCCCATTTACTAAAATCTATAGCAGTGATTCTATTTTTATCAACTTTAGTTAAAAAAGTTTCCACTCCTCCTAATTCACTTAAACCATAAATAAGACAAAGAACTATTCCTAAAAAAAGAATTATCATTTGAATTACATCACCCCAAATTACAGCTTTCATGCCTCCTTGAAAAGAATATATAAGGGTAATAACACCTATAATTAAAATTGAAATCCAAAAAGCAATATTTAAAGTAGCCTGAAGGATTAGGGCCATTGTATAAACCATAACACCTGTAGCAACTGAACGGCTTATCTGAAAAACAATACTGATTAATAATCGAGAAGAAGAATCAAATCTATTTTCAAGAAATTCATATACGCTAACAACACCTGATTTATATAAACTTGGTATTAGCGCAATCATTAAAAATGCCATAGCTAAAGGGACACCAAATTCATAAGTTAACCACTGCATTCCTCCTCCATTTTTTAAGCCAACAAATGCTGGAGCAGATATAAAGCTAATTGCAGATAACTGTGTAGCCATAGTTGATAGGCTTAAAGGCAACCAACCTATATTTCTTCCACCAAGAAAATAATCTCTAGGAGTTTTATTGTTTTTAAAGAAGTACCCAACTGCTAAAAACCCCAAGAGATAGATTAAAATAATAGTGTAATCAATCCAATTCATTCCAAGATAAATTTAGACACATTCATATATAAGTTATATTATATCAATCATTTAAAAAATCTAAATATAAAGCTGCACTCCATGAAAAATTTGACCCTCCATAACCGATATTTTCAATATTTGAAATTTTTTTTCTAGGATCAAAATATTCATAAAATCCATTTTTTTCAATTAGAAAAATTGAATCATCTTTAATTCTTTGAGCTATTTCATTAAAGCCATATCTTTTTAGGCCATTATATAATATCCAGTTTAAATTAATCCAAACGGGGCCACGCCAATACTTTTTCGGATTGAATTTTTTATCCTTGGGGTTAAAAGAAGCACAAAGATAATATTTAGGATCTCCAAACTTATTCATAAAAGTATTTAAGAGCTTTATACCTCTTTTTTTGTTAGGAGCACCACAAAATAATGGACTAAAAGATGATGAAGATAGAGAAAGAATATGTTTTTCATTTCTTAAGTCGTAATGAACATAAGCACCTAAATCGTTTCTAAATAATTTTTTATTTAAGGCATCAATACTTTTGAAATTCTGTTTTTTCAAGTAATTTATTTTTTCTTTATTACCACCTAAAATTTTATATAAACGTATTAATGCTTCATTTGATCTAATTAAAATAGAATTAAATAGTGGATCAATAACTAGAAAAGGTGAATGTAAAGCAATTTTTTCATCATTATAATTATGTGTTTTTGCTATTTCTATTATGTTCAGATAATGATCATATTCTCTATTAGTTGGACGTTGTGATGGATCAACATGGGTTGTGTCTTTTCTTTCAAATTTATATTTTGGAGGATTCATGGTCTTCCAAATATCATCCCAAAGAGGAGAATTATCTGTTCCAGATTCCCAATTATGATATATATAAACAAGACCTTCATCATTAATATCTCTTTGTGAATAGAAGTATATATGATTGGCGTAAATTTTATCAATCTGTAGTTTAATAAATTGTAGGATATTTTCCTTGTCTTTTGAAATATCATAAAGTCTCTCCAAAACGAAACCAAGAACAGGAGGCTGGGTCATACCTGTAGAGCTTAGTTTTTTAGGAGCATCAGGGTGAAGGCTAGATAAATGAAATTTTGGACCTGGAAAATAAGTGTTACTAGTAATATGAAAAACTATATGCGGAATAAAGCCATTAGACCATTGTGCGTCTAATAAAGTTTCAATTTCTTTTTTTGCTTTTGACATATCGAAATGTGCATAACCTAAAGCAATAAAACCTGAATCCCATTTCCATTGGAAAGGATACAATTTTTTACTGGGTATTGTGTAGCCTCCTTCCTGAAAATTTTCATTCAGTATATCTTGAGCTTTTTTAACAAAAGTATTTTTCAAAACAATAAATTATTCTTATTGATTGTTTACACTTTTAAATTTATTAAAAAATAAATTAGGTAATAAGATTGTTAATACAGTCAATTTAGTTTTATTAAACTTTATTATGCATTTAAAATATATAATTTGAAAAATTAAAAAACCAAAAAGAGGTATATTGCGATACCTATAAAAAATGAAAATGAAAATGAAATTTTATTATTTGAGCTTGTCAGCTTTATTCATTTTTTTACAGTCATGTGATAATGAAGAACAAGAACAAATAGAAACTAATGTTGTAGAAGAAATTGTTGAAGAAGAAGTCGACCCTTTTTATGCTGGGATTAACGAAAATAGCACATTAGATGATTATTGGGATCTTTTTGTTAAAGATGCTATTCGTTCAGGAAAATCAGATCCTGGATTTGGAAGGACAATAAATCTTTTTTTTGGATCAGAACCTGACTTTGCATCAGGTGTAACTGCTGATCATGCAGGAAGAGCTTACGACATATGTAATGATGAGACAGTAAGTTTTGAGATTATTGAGTCTTTTTGGGAAGACTTTTCAATTGTTCAAAGGCTATATACTTTTTATCATGAAGCAGGACATGCAAGATACAAATATCGACATCCTTATGAAGCATCTGAAGTTACATCTCGACCAGAAGAATATCCAATAATGTGGCTTTCGATGGCCGCTGAGAACAGTACTTTTGAAGAATTCATTAAAGATAAAAATAATTTTTTCAAGAGAAATTGGGAGAATGTTAGATACTTTAATTGCTCAGAAGACTAAAAAACTGAATATTAAAGAAGATAGAAATTGATAATATTATTTTTAGGGAATGGCTTTTTGTAAATTTACATTCCTAATATATAACTTATGATTGAAGTTTCTGTAATCAATGAAAGTCCCTATGAATTGCCAGAGTATCAGACCTTAGCTTCAGCAGGAGTTGATTTGAAAGCAGTATTAGATGAAGCCCTAGAATTAAAACCATTAGAACGTAAAATAATTAGGACTGGACTTAAAATAGCTTTACCTGATGGTTATGAAGCTCAAGTAAGACCAAGAAGTGGTCTCGCTGCTAAACATGGGATATCAATTCTTAATGCGCCTGGAACGATAGATTCAGATTACAGAGGAGAAATAGGAGTAATATTAGTTAATTTATCTAATCATAATTTTATTGTAAAACCAGGAGAAAGAATTGCTCAATTAGTTATTGCAAAATATGAACAAATAAAATGGAAAATTACTCAAGAACTTCCTAATACCATTCGAGGAGATGGAGGATTTGGTAGTACTGGTAAAAAATAGACAATGAAAATTATAATTCCTATGGCAGGAAGAGGTTCTCGCCTCAGGCCACATACACTTAGTGTCCCAAAACCCTTAATTAGTGTAGCAGGCCAACCCATAGTACATCAATTGATTTATGAGATTAATAAAATAGTTAAAATTCCAATCACTGATATTGGTTTTATATTAGGAGATCCAGTTTATTTTGGAAAAGAAATAGAAGAAGATTTAATAAGACTAGCAAAAAAATTTAATTCAACACCACACATTTTTAGACAAAAAGAACCCTTAGGTACGGGTCATGCTATTATATGTGCATCTGAAATATTAATGGGACCAACTATAGTTGCCTACGCAGATACTTTAATTCGTGCAAAAGAAGACTTAGATTTAGATTCAGACGCAACAATTTGGGTTAAAAAAGTTGATAACCCAGAAGCTTTTGGAGTTGTTGAATTGAATGATAAAAGGCAAATAATTAATTTAATTGAAAAGCCAAAAACATTTGTTTCTGATCTAGCTGTAACAGGAATATACTATTTTAAAGAGATTCAAATATTAAAGGAATCTTTAAAAAAGTACGTTAACAAAAATTTAAAAAAAGGAGAGGAATATCAAATTAATCAAGGCATACTCGAAATGATTAAATCAGGAATTGTTTTTGAAACAAACAACGTCAATAAATGGATGGATTGTGGAAATCCTGAAGCAACTGTGGATACAAATAAAGAGCTACTTGAAATCAAACTAAATGAAGGCTTAAATCTTAGAGACCCTTCTTCAGAACTGATAAATTCAAAAATTATTTCTCCTTGTTTTATAGGGAAAAATGTAGTTATAAAAAATAGTACAATTGGACCAGGTACATCAATAGGAGAGGGAACAGAAGTTGACAATTGTTCTTTAAAAAATTGTTTAATACAAAATAATAGCTATTTAAAAGATCTTATTTTGAATAAGGCAATGATTGGTAATTATGTACATTATGAAGGAAACCATAAATTTGTTAGCATAGGTGATTATTCAAAGCTTAAATAATGAAAAATTTAATAAAAAACACCGTTTATCTATTTTTATTACTTATTGTTTTTCAGGCATGTAAATCAATAGCAATTTTACCAACAAACTCTCCTATTAAAAATGTTAATATTGAAGCTTTAGCTTCAAAGATTAGAAGCAATTATCCAAAAGTTAATAATGTAAGATCAAGAATTAAAGCTACCTATAACAATGGAAAGAGAAAACAACAGATCATTGTTCAATTCAGAATGGAGAGTAAAAAGAAACTTTGGCTTAGTGCGACTATGATAATTCCTATAGCAAAACTTTTAGTTACACCTAACAAAGTTTCTTTTTATGAAAAATTTCAAAAAACGTATTTTGAAGGAAATTACGATTTAATTAACACACCATTCAACACTAATTTTGTGTATAGTGACCTAGAAAACATATTTTTAGGGAAGCCATTTTTAAATCCAGATCAAGGCAGATGGAAACAAATTTCTAATCCTCAATATTATATCTTAATTCCACAAGGTAAAAGACCGGGAATTAAACCTACACTCTTTTTTGATCCAGTAAGTTTTCTGTTAAAAGAACAAAGATTCTTTGTTCCTGGAACAAATTATAATATTACCATAAAGTATTTAAGGCATATTAAAATTGAAGGGAAATCTTTACCTAGTTTCATCGAGATTACATTTTTTGATGGAAATCAATCACAGACTTTAGAATTAGAATTTAATAGAATTGATTTTATTGAAAACTTAAATTTTCCATTTGAAATTCCAAATGGATATTCTAAAATTAAATTTTAAATGAAGGGGCATATTTTTATACTCCTAATTATATTTTTTGGTATTAACCATATTTTTGCTCAAAAAATTTCGAGTCAGCAAAAGGAACTAGAGGAAAAAAGGCTAAAACTAAAAAAAGAGATAAAACAGATTAATAACCTACTTTTTTCAAATTCAAAAACAAGAAAAAATGCTTTAACTCAAGTTGAAGATATTCAAGTAAAACTAAACGTTCGTTCTGAACTTATAAAGGTAACAAATCAACAAGCTAATTTATTAGATAGACGAATAACAATTAACGAGCGTAATATTGGAAATCAAAGGAAAGAACTTGATGACCTTAAAAGTGAATATGCAAAAATGATTCAAAAGTCATATGCTAGTAAATCACTAAAAAATAGATTAATGTTTTTGTTTTCCTCTGAAAGTTTTCTTCAAGCGTATAAGAGAATTCAGTATTTAAAGCAATATTCAAGATATAGAAAAAAACAAGGTTTAGCTATAGGAGAGAAAACACAATTACTTCAAAAACTAAACCAAACTTTAATTGAAGAAAAAGGGATAAAATTAAAACTGATTGCGGAAAACAGACAAATTCAAGATAAATTACAGAAAGAACGTGTACTTCAACAAACTCTAATTAAAATTTTAAAACAAAAACAAAGCGACTTAAAAAAGAGGATTGTAAAAAAACAAAATCAAAGAAAAGCAATAGATATTGAGATTAAACGATTAATTAGAGAAGCAATTGCCGCTTCAAATGAAGCTTCAGAAAATAATAAAAAAAATATTTTTAATCTTACACCAGAGGCAAAATTGATTGCAACTAATTTTAGAGCAAACAAAGGGAGACTTCCTTGGCCACTCGAAAAAGGCGTAGTTATTCAAGGATTTGGCCGCCAAAGACATCCAGTTGTAAAGACTGCGACCATACAAAGCAATGGAGTTATTATTGCTACAGAGCCATCCGCTCAGGTGAGATCTGTTTTTGAAGGAGAGGTTATGTCTGTTATTATTATAAAAGGAACTAACCCATCAGTTTTAATTCGTCATGGAAATTTTATAACTCTGTATACCAACTTATCAAAACTATATGTAAGAAAAGGAGAAAAGGTGAGTGCAAAACAAATAATTGGGGAGGTTTTTACAAATGAGCAAACAGGGGAGACCCAATTACAATTCGGTATATTCAATAATATTAATGCCCTTAATCCAAAGGATTGGGTTTATCAAATGTAAACTAAACTATCTTTCTTCTAAATACCAAGCCTCCTCTTCAAGTGTGTACTTTAAAAAATAAAGCATATTAATTGCTTCTTTTTTTGTAGAGTACCTTCCATATGCAACTCGATACAAACCATCAGGATTTGATTGAGCTAGCTCTGCAGGATATCCCTCTGATTTTAAAGATTCGACTTTTTTTTCTGCATTATTAAGCGAACGAAAAGATCCTGCTATGACAGAAAAAAATTCTTGGTAAACAACGACCTCTTGTTCTGTTGGATTAGATTGTGCAGATACATTAATTGAAGATAAACTTCCTAAATCAAATGTTGCCTCTTGAACATTTTTTTCAATTTTCTTTTGGGCTTTTTCTTGTTCTACTATTCGTTGTTCAGTAACGTATTTATCACTAAAATAGTAAGAACCTCCCAAGAGGGCAATTCCAATTACTCCGATAGCGACGTAGCGAAGTATGGGTGATTTTGTTTGTTTATCCTCATTTTCAGGAGTAAACATTAAGTCTTCTTTGTTATTATCTTCCATGATATTATTTTTTTTTGTTGTATTATAAGTTGCAGAAATATTTTCCCGTTCAAAAAAATGAAGCCCAAATGATTTTAAATCAAAATTAACTTGGCCCCAGGGTATAAACTCAATTTTCTTTTCTTTATTAAGTTGAATTTCTCCAACTCCAGGAAAACGTATTGTTTGTGTTTTTAGTCTTTTTTTCCAACTACTAACTTCTTTTTCAACTAATCTAAGTGAATATTCATAGGAAAAGTTTTCTTTTTGAGCAATATGATGGGCTAAAACACCATCATTAGCAACTAATAATTGGTTAAAGTAAACTTCTTTTCTAGGTGGAAAAAATAATCCACTGGGATCAACTTTTGCTTCAAATGCACGAGTAAGGAAGGCACCAAATTGAGGTATGGTTACACATTCATACTGGTACAATAGTTCTTTAATTAAACCTGTGATTTGCATAAATCAAAAATAGAAAAATATCACTTTTTAAACGTACTATAATATAATTTAGTATCTAAATCACTCATAGTGAATCAAAATTAATATCCAACTTTATTTCTTACTCGGAGTAATACTTCAGTTGCAACTTTCCTTGCTTTTTCAGCACCTTTAGCCAAAGCTATATATACCTCATCAGGGTTTTGATGTAAGTAGTTATATTTTTCTCTCTCAGCAGAAAAATGTTTTAAGATTAAATTTAATAATTGCTGCTTAGCATGACCATATCCCATTCCACCAGCCAAATATAGTTTACGTAAATCATCTATATCTTCTTTTGAGGCCAACAATGAATATATTTTAAAAACATTACAATTTTCAGGATCTTTTGGTTCATCTAATGGAGTACTATCGGTCTTAATTCCCATAATTTGCTTTTTAAGCTGCTTTTCAGGAAGAAAAATGTTAATTGTATTATTCTTTGACTTACTCATCTTCTGACCATCTGTTCCAGGAATATGCTGTGTATTTTCTTGTAATTTAGCTTTTGGAATAACAAAAGTTTCTCCCATATGATGATTAAAACGTGAAGCAACATCTCTAGTTATTTCTAAATGCTGGAGTTGATCTTTACCGACAGGAACTAATTCTGCATCATAAAGAAGAATATCCGCAGCCATTAACATAGGATATGTAAATAGTCCGGTGTTTACATCTTTTAAGTCCTCAGATTTGTCTTTAAATGAGTGCGAAAGGGTAAGCCTTTGGTATGGAAAATAACAATTTAAATACCAGTTCAACTCTGTTACTTCACTTACATCACTCTGTTTATAGAAATGTGTTTTTTCAACGTCAAGTCCACATGCAAGCCATGTCGCTGCTGTAGAGAAAGTATTTTCACGGAGTGTTTCACCATTTTTTATTTGCGTTAACGAATGTAAATCAGCGATAAATAGAAATGAATCGTCTTTTGTCTTCTTTGCCATCTCAATTGCTGGCAATACAGCACCTAATAAATTTCCTAAATGAGGTGTACCAGTAGATTGTACACCAGTTAATATACGTGCCATTATAATTTTTTTATAAAAGTAATATTCCTTAAAAAACAGAACAAAAGAATCAAATAGATTTTTTATTTCTTTAATTCGAACCATTAAATAATTTAAAACTTGAATTAAATATATTTGAAGAATGAGAAAAATTCTTTTGTTACTGTGGAGAATATGGTTTTATACTCTTGGAGCTTTACCAGTGATCATTTTATTTCCACTTTTGGCCTTTTTTCTTTTTTTATCTAATGGATACAGATATTTGTATTGGGTTGCAAGAAATATTTGGTCTCCTTTTATAATTTTTGGTATGGGTTTTTGGATAAAAAGGGTCAATAAATTTCCAAAGGAGAATAAAAGTATAATGTTAATTGCTAATCATTCGAGCTATATTGACATTATGCTTATGTTTAGAATGAGTAAAAAACCATTTGTCTTTGTTGGTAAAAAAGAACTAACAAAGATTCCATTTTTTGGATATTTGTATAAAAGAGCTGCTATAACTGTTGATCGAAGCTCATTTGAAAGCAGAAAGGAAGTTTATAAAAATGCAATACCATTTATTAACAAAGGATATAGTATTTGTGTTTTTCCCGAGAGAGAATATTTAGATGAAACTATCCTTTTAAATCAGTTTAAAAGAGGTGCATTTAAAATAGCTATAGAGCATAAGTTGCCAATTCTCCCTATAGTTTTTTTGGACTGTAAGCGTAAATTTCCATGGTATACAACACATGGATTTCCTGGACAGCTTAGGGCTAAGGCCTTGGATATAATTGATACAAATGCTATGAATGAGAAAAACATAAATCAATTAACAGATATAATGCATAAAAATATTAGTAAAGAACTAATGCATGATCCTAAGCAAAATGCAGTTAAGGCTATATTGGTTTGGAAGAAAATTACATCTTAATTTAAGAATTTACTTCTTTTAGAGTCTCCATTATTTTTTGTTCAAGTTCATCCATTAATTCAGGATTATCTTGTAATAAGATTTTAACAGCATCTCTTCCTTGACCAATTTTCGTATCACCATAACTAAACCATGACCCACTTTTTTTTATGATTTCATAGTTTACACCAAGGTCAATTATTTCTCCAATTTTAGAGATGCCTTCTCCATAAATAATATCAAATTCAGTGGTACGAAAAGGAGGTGCAACCTTATTTTTTACAACTTTTACTCTAGTTTTATTTCCCATAACTTCAGCTTCAGCACTTTTAATTTGTGTTGAACGACGAATGTCTAAACGAACTGAAGAATAAAATTTTAAAGCGTTTCCCCCTGTTGTAGTCTCAGGATTTCCAAACATAACACCTATTTTTTCTCTAAGTTGATTGATAAAAAATACGGTACAATTTGTTTTACTGATAGAAGAGGTAAGTTTTCTTAATGCTTGAGACATTAGCCTAGCGTGAAGACCCATTTTGGAATCCCCCATTTCACCCTCTATTTCACTTTTAGGAGTTAATGCTGCGACCGAGTCTACAACAACAATATCAATTGCTCCAGAACGAATAAGATTATCTGCTATCTCTAAAGCTTGTTCACCATGATCAGGTTGTGAAATAATTAACTCACCTACATCTACTCCTAGTTTTTCAGCATAAAAACGATCAAAAGCGTGTTCAGCATCTATAAAAGCAGCAATTCCTCCCTGCTTTTGACATTCAGCTATTGCATGAAGAGTTAGTGTAGTTTTTCCTGACGATTCAGGGCCATAAATTTCGATTACACGACCACGTGGATATCCTCCAACACCTAATGCAATGTCTAGACCTAGAGAACCTGATGGTATAGATTCGACCTCATCTGAGGCTTCATCACCTAATTTCATTACGGCACCCTTACCATAGGTTTTATCTAGCTTATCCAAAGTTAGTTGAAGGGCTTTCAGTTTTGCATTATTTTGATCAGCCATACTTATCTTTTTAGCTAAAATACTGTTTCTTCATACCGTTACCAAGCCCTATTTATCCTCATTATTAACAATTTTTTCGTAGGTTTATTTATAAAATATTATTTATGAAAAATTTTTTTTTACTCCTACTAATTATACCTACTCTTATAATATCTCAAGACATACTTCCATTAAGAGAGAGAGCAGCTTTAATTGAAAAAATTCAAAAGGAACGGATTCAAAAACTTTTACCTGCTCTTATGGAAGAACAAGATATTGATCTTTGGGTCATGATTACCCGTGAGTATAATGAGGATCCGGTTGTCAAAACTTTATTACCACCTACTTGGTTAAACGCCAGAAGAAGAACTATTTTAGTTTTTTCAAAAACCGATAATGGGGTAGACCCTGTAGCAATAACAAGATATAATTTTGGAAAAAACATTAGATCTATATGGAATAAAGAAAAGGAACCAGACCAATGGAAGGCCCTTTCAGATTATATAGTAGCTCAAAACCCAGATAAGATTGGTATTAATATATCTGAACATTATGGAATTGCTGATGGTTTAGCAAAAACAGATTATGATTTAATGATTCAGGCCCTCCCAAAAAAGTTCCAAAAGAGAGTTACCTCAGCAGAAACTCTAGCTGTTCGTTGGATTGAAACAAGAACTCCAAAAGAAATAACAATATTTAGTCAGTTAACAGAAATTACTCATAACATTATTGAAGAAGCTTTTTCTACAAATGTTATTACACCTGGGAATACAACAACTGAAGATGTAGTTTGGTGGATGCGAGAAAAAGTTTCAGCTCTAGGTTTAAAGACCTGGTTTCAACCTACTGTAGATGTCCAAAGAACTGGCAATAGTGATTTGTATGCTTTTGATGGTAAAGCTAAGTTTGATGTCATAATGCCAGGGGATTTAGTTCATTGTGATTTTGGAATTACATATTTAACTCTTAACACAGATTGTCAAGAACTCGCATATGTGTTAAAACCAGAAGAGATAGATGCTCCAGATTTTCTTAAAGAAGCTCTTAAAAAAGGGAATGAAGTTCAAGATGCGTTAACGGATAATTTTAAAAAAGGAAGAACAGGGAACAGTACTCTTAAGATGGCAATTGAATCAAGTAAAAATGCGGGCCTTAGACCTCAAATATATACACATCCTCTTGGTCTGTATGGTCATTCTGCAGGGACAACTTTTGGAATGTGGGATGCTCAAGACGGTATTCCTGGTTCAGGAGAGCATCCTCTTTATGAAAATACAACTTACGCTATTGAATTGAATGCAAAAGTTTTTATAGAACAGTGGAGAAAAGATGTAAGAATTATGTTAGAGGAACCAGGCTATTTTGGCCCGGAAGGATTTCGTTACATTAATGGTCGTCAAACTAATTTAATATTAATAGGAGAAAAAAGTAATCATATAAGATAATTTTAACCTTCTTAGATAAAAGTGAAATACGGTTACATATTTATTTATTTTTTATTCTTAGGGTTATGTAATTGTGAAAAAGAAAAGGTTAATAGTCAAGAGAATATTTTAGGTGACTGGGATATTAAAGGTGGAGGAACATTATTTATTGAGACTGATTCTTTTTCATTATCAGTTGGGTGTAATTCGATTTTTGGGAAAATTAGAATTATTGAAAATAGAATATACTTTTCTTTAATTGCCTCAACTTTAATGGGATGTCCAGAAGCTGAGGGAGAAAAGGAGAAAGAATTTATTAGACTTTTAGAGAATAATATTCTCAATTTTTCTATTTCAGGCGAGAGAGCAATTTTATTTAATGAAAATGATGAAGAAATTATAACATTAATTCGCCCATTGAATGAGTCCCTTGTAAACTCTTGGGATATGATTTCCCTCAGAACCCAAAACGCTATTTCTTACTCTATTTTGGATAGTGATTTTAAAATAATTTTTTTTGAAAATGGCACAATAAGAGTTACAACTTCATGTAATGGCGGAGGGGGGAGTTTTAAAATCCAAAATAACAATCTCTCATTCTTAGATCTTTTCTTTACAGAAAAAGCCTGCGAACCTGAAAGAAACCTAAGAGAAAAAGAATTTTCAGAAGCGTTGCAGAGCGTAAATAAATTTTCTGTAATCAGAGATAAACTCAAATTAATGAGGGATAATGAAGTCTGGATTACTTTTGAAAAGAGTTAGATTATTAAAAAATTTAAATTAAATAACTAAAATGAAGCTCTTCAAAACAAGCAGATTAATTATTAAAACTTTAGATAGGGTTGATTTTATTTATTTTAATGAGTTATTTACCGATTCAAAGATTTTAAATTTTATTCCAAAAAAAAATTACACTCCTAAACATATTTTGAAACGCTTCAATAGCAATTTAAATTTAGACATAAATCATTTAAAGCATAAAGAATTTCTCTGTGGCATTTTTTTAAAACATTTGCCTGAAATGATTGGTTTAGCAATGTTTCTTTTAAATTCGAAAGGACAACGTGAAATAGGATATCGTTTTAGAACTCTATATTGGGGTAATGGATATGGAACAGAAACTACAAATGGAATTATAAATTACATATTTAACCAATTAAATGAAAGTTTAATTACAGCAGATGTTAATGAAAATAATTCTGCCTCAATAAAAATTTTAGAAAAATTTATGAATTTTGAAAAGAAATTTTACAATGTCACGGACTCCTGTTCAGAAAGAAGATATACCCTAAGTAAAGAGAATTGGTTAGAAAATAGATGAAAATTAAATATGAGCTTAATATAATCTTCCCTTTAATTTTAAGTTGAATCCTTTTATTACCTTTGTCTTTCACTTAACAATGTTTATAGCATGCAACTGTACAACAAACTAAGTGCGCAAGAAGTATCTGAAATTCTTGAGAAGAAAGCTAAAAAAAGGATTACTCTCTCTTTTTATAAATACGCGCACATAGAAAATCCAAGACTATTACGCGATCATCTTTTTCTTTCGTGGAATCCTCTAGAAGTATTGGGGAGAATTTATGTTGCTAAAGAAGGGATTAATGCACAACTATCACTTCCTTCCAACCAAATAGAAGCATTTAAATCACATTTAAATACAATCTCTTTTTTAAAGGGAGTTCGACTTAATGTTGCTATTGAGCATAAACTCAAATCATTTTTAAAACTTACAATTAAAGTAAGAAATAAGATTGTGGCTGACGGGCTAGTAGATGATAAATTTGATGTGACTAAGAAGGGGATTCATTTGAATGCAATAGAATTTAATAATTTATTAGATCATAAAAATACAATTTGTGTGGATATGAGAAATCATTACGAAAGTGAGATAGGACATTTTAAAAATGCAATTACACCCGATGTTGATACATTTCGAGAATCACTACCTATTATCGAAAAGAAGCTTTCTAAACATAAGGAAAATAAAAATATCTTAATGTATTGTACAGGTGGAATAAGGTGTGAGAAGGCCTCGGCTTATTTTAAACATAAAGGATTTAAAAAAGTATACCAATTAGAGGGAGGGATTATAGAGTATGCGCGCCAGGTCAAAAATCAAAATTTAGAAAACAAGTTTATTGGTAAAAATTTTGTTTTTGATGAACGAAGGGGTGAGAGAATTTCGGACGATATTATTTCAAAATGTCATCAGTGTGGAACTCCTTGTGATGATCATGTTAATTGTAAAAATGAAGCATGTCACCTTCTATTTATCCAATGCGAATCATGTTCGAAAAAGTTCAATAATTGCTGCTCTGATCAATGTACTAAAATTATTGAAATGCCTTTGGAGAAACAAAAAATTTTTAGAAAGGATACTCATAATAGTAATAAAATTTTTAAAAAAGGAAGATCAAAATCTCTTAAGTTTAAGAATTGAAAAAATTTGTTAAAAATAGAATAAAGGAATTTGTTATACTGCTTGTAATTTCTCTATCATTTACAAAATGTGAACAAGAAAAAGGTTATTCGGCATATCAATCAATAGGAGAAGAGGGTCTTGGGACTTCACCTATTATTTTTGAAATTCCAGAAAATGTTTTAGATACTTTAAGAAAAAATATTTTTCTTCGTTTAAGGAATAATAATAATTATCAATACTCAAATATATTTTTAATTGTTAGCCTTACCGCAGGAGAAGAACAAATAACTAATGACACATTAGAATATTTAATGGCATCTCCAGAGGGTAAATGGTTAGGAAAAGGTTTTTTAGAGGTAAAGGAAAGTAAATTATGGTGGAAAGAAAGTGTTATATTCCCTGAAGAACGACCAATTAAAATAAATATATCACAAGCTGTAAGAAATAATAATGTTAAAAGTGGAGTTGAAAACCTAAAGGGGATTGTATCGGTAGGGATAAGTATTGAAAATGAATAAAGATGGTCGATAAAAGAAAAAAACATAAAAAAAAATCTACCTATTTAAAATATATTCTTACAATTTGGGGGATATTCTTATTTGGAGTTCTTTCAATAATTATTTTATTTTCTGGAGCTGCCCTTGGTCTTTATGGACCAATGCCTGATTTGCAGCAATTAGAAAATCCAAGAACTAATTTAGCTACACAGATTATTTCTTCTGATGATGCTATTCTTGGAAAATATTATTTTGATGATAATCGAACACCAATTATTTTTGATGAAATTCCAACCCATACAATACAAGCCCTAATTGCAACCGAAGACGAGCGTTTTTATGAACATTCTGGAATTGATTGGAGAGGAACTTTAAGAGCTTTTGCTTTCCTAGGAAAAAGAGGAGGAGCAAGTACTATTTCTCAACAATTAGCCCGTCAAATATTTGTAGGAGTAAGATCAAGAAATTTATTAAAAACTGTTCTACAAAAAGCACAAGAGTGGGTTATAGCTATACAACTCGAGAAACGCTATACTAAAAAGGAAATTTTGACAATGTATTTAAATAAGTATGATTTTGGTTACCAGGCGGATGGTATTAGATCAGCTGCAAAAATCTTTTTTAATAAAACTTCTAAAGAATTAAGCATTGAAGAATCTGCTACACTTGTTGGAATGTTGAAAAATTCTTCACTTTTTAATCCAATTCGTAGACCAGAACGAGTCAAAAAAAGGAGGAATATTGTTTTTCAACAAATGCTGCGTAATAAATTATTAAGTAATGAAGAGGTAGACTCACTTTCAAAATTACCTTTAAAAATTACTTATACTCCCGAATCACATAGAGAAGGTCTTGCAACTTATTTTAGAGCCTATTTAAAAGACTTTATGGATGATTGGATTAATGAAAATCCTAAACCAGATGGGTCAAAACATAATTTATATCGAGATGGATTAAGAATATATACTACAATAGACTCTCGAATTCAACAACTCGCAGAAGACGCAGTAATTGGGCATATGAAAAATCTTCAGAAGGAGTTCTTTTTGCAGAATACTGAAGAAGAAAATCCGACTGCCCCGTTTTTAGATTTAAGAGACGGTGAAATAGATACCCTTTTACAGAGAACAGCGTATAGAAGTGAACGATGGCGTAAGATGAAACTTGCAGGCGTTTCAGACGAAGAAATATTGTCTTCATTTGATAGAGAAGTGCCTATGAGAGTTTTTAGTTGGAAAGGAGAAATTGATACAATAATGACCCCTATGGATTCGATTCGTTATTATAAACATTTTTTACGTGCATCATTAATGTCAATGGAGCCACAGACAGGCCATGTAAAAGCATGGGTAGGTGGATACAATTACAAACACTTTCAATACGATCAAGTTAAACAGGGAAGAAGACAAATAGGATCAACATTTAAACCATTCCTTTATGCAACTGCTATAGATCAATTAAAGTTATCTCCTTGTGATTCTCTACCTGATGCTTTATATTGTATTGAACCCCGAAAACATGGTAACCTGAATGCATGGTGTCCTAAAAATTCAGGAGATAAATATGGGAAAACAAGAACATTAAAAAATGCTTTAGCCAATTCAGTTAATACTGTAAGCGCACGATTAATGGATTTAGTTGGCCCAAGACCCGTCATTAATTTAGCACGTAAAATGGGTGTTACATCGTATCTCCCAGCAGTACCTTCTATTGCCCTTGGAACTCCAGACATAAGCTTATTTGAAATGGTTGGGGCTTATAGTTCTTTCGCTAATCAGGGAATTTATGTTAAACCAGTCATGATTACAAGAATTGAGGATAAAAATGGTCGATCTTTATATGATGTACAGCCTGTAACTCGAGATGTTTTAAGTGAGGAAGCAGCATATGTAACTGTTAATCTGATGCAGGGTGTTACTCAATCAGGTTCAGGTGCAAGATTAAGGCATGCCGGACTAGAGAAAACAAATTATATCTATGAAAAAGTTGTTACTGGATATCCTTTTATTTTTGAAAACCCTATTGCAGGTAAAACAGGAACTACTCAAAATCAAAGCGATGGATGGTTCATGGGGATGGTTCCCAACCTTGCCACAGGTGTTTGGGTAGGCGGAGAAGATCGTTCAATACACTTTAAAGAAATAGGGTTTGGACAGGGTGCAACAATGGCTCTCCCTATTTGGGGGAATTTTATGAGATCTCTTTATGAAAATCCAAATTTTGGTATATCTATGGAAGACTTTACAGCACCAGAAAATTTAAATATCCCAGTAGATTGTGAAGAGTTAGCAAATGTAAAATCAAAAGAGAAAACAAAGTCTAAAGACGATTTAGAAGCTCTTGGATTTTAAAACTAATCATTTTCTGCATGCCATTCCGCATAACATGTTTCAGTTTCCCTCAAAATCAGGCACTTTAGTATAATATTATTAGGTAATTTGCTCTTAATTTTATTTGCAAAATCAATTATTATCATTTCACTAGTTGGCTGGTATTTTACCCTTACTATTTTGTGCCCTTGAGCTTCCATATTATCAGCGAGTTCTTTATGAGGTGAATTCACATTAAGAACTGTTGCATGGTCAAAAGGCTCGACAATTATTTTATTTACAATTTTTTTTAGATCGCCAAAGTCCATAACCATGCCATATTTTTTGTTTTTTGGATCAGAAATTGGAGTCCCTGACACAGTAACTGATAATTTATAGCTATGTCCGTGCACGTTTTTACATAGGCCGTCATAACCATAAAGAGCATGACCAGTTTCAAATTTAAACTCTTTAGTTATTCTTATTTCTTTAATCATATGATTTACATAGTTTTAAGAATTTTTTGAGCATCTTTTTTTAGTAATAAAGAAGCTGTGATTTTAGCATTTTTTGAAAGAAGCGTTTCCCAATGTTTTGTCTCTTTCCAATGGAGCTTTCTTAGATTTTTTGAAGCTATAGATGAGTAATTTGAGAATCTTTTGAGACATTCTTCTATTTCTAAATCCAATGTTTCATTAGAATCAACAATTAAATTGTACAATCCTTTTTCATATAACCATTTTGGGGATTTCCAGGATTCAGAATCAAGAGATAGTTGATTAAATCCTGTTCTTCCGATTTTTCTAGATATCGCAGGTTCTATTACAAAGGGACCAATTCCTATTGAGAGTTCAGAAAGTTTTACAAATGCATGTTGATTCGCTATTGCATAATCGCATGCTGCAACAATTCCTACACCTCCTCCCACAACCTTACCGTGTACTCGTATAACAATAAATTTATCAAGTTTTCTAATTGTATTAATAATGTTAGCAAAACCCATAAAAAAATCAATTGCTTCTTTTTCAGATTTTAATTGTTTTAGTTCTTCAAAAGAAGCACCTCCACAAAAAGCTTTTGATAATTCACTTTTAAGCAGAATTACCTTTACACTTGAATCTGAATTTAATGTCTTTAGTTCGTAATCTATCTGTTCTAATAAATTCTTTGGTAAGGAATTTCCTTTGGCGTTTCCAAATTCAATTATCCCTATCTCATTTTCTCTAAAATGCTTTACATATGGACTCATATAATTACAAAAATAATCAAACTCAGACTCCTTGTAAAACATTTTGAATTCATATCATAAAAAACATTAGTCTTTTATAGATGAAAGAAGATATTAGTTAAAAACATAAGAAATTATTATAACTCTTGGTACTTTTGGAAAAAATATCGAAAATGCACAAAATTCTTGTACCTCTAGGAATCTCTGAAAAAACTGAAGGGCTATTGAATTATGCAATTGATTTATCAAAAATTTTTAAAAGCGATATTTATTTAATTGATGCACATCCAACTTTATCTAATTTGACATCAATAAATAATGTAAAAACCCGCCTTGCTAATGAAAATAAACAAAGGATTAAAAGAATGGTTGATAATTTGAATTCAAATGTTTCAAATATTAAAATTATTGAGAGTAAAGGAGATTTGATAGATTCAATTAAAAAATTAAACAAAAACATAGGGATTGACTTAATAATTACAGCACCCTTAAATAATGAAATAAATGATGAGCTGTTTTTAGGACCTGTTGCAGGAAGTTTAATTAAACGCACAAATATCCCAGTATTGGTAGCGCCATATCAAAAAAAATTTATTCCACCCAAAAAAATGATGCTTGCATTTAAATCAGGAGAGGTAAAATCAATTGATACATTAAAACCATTAATTCAATTTCAAGAAAAATTTAAAACTTTATTAAAATTATTACTGGTCAAAGTACCAGGATTTGCTGACAATAATCATAAACTAGATGATAACCTAATGAAACGCTCTGAAGGATTAATATATAGTGAAAACGCCACTGTATATCAAGGAGTTTTGGAGCAATTTCAGTCAAATAATCCTGATATGTTAGTTGTGTTTAAAAGAGAAAGAGGCTTTTTTGTCAAACTTTGGGAACCTGATAGAATTTATAAAAGAGATTTTTTCTGTACAATACCTTTATTAGTTTTGAAAAATAAGGATTAAAAATTCAAACTTGTCTATTCGAATTTTCTTATTTATCATAATTTTTAGTAGCATCAACCTTATAACCTATGCTCAAAGATATGTGGGTTTAAACGTAGACAATGACTTATATTTTGGTATTGACAGATATTATAGCAGCGGAATTTTTTTGGAGTATGGTTACATTAATAAATATCCAAATGACTCGTTAAATAATTGGAGATATACATCTAGACATTTTACCCTTGGGCAAGAGATTAATACACCTTCAAGAAGACTAACAAGTGACATAACTAAAATGGATTATCCTTATAATGGATGGCTATTTTTTGGATATGAAGAGGAAAAATTTAAAGATCCTGATTTTGGTTATGGCTGGGGTATTAAATTTGGATCAACAGGACCTGAAGCGTCGTTAGCAAAATTTCTACAAAATACATATCATAAATTAATTCTTAATTTAGAACCTTTGACTTGGGCAGTTTATATTCCACAAGCTTTTCATATAAATTTTAAAACCTCAATTTATTGGGGTAAAATTATAGCAAATAACTTGAAATATGTAAATGTTAGTAATGTTCAAGTTGGAACTTTTAGAACATCAGCTAAAACAAGATTAGGGTTTCAAATTGGCTCACTTCCTGGGCTACCCTTTTTTGGTAACCGTTTAGAGCAAATCCATAAGGGGATTTCATTTTTTTTTGGAGTAGAGTTAGAATACAACATTCATGACTACTCCTTGTCTGGAAGCTTTATAAGCGATAATAATCCATTTCAATTTGACGTCAACCACTTAAGAAACAAATATCAGTTAGGATTTATATATATCAGAATTCCATGGAAAATCCATTTATTATTAAATAATAGTTCTTCATTTGTTTTAAATCAAAGGTATAAAAGACACCCTTATTTAAACATATCCTTAAGTCATATATTCAACAAAAAGTAGAATAAATTAATTTCAATTACTTTTTTTTGTTTTATAATTATTGAGGGTAAATTATAAACTGATATATCGGCACTTAGATGTAAATAGATTTATCAAAAAAGTTCTTAAGAAGTGTATTTAGCGTCTAATTCTTGAATTCCAAATTTGGTATGAAATTCCAATTTGGAAACCTGAGGTATTATTGGATTGTGGCATAGTTGGACTATTATTTTTTGTAGCCCATCGGAAGTTAAAATAAGTATGAAAATTTTTTAAAAAATTATATTCAACCTGAGTAAAGCCTCCAACACTGTTTTCAAAAATTCCAATTGCGTACAGTTCAGAGCGTTCAAAATTTTCGTACTTAATAGTTAATTGACCTCTATTAAAATTATTATATAACCCTCCAATTGCAAAACTCACCTTATTTGTTGGGTGTAATCTTATCCCTAAAGGCAAAGAATAATAAACTAATTCGTCCTTACCTACTGAATTTATTAACGGGTAATTATAGGAAATTCTATTATAGTTAACACCAGTTATAACTCCAAAGGATTTTGTCATCCTAAATTCTAATTGATTAATTGCACCAAAGTTGATTAAAGGATTACTTATTTCTTTATCACTATCTATTCTGTTTAAGTGTGCTCCAAGGGAAATTGTCCATTTTGAATAAACATCGTCTAATGCTGGACCAATATTGTATTGCTGGATTAAAATGTCACTATTTTGCGCATAATTTAAGAATGTGCTAAAATATATTTTAAATAAAATAATAACAATTAAAAGGCGATATATCCTAGACATTTTAAGCATCATTAAAGACATACCATAATAAATAAACTATTTGATGAATCAAAATAAAAACACAAGCAAGAATTTTTTTATAAAAAAAGCCGCTGGAGTTATTCCAGCGGCTTTATCAAAAAAAACAAATTGGTTTATGAAAATTTATTTACCGAATTAAATTTAAAAACAAAATTTTTAAAAGGGTGTGATAAAAATCACACTTCAATTTAAATATGTTGTATTTGCTAACAAATATCCTATTGCAATACCTAAAACTAGAATGATAATGTTTTCAAATGTAAATAAGAATTTAAATTTTTTTTCCCAAACATCAGGAATCTGATTATTATTTTCATCCTTTGCAAAGCCAGTTTTAACTGACTTTTTTGTTGTCCATAAAAAGAGTAAAAATAAAATTGCTAAACCTAAAACAATAAAAAATAAGTAGTTAATCATGGAGTTTTGATAATTAATTGATGTTCTTTAAATATATAATTTTTTTGATTAATAAATTTTTAGAGCTAATTATTAAGCAAATTATAAATAATTAATTTTGTTTGGACCCAAAGCCTTTCAAAATGAGAAAATTACTCTTAATGTTTTTGTTGTAATTAATATATGAGATATATTTTATGCCCTCCTAGTTCAACGGATAGAACAAGAGTTTCCTAAACTTTAGATCCAAGTTCGATTCTTGGGGAGGGTACACTTAAAGACCTTCACACGTGTATTCTGTGATTGTTTTTTTATTGTCTTGTATTTCAACATTAAGCTCGTTTTTTACGCAAGAGTGAAGTTCAAAAAATATAATTAAAATTGTTAAATAAAATTTCATCTTGAAATATAAATAATTA
>CAJWHM010000007.1 GCA_913041125.1 uncultured Bacteroidota bacterium | reverse complement strand
AAGTAAAATAATTACATGCTATTTAATAACTCTTCAACTTTATTATAAAGTGCTAAACCTCTTAAATTTCTGGCAATTATAATTCCTTTATCATCTAGGAGAAAGGTTGCAGGAATAGCAGAGACCTGATAAAGTTTAGCAATTGGATCATTCCAAAATTTTAAGTTAGAAACATGATTCCAAATTAATCCATCATCTTCAATAGCTTTTACCCATTTTTCTTTATCCTTATCTAAAGAAACACCTAAAATATTCAATCCTCGATCTTTATTTTTCTGATAAAGTTGGACTAAATTTGGGTTTTCTATTCGACAAGGTCGACACCAACTTGCCCAAAAATCTATAATTGTAATTTTACCTAGAGCATTTTTTAAAGCAAATTTTTTACCGTCAGGAGTAGGACCTTCGAATGGAGGAGCAACATTTCCAACTTCTGCTTTTTCAGGTTGGTCAATGAGATTTTTTACTGCCTTGCCAGATTTAGTATTTTTGATTCTTTCAGATAGTGAGTCATAGAGGGTTTTTGATTCTTTTTTTGATAGAGTATTATTTGTAACAAATCTTTCTAAAATTAAAATTGAAATTAAGGAGTTTGGAGATTCTCTTAAAAAATTAAGTTCATAGTCTTGAATTTGATCTCTAACATCTTGATATTGCTCTTGAAGATCTTGTGCTAACAAGCTATCCTTTAATATCATAGCTTGTTGCAAATCATTACCGATTCCATTAAGAGATTCTACATAAGCCTTAGTTTCATTTTTATACCTCATAAAATCATCATTCGAAGTCGTTCCTGTCGCCTTAGATGATCCTAGACTATCTTTGAACAGTTGAATTTTTACTGTCCCGCTTTCAGCAACAAAAGGAAATGTTCCATTCTGTCCGCTTATCTGTAAAAAATGAAATGATGGCTCATTTAATTCTGTCTCTAATTCAAATGTTCCCTGATTTATATCTAAAGTATCTAATGTTTTAGGTTGATTATTTAAATCGGCAATTATGTGATAGATTTTAGTTGTATTATCTGAATCAATTTTTCCTTTAATCTTAAGGATATTAGAGTTGTTTTTACATCCACATAAAAAAAATATAAAAACAGGAACTAAATAAAAGTGTCTATACATAAATATATTCATTAATGTAAAATTAATCAATTGGTTGGAAATGGAAAACTTATGATTATTTTTACTCAATGAGGATAACTAATTTTTATAAAAATGAATCATTTAGATGTTATTGAAAGGTTTAAAAGTCTAATTGGTACACATCACGTCCTTACATCACATTGGAATAAATTACCTCACACAAAAGGTTGGAGATATGGATCTGGATCTGCATTAGCTGTTCTTAAACCTGGTAAGCTAGTTGAAATATGGAAGATTTTAGAAATTTGCGTTGAAAAAGATTTCATAATTTTAATGCAAGCTGCAAACACAGGGTTAACCGGTGGTTCAACACCATTTGGAAACAATTATGATAGACCTGTAGTAGTTATAAATACGATGCGTATTGATCATATTCATATTATTAAAGGTGGAAATCAAATAGTCAGTTTAGCAGGAAGTACTCTTTATAGTCTAGAAAAAAAATTAAAACCTTATGGAAGAGAGCCTCACTCCATTATAGGGTCTACATCAATTGGAGCCTCAATAGTTGGTGGTGTTTGCAATAATGCTGGAGGCTCATTAGTACAGAGAGGACCTTCCTACACACAAATGGCATTGTATGCTAGAATAAACAAAGCTGGTAATTTAGAACTTGTAAATGAGTTGGGCATAAATTTAGGTTCAACTCCAGAAGAAATTTTAGAAAATCTTCAAAATAAAAACTATCAAGAATCTGACATACCAGAAACAGATAAATTGTGTTCTGATAATAAATACTCACAAATTGTTAGAGAGATAGAAATGAATTCTCCTTCAAGATTCAATTCTGATACTAGACTATTATATGGAGCTTCTGGAAGTGCAGGAAAAATAGCAGTTTTTGCTGTTAGATTAGACACATATATTTCGCCTAAAGAAAATAAAGTTTTCTATGTAGGAACTAATAATACAGATGTTTTTTGGAAAATTCGACGTGATATACTTTCAAAATTTAAAACACTACCAACAATTGGTGACTATTTGCATAGAGACTGTTATGATGCAGCAAAAAAATACAGTAAGGACACATTTTTAGTTATAGAGAGGCTAGGAACTACTTTTTTACCAACATTATTTGAACTTAAAAGGAGAGTTGATATTACAGCAAAAAAGCTAAGATTTCTTCCGGATAATTTTTCAGATAGATTGATGCAGTTTTTAAGTAATTTTTTCCCAAATCATTTACCAAAAAGAATGGAAAAATTTAGAAATTTATATGAACACCACTGGATTATTGAGATGTCTGATGAAGGTATTAATGAGGCAAGAGAATATTTTAGTAAAATTTTTCGTGATAATAGTGGTGATTATTTTGAATGCAACAATTTTGAATCAAAAAAAGCATCTTTACATAGATTTGTATCCGCTAGTGCAATAGGAAGGTATCATCTTCTGCACTCCAAAAGGCATGGTGAAATGATGTCGTTAGATATTGCATTTCCTAGAAATGAAAAAAACTGGTTTGAAAAGTTACCAAAAGAGATAAACGACATGCTCGAAATGAAGCTTTACTACGGTCACTTATTTTGCCATGTTCTTCATCAAAATTATATTGTCAAAAAGGGTATAGACTGTGAGAAATTAAAAAGTAAACTTTTGAAAATGTACGATAAAAGAGGAGCTGAATATCCTGCGGAACATAATGTTGGTCATGAATATTCAGCAAAATTGTCTTTAAGAAAGTTTTATAAGGAGCTTGATCCTACCAATACATTTAATCCTGGAATTGGAAGAACAAGTAAAAATAAAAATTGGGATTAGAAACAATTTTTAATTAATCTTAAAAGGATTTAACATAAAAGTTATCTGATACTATTTAGATATTTAATAAATCATAAAACTTTATCTTTGATATTTATTTTCTAAATATGACTGGAAATACTTTTGGATCAATATTCAAACTTACAACTTTCGGAGAATCACATGGGCTTGCTATTGGAGGAGTGATAGACGGTTGCCCGGCTGGAATTAAGATAAATCTAGATGCTATTCAAAAGGATTTAGACAGAAGAAAACCAGGGCAATCATCAATCGTCACTCAAAGAAAAGAGCCAGATGAAGTAACTTTGTTCTCGGGAATTTTTGAAGGTAAAACAACTGGCACACCGATTGGCTTTGCCATTCAAAATACAAATCAAAAATCTAAAGATTATTCTCACATAAAAAATACTTTTCGACCATCTCATGCTGACTATGTTTACGAGGAAAAATATGGTATTAGAGATTACAGAGGTGGCGGAAGGAGTTCAGCACGTGAAACAGCTAGTAGAGTAGTGGCTGGCTCTATAGCGAAACAGTTTTTAGCACCTATTACAATTAATGCTTATGTGTCAGCAGTAGGGACTCTCTCACTAGATTTACACCCATCCAAAGTTGATGTTTTAGAAGCAGAAAAAAATATTGTTAGATGTCCTGATTCGAAATTAGCGTCTGAAATGGAAAGTCTTATAAAGAAGGTAAGGAAAGAAGGTGACACTGTTGGTGGTGTCGTAACTTGTATAATTAAAAATATACCTGTGGGACTAGGAGAGCCATCATTTGACAAACTCCATGCAGAACTTGGCAAAGGTATGCTTTCAATTAATGCAGTAAAGGGATTTGAATATGGAAGTGGTTTTTCAGGAACAAAGATGAAAGGAAGTGAACACAATGATTTGTTTAATCCTGACGGAACTACTCAAACAAATCATTCAGGAGGAATTCAAGGTGGAATTTCAAATGGCATGGATATATACTTCAATGTAGCCTTTAAACCTGTGGCAACAATAATGCAAAATCAAGAAACAATAAATTCTCAGAGAGAAAAAGTAGCTATGCAAGGTAAGGGTAGACATGACCCTTGTGTAGTTCCAAGAGCAGTTCCTATAGTTGAGTCTATGGCTGCTTTAGTTCTCGCAGATTTTCATTTGCGTAAAAGAAATAATAGAATTTGAATTAAGTGAAAAAACTAGAACTCCATTGGAAAATTTTAATAGGTATGGCCTTTGGGGTCCTTTTTGGTTTAATATTATCTTTTTTAGATGGTGGTGATCTTTTTATTGGCAACTATATTAAACCCTTTGGAACGATTTTCATTAATCTTCTAAAGCTTATTGCTGTTCCATTAATATTAGCCTCACTTATTAAAGGTGTTTCTGATTTAAAGGATATTTCTAAGTTATCTAAAATGGGAGGTAGGACAATATTAGCCTATTTGATGACAACACTAATAGCAGTGACTATTGGTTTAATTTTGGTCAATATTATTAAACCCGGAGAATCAATAAGTGTTAATACTCGAAACGAATTAATAGAAGCATATTCAACTGACGCAAAAACTAAACAGGAATCAGCAGCTAAGCAAAGAGAATCAGGGCCGCTAAAAGCGCTTGTCGACATGGTTCCTTCAAATATATTTCTCGCAGCCTCAAATAATCGTAATATGCTCCAAGTTATCTTTTTCGCATTATTCTTTGGAATAGGCATGATTTTACTCCCAGGCAAAAAAGTCAAAGCAGTTAAAGACTTTTTTGATTCATTTAACGTGATTATTTTAAAATTAATTGACTTAATCATGTTATCTGCTCCTTATGGCGTATTTGCCCTTCTAGCTGCATTAGTAGTAGAAGCGCCTAGTTTTGAACTTTTTAAAGCTTTAGCATTATATGCAATTACTCTTTTACTTGGTTTATCAATAATGATATTCATTTATATGCTAGTTGTTCAATTATTTACTAAAAAGAAAATATCTTTTTTCATGAGGGGAATGGCACCTGCACAACTATTAGCTTTTTCAACTAGTTCTAGTGCAGCAACACTTCCTGTAACTATGGAATGTGTTGAAGATAAATTAGGTGTAGATAAAGAGGTTACAAGCTTTGTTCTTCCAATAGGAGCAACTATAAATATGGATGGTACGTCTGTTTATCAGGGTGTTGCAGCAGTTTTTATAGCCCAAGCATTTGGATTGGATTTAAGCTTAACAGCACAATTAGGTATTGTTTTTACAGCAACATTAGCCTCAATAGGAACTGCAGCTGTGCCTAGTGCTGGAATAGTAATGTTGGTAATAGTTTTAGCACAAGCAGGAATTCCTGAAGCAGGTTTAGCTTTAATTTTTGCTATTGATCGTCCTTTAGATATGTGTCGGACTATTGTAAATGTAACAGGAGATGCGGCTGTATCAATGATAGTTGGCAAATCAATTGGTAAGTTGAAGTGATTATACTTTAGTTGACAGTAAACCGAAAAATATACCAATTATTATTTGTATTCTCAGAATAATAGTGAGAAACTCGTCAAATTTGTTAAGTGGCATTTTGGGTTATATTAAAGTGTTCAATTTAGAATGGGTTATAAGAATTTATGAGAAAAACGATTTTCAGGAACTGGACATTCATCATATTTTCCAAATAAATTATATCTATTTTTAGCAATATATCGATACATATATTTTTTTAAAGCAGATGGGAGTATGTTAAAAACAAATAATAACCTCCAAAAGCCACCTAAAAAATATATAATTCTAAATACTGCTTCAGACTCTACATTAAAATCCCTTTCTGAATCCCAAGTTATAATGGAATCAATATCTTTTATGTTGTATCCTCTTTTTTTAAAAAAATTTTGAGCATAAGGACTCTCAATAGAGGTAAATCTAAAACGATCATTTTTATCCCAAATACATAGTTTTTTAATCCAATAATTGCACAATACACAGGGTCCGTCAAAAAAGACTGTTATTGGTTCATTCATTTGTTTTTTTCATTTACAAATTCTAATAAATCTAAATTCACTTTTGTTGTAAAAGCCCCGTAATTAACTATTGCTTTGTTTTTCTCAATAGAATCAATACTGCCTACTGATCTACCATCAAACATTCTAACTTGATCACCAATTTTAAAAATATGATTTGAAATTGGAGCAGTTAGAGGTTCTTTAGCTTTTTGTTTTTTCTCTTTTCGTACTTTAATTAATTCTTTTTTAACTTCTTCATTTATTTTCTTTTTTTCTTGCTTGTCCTTTTTCGCAAGGATTATAGAATTACGTTTTCGCTTTGAATTTTCAGTTTCTACTAACTTAAAAAGTTCTGAAATAAGTGGTCTTTTTTTATTATTAATAAAAAATCTTTCTGCAATTTCATTAATCTTATTTCCTAAAGTAATCATCCTTTGATTATGATCAAAAAGTTCTTGATAACTTGAAAGTTTAGATTTAAGTTTAGCGTTGATCTCTGCCATTCGACTTTCTTCTCTAGCCGCCTTAATTTCTTTTTCTTTTAAGTTTTTACTTGTTTTTAAGAATTGAGAACGATCTTTTTGAAGTTTGGCAATAGTTTTATCAAAACGAACCTTACCACTCTCAATTTTCTTTTTTGCACGGTTAATTAAATTAAATGGTAAACCATTTTTTTGGGCAACTTCAAAAGTAAATGAACTTCCAGCTTCTCCTAGAATTAATTTAAATACTGGCTCTAATGTTTTACTATCAAACTGCATATTAGCATTACTCATAGCAGGTAATTCTGTAGCTAAAATCTTTAGATTAGAATAATGAGTTGTTATTAATCCAAAGGCTTCCCTTTCATAAAAATCTTCAAGTATTACTTCAGCTAAAGCGCCTCCTAAATCTGGATCTGAGCCTGTTCCAAATTCATCAATCAAAAATAATGTATTTGAATTACATTTTTTTAAAAAACTTTTCATGTTTTTCAGCCTGTAGGAGTAGGTACTTAAATGATTTTCTATAGATTGATTATCTCCTATGTCAGTTAGTATTTGATCAAATAAGCATGAATAACTTTTCTCATGAACAGGAATTAACATGCTGCTTTGGAGCATTAGCTGTAATATCCCCATTGTTTTTAATGTTATACTCTTGCCACCAGCATTAGGACCAGAAATAATAATGATCCGATTCTTAGAATCTAAGCATAAATCTTGGGGATAAGTTTCTTTTCCTTCTATTCGATTTGCTTGTAATAATAGTGGGTGATATGCTTTTAAATAATTTATGTTACGTTCCTTAGTATTAATTGCAGGTAAAATGGCATTTATTTCTTGTGCATATTTAGCTTTTGCATGTATAATGTCAATTTGTAAAAGAAAATTTTGTTGCAATTCAAAGTAGGGGAGATAGGGTCTAAAAAAATCAGTTAGACCACTTAATATTTTTTTTATTTCCTCCGATTCTTCAAAAAGTAAATTATGTAATTCTTGATTTTGATTATATGTTGCTTCAGGCTCAATAAAAACAATACTTCCAGTTTTAGAACTCCCCATTATAGTTCCTTTAACTTTCCTTCTATACATTGCTTTTACAGCTAAAACCCTTCTATTATCAATAATTGACTCACGAATGTCGTCTAAATATTCTGCAGATTGAAATTGACTTAAGGCTTTATTAAAACTGCTACTAATTTTACCTCTTATTACTTGAATTTTTTTTCTTATTTTAAAAAGGTTATCTGATGCATTATTCCTTATTTCACCGAAACGATCTATAACTGAATCTACTTTCGTTTTTATTTCTTTTTCTTCAGATAAAACAGAACTTCTTTCATATAAGTTGGGATAATATGATTTAAATTTGAAAAAAAAATTTAACAAATTATTTGTTGTCTCTGTATTTGTAGCAAGAATTCTAAAGGAAGATATTTCTAATACACTATTTTCTATTTTGAGTATAGAAAACACATCAAGCATAGATTCAAAACCATGGTTAGGAATTCGATTTTCATTATCAAAGGAAGCTCTAAATTCAGAAACTTCACTTAATCCCTTGATTATTTCATGAGTTTGAGTTTTTGGGTGCAGATTCATAATTTCAACTTTTCCCAGCGAAGTAATTGAGAAATCTGAGCACCTTTTTAAAACCTCATCATACTCTAGGTCTTCAAGTGTTTTTTTAGGAATGTACCCCATGGTTTTTCTTAACTTAGCAGTGCAAAATTACATAATTCATGCATGTTCAAATACATTCTTCTTGGGAAAAGCAGCTAAAAAATGTGTTTGAAGACTTAAAATTTATAAAATTAACTGAATTTGTCCGAAAAGAATACAGAACTCATAAATGCTATCCGCCAGGAAAGCTAATCTTTGAGGCATTTAATCGATGTCCTCTTGATAAAGTAAAAGTAGTAATACTTGGACAAGATCCTTACCACGGAGAAAATCAAGCACATGGACTTGCTTTCTCGGTAGAAGAGGGGGTAAAACATCCACCATCTTTAATCAATATATTTAGGGAAATAGAAGATGACATTAGCGTTCCGTATCCCAATAATGGAAATTTAAATCGCTGGGCTGATCAAGGTATTTTTTTATTAAATTCCACATTAAGTGTCCGCGCAAATCAAGCAGGAAGTCATCAAAACAAAGGTTGGGAAGAATTTACGGATTCTATAATAAAGATTATTTCATATCAAAAAAATGAAATTGTTTTTATGCTGTGGGGAGGTTATGCCAAAAAGAAAATTATATTAATTGATTCTTCAAAACATTTGATTTTAAGAAGTGGACATCCATCACCATTAAGCGCAAATAAGGGTCATTGGTTTGGTAATAAACACTTTAGTCAATGCAATAATTATTTAATAAGTAAAGGGAAAACACCTATTATTTGGTAAATTTATCCACCTACACGTTTTACTTTATGTCCCATTTCTTGTAAAATATCCATTATTTTATCCCTATGATTTCCTTGAATAATAATATCACCGTCTTTTACAGTACCACCAACACTTATTCTGTTCTTTAATTTTTTGGATAATTTTTTTAAATCAGTTTTCTCGCCATTGAAACCCTTAATAATAGTAACAACTTTACCTCCACGTCCCTTATTACTAAAATGGGCTTCTAGCTCTTGAGCTGTAAATTGCAATTTTTCTTCTTGAGTAATTTCTCTATCAGGTTCAAGACTTTCAAATTTGATTTTTGATAAATCTTCAAGTGAATTTAATTTTTTTTGCATTAAATAAATCTGAGTTACTAAAATAGTATTTTAGTAATGTAAATAAGGATACTAGTGAGATTTTTACTATTGAACTTATTTTTATTTAACATTTCAGTTATGGCGCAAGAACTACCTTTTTCATCGATACCTCAATCTCCAGAAAATTATACAGCTATTAATAGTATTAACAGAATGTTACAAGGGCTAGGATTTAGATATTTTTGGGCTACCGAAGGACTTAGAAAAATAGATTTAGAGTATAGGCCAACAAAAAACTCACAGAACACTTTAGAAACACTACAACATATTTTTGTTTTAAGTTCCACTATATTAAATGCCATTGCTAGTAGAGTTTCCATTCGACCCATCCCTAAAATCACCAATAATTTTAATGAGCTTAGAGCAAAAACCTTGAGGAATATTAAAGAATCTTCAATTATACTTAATCAGTATGATGACAGAAATTTAGATGATTTAAACATTATTTTTGAAAAAGGAGGGAAGCAATCAAAATTTCCAATTTGGAACTTAATAAATGGGCCTATTTCAGACGTAATATATCATACAGGACAAGTTGTAAGTTTTAGAAGAACCTCTGGAAACCCAATAGCAATTGGAGTTAACGTTTTTTTAGGAATAAAAAACTAATATTCTCGGTCTTCAAAATTTTCATCTTTCTTTTCTTCAAAACGTTTAAATAGAAGAAAGACTAGTATTATCGCTCCTATGAATAATATAAAAAGCTTTAATTTATTTAACAACAACAGCAGTTCCATACGCTAAAATTTCTGAACAGCCCTGCATAACCATTGAAGTAGTTAAACGTACATTAACAATAGCGTTCGCACCAATACGTTCAGCATCATCTTTCATTCTTTCCAATGCTTGCTCACGAGATTGTGCTTGTAATTTTGTGTATTCTGAAATTTCGCCGCCAATTATGTTTTTCAATCCAGCAAAAATATCTTGACCTACATTACGAGCTCTAACAGTGCTGCCCCTTGCAATACCTAATACTTCAATTATAGTTTTGTTTGGAATACTTGGTGTGTTTACAATTATCATTTTATTTATATTAACTTAAGTTTAATTATGAAACAGGGAGGGAATATAATTAATAAAAATTCTATTTTACATAACATAAATTATCGTTTTTTATTTAAATCAATTTTTAAGCCATGAATTACGAAGTTTTATTGAATAATCATCAGCATTAATATCTTCAACTATTCCAGTAACCTTTGCCTTAGGAGATCCTGTAATACCTGATAAAGTAATAATTTCATTGTTTCGTTCAATAGTTATAGTAAATTCCTTGTCATTATCCCACATAAAACTTGGAGCAAAAACTTCGTTTATTTGACTTGCATTTTCTTTTTTTATTTCAGGTAGCATTTTACCATCTAACCCTAAAAAAATGTCACCAACTTTAAGACCCATTTTTTCAATGCTTGAATTTAAACCATCTACAATATATCTAACTGTTCCACTCTCATCAGGATTTGGAATAAAAAAAGGATTTTTATTATCCTTGAAAAGAATACTTGGCAGTGGCACTTCTGTGTCACCCATAGTTAATCCAACTTTTGCAAAATAATCCATGTAATTTATTGGTGTATTGCCTTCTACATGATTTTTGAAAAAATCATTTACTTTAGGATATGTCATTTCAACAATTTCGTTAATTAACTCATCATCCTTAAAAGGTTTTTCTTTCCCGTATTTTTTTGCTAGATTTTGCATTACCCAAAGTATTCCCTTTTCTCCTTTACTTTCTTCTCGAATAATTATATCCAAACACATATTAATTAGTGCCCCTTTCTGATATACATTTCCATAATTTGTTTGATAGGGCTCATCAACGATTCCAGCACTCATCTCTGTAAATGACATTTTATCGTCATATCGTTGAGAAAAGTTTAATTTTTCAAGCATTCGATTATAGAAATTTTGCTCACCAATTAATCCTTGATTTATTTGAAAAAGATTTGCAAAATATTCAGTTGTGCCTTCGTACATCCACAAATGTTTTGACATCAATGGCGTATTGTATTCGAAATTGTGTATTTCTTCAGAATGGATGTTTAATGGAGTCAAAGTGTGAAAAAATTCATGAGAAACAACATCTACTAAACTTTGAGTAAGTTCTTGCTTTTGCATTTGATCTACAAAAACAACAGTTGTTGATGTATGGTGTTCTAAAGCTCCCATCATACCTCCAAAATATTGAAGATCATCCATCCCCATTAAATGAAGTAAAATATCATATGATGGAGTTTTATTAGCAGCACCAAGAAATTGTTTTTGCGCTATCATCATTTCTTCAATAGCAGGTTTATAAGTTTCTGCACTGTGAGTACCAGATGGAGAATAAATAGCTAAACCCACTTTTATATTGTCTAAATCAAAAGAAACTGCATTTGGAACACTATATAAAATGGGATTATCAATTATATGAAAGTATCTTTTTGCTGAAAAAACATCAATACTATCACTTTTTGATATAGCAGGAAGCGATGTAAAAGGTTTTAAGTTTTTTGGTGAGGTAATACTCAAATTATAAGAAGATTCTTTAAAACCTTCAAAATAACCAATCATGCTATGCAAATTTAAAAGAAAAGTTTCTTCTTCTTTAAAATTAGTACCTCCCATAGGATAAATATCTTTTCCCTCAGGTCCATCAAAAGTGTCGTTTGCATAATAGGTCACCCTATCTAATTTTTTTGCATCAAATATCTTCCAGGAATTTTCGTCAATTGCTTCTACTTTTAACGATTTACCTTTATCATCTAAAGCTTTTACATTTTCAATAAAACGACCAAAATTTGAATATTCATATGTACCTGGAACAATCTGAGGTATATAAAATATTATTTCTTCTTGAGTAATTTTTGGTGGATTGATTATTATTTTAACCTTGTCGTTTTCTACGTTAATTAGGTCAACACTGGCTTCGATAAAACTTTGTTTTTTTGAAGTATCATTTTTTAAGGTTGCACATCCAAAAAATAAAACAACTGCAGTTATATATATAAAATTTATATTTTTCATTCTTTTTTAAAATTTATAACAACGAAACTCCATTCAAATCTGTTGTTAATACGTTTGTCATATAATCAAAAAAAGGTCTAATATCTTTGAAAGCAAAAATTACTTTTTTTTGAAAATCAGACGAAATTACATCTTTATCGTTAAATTTTTTAATAAATAAAAATTGTTTTTTTCTAATTAAATTTATCTGGGGATGACTTTTATCAAATCCTCTAGGAGCTGTTTTTAATTCTTCCCCAACAAGATGGCCCCATTTTTTTTTAAATTTAGAAACATCTATTATGTCTATTAATTCTTGTGCATCAATTTCTAATTCTTTTCTAATTCTTAACAAGTCAGATGGCGAAGGATCCCAAAAGCCCGAGGCTATAAAACTATTATTTGGTGATATATGAATATAATATCCACCTCTTAATTCAGGTTTTTTTCTATGAAAAGCTATACCAAAATGTGTTTTGTAAGGTGTTTTATCTTTAGAAAAACGAACATCTCTATAAATACGAAATAATTTAACTTTTTCAATATCGTCAGCTGTGTCTAAACCTAACTTTATATTTTCTGCAAATTTTTTTACATCAAACTCGAGTTTTTTGAAACGTTCTTTCTGATGTTCAAACCAATTACGATTATTATTTTTTGTTAATTCTTTATAAAAAGTAAAAACATCAGGATCAATTTTATTCATAAAAACATTAATTAAATTATGTGTATTTATTAACTCTGAGAATAAACTAAATTAAACTTAATAAATTAATCTAATATAAATTTAAGAGCTAGATGAAGTAATTCTTTTTTCTCATTTATTTCTCGTTTCATTGGCAGCTGGGCAATACCAATTATTCTTCTTATCATTTCAGCACCACAATACTGACTCATAAGATCTCTATTAAATGAGTTTGGATAGTATTCAAAAATATAATCTATAGCTGTTTTATTTCCAGTTGTTAAAACTAAATGTGCAGCCATAACTCCTAAATCAAATTCTTTTGGGCCAATAAAACTAAATTCAGGATCAATAATAAATCTTTTTTCATTTGCATAGAGCCAACTACCTGGATAATAATCACCATGAATAAGAGTGTCTCCCTTTGACATATAATTATTCCCTAAATATTTTAGTTTTTTTATAAGTTTTTTATTTTGCTTAAATGGTTTTGCAAGGTCTTCTAAACCCTCTTGAACTTTATTTAATGAAAAACCATTATTTTCTAAAAATGGTAAAACAAAAATATGTTGATGATTCAATTTTCTTAATTCTTTGTTTTCAGGAAAGCCTTTATCAAAATTTTGAATATGTATATCAGACAAAGCAAGTATAAAATCCTTAATTACATTTTTTGATATATCACGGTTGTCATAAATAAATGTCATGTCCTCCCCTTTTCCTAAATCTTCCAATATTAAAATATAATCGTCCTGAATATAACCTTTCAATTTTGGTAAAAATGAATTCTTACTTACATGCTTATAGAAATTATACTCGACATTAATTCTTTCTAAAGGCGCTTGTATATTAGGATACTTTCTAACAAATGGACGTGACTGTTTTAATATGAAAGTATTTTTATTTGAAAACACCCTTAGCACAACATTCATATTACCTTCACCAGCAATTTCAATGTTTTCAACGTATTCATCCTCCTCCAAAAAAATATTTTTTTGTTTTAGATAACTAGTTAATTCATCATATGCAATATTTATATCAACAACCATATATTAAAATGGTAACTTAATTTAGTTTATTGTAATGTTCCCAAAAGTCTTTTTTCATCATTGATGAATCGATTGAAGTATAAACTTGAATATCACGCTGTAAATTGTCTTTGGGTGTTTTGAATATTTTTTTTGTTGCCCATTCAGGGTGAATTATTGCCTCTATTATTGACAAATCCCACATTATCCATTTTTTCTGATCAGGATCAATAGAAGTCCACCATCTTTTATAATTCTCCCAACGATTTGCAAGAAAATATCCAAGAGAATCTTTTTTGAAATTTCTGAAAGTATTGGCTTTATCAAATTGTAAATTTTGACATGTAGTTGCAGTCATCACATTAAAATTTAAATTTTTTGAATTTAAAAGAAAATTGGTCGCTAATTGATCATTTCGAGTGTTAAATTCGTTTTTATCATATATATTTAAATAAGGGTCATGCCAAAAGCCAATATAATAAACAATTAATTTAGATGCTATTTCGGGATTATATTTTAGAGCTGTGGCGACATTAGTACATGAACCTAAAATTACAACATGAAGTTTTTTTTCTTTAGGTATTGATAATGCTTGTTCAATAATGAATTTACTTGCATCAGATAAATTTGGATTAGCTATTTCTGAAATTGGTTTTGAATTACCTAAAAATAAGGGAATATCATATTTCGGTAATAAATTCAAAAGTTTCTGATTCATTAAATGACTTTCAAGAGCTGTATTTTTTGATGCATACGGAGATGTATGGAATTGAGAAGCTGTAATTCCTCTCAAATCAAATTTAGGTTCACCAATAGCCCTAACTAATGCAAATAAATCGTCTATTTCGTTAGCGGTGTCAGCATCAATAATAATTGGAATTTTATTTTCTTGATTTTGTGATATCCCTTTTAGAGTTGAAAAAATAATTAAAACAATAAATGGTATTAGTTTGAATTTCATATGCTATTTATGATTTTAAAAATCAAGATAACTAATGGATATAAGAAGATAATTATTGAAGTTATGAAGATTTATTTTTTTCTATTTAATAATATTCTTTCAATGTCATTAAGTTTAAATCCTTTTGCTTGAAGCAAAACCAACAAATGAAATAATAAGTCCGCACTTTCGTTTAAAAACTGCTCTGTATTATCATCTTTAGCTTCAATAATTGTTTCAACTGCTTCTTCTCCGACTTTTTGAGCAATTTTATTTATACCCTCATTAAATAATGAAGAAATATAGCTGCTATCTAGATTTGATGTTTTACGATTGGAAATTATATTTTCTAATTCTGAAAAAAATCCAAAATGACTATTATTTAACTCTCCCCAACATGTATCATTTCCCGTGTGACACGTTGGACCTATTGGTTCAACTTGAATTAATAATGCATCCTTATCACAATCTTCCTTCAGTGTAATAAGCTTCAAGTAATTTCCACTCTCCTCACCTTTTGTCCACAATCTTTTTTTTGATCTACTATAGAAGGTTACTTTTTTTGTTTTTTTTGTTATGTTGAGAGCTTCATCGTTCATATATCCGAGCATTAAAACTTTTTTTGTTGTATTATCTTGTATAATGGCGGGTATTAACTTGTCAAGTGATTTTGAAAAATTTAGTTTCATATTTGTTAGATTCTTACAGCAATATTCTGTCTTTTTAATTTATTTTTTAATGAAGGAATACTGATTTTACCAAAGTGAAAAACACTTGCCGCAAGAGCTGCATCTGCTTTTCCAACTGTAAATGTTTCTTTAAAATGTTCCTCAGTACCAGCTCCTCCCGATGCAATAATAGGAATATTCAGTTGATTTGATAATTTAGCTATAGCATCATTAGCAAATCCATTTTTAGTTCCATCATTATCCATTGAGGTAAATAGTATTTCTCCAGCTCCTCTGCTTTCTACTTCTTTTGCCCATTTGAAAAGGTCAATATCTGTTGAAACCTTGCCTCCTACTAAATGCACTTTCCATTTATTGTTAATTTTTTTTGCATCTATTGCTACCACTAGACACTGACTTCCATAATGGGTAGAGACTTCATTAATCAATTCAGGACGATAAACAGCAGAACTGTTTATTGAAACTTTATCTGCACCATTTTTTAAAAGAAGAGATACATCTTTTATTGATTTAATTCCTCCACCTACAGTAAATGGTATATCTAAGGAAGCAGCAACATCTAGAACGAGTTTATACAATGTTTTTCTTTTTTGTTCGGTTGCAGATATATCCAAAAAGACTAATTCGTCTGCTTTTTCATTAGCATATTTCTCAGCAAGTTCTACAGGATCTCCTGCATCACGGAGATTTTTAAAATTTACTCCTTTAACTGTGCGTCCATCTTTTATATCTAAGCATGGAATAATTCTTTTGGTTAACATATTAATTGTTTTTTTGATTTAGATCTTGATCTTTATAAAATTCCAAATCTGTCTTTGTAAGAAATTTAACCCAAAATGCAATTTGACCCACATGATAAGAAAAATGTTCTACGGCATGTAATAATACGCCAATACCAGAAAGCTTATACCCTTGTACTTCACGTACTTTTAGATAATTTGAAGACTCTGCTGAATCAATAACATTTAAAGAGCTAATAATTGTAGCGTCTAACTTTTTTAATAATTCTTTTTTATTATATTTTTTATTTATCTCAAACTCCTTATCGCGGTCTCTATAATCTATATTCTCTCCCAAAGAAGATATGATATACTGGGTCATGTTACCATTTATATGTAAAATTTGGTTTCCCAATGAAATACCATTTGAAATAGGTAACTTCCAAATATGCTCCTCTATAGTCTTTTCAAATGTTAAATGAACCATTCTTTGACCTTCTTTTATTCGAAATACTGCGTTTTTTTTGAATTCATAAATGAAATCACTCATCACTTTTGTTTTAAAATAAAATTTTCTAATTGTTTTAAACTAATTTTATTTTCATATATGGCTTTCCCTATTATAATTCCATAACAACCCATATCATCAAGTTTTAGTATGTCATCATATTCTGAAACTCCTCCTGATGCTACAAGATTTATATTGTAAGCATCAATAATTTTACTATATAATTTAAATGAGGGTCCTTCCAACATACCATCCTTACTTATATCTGTGCAAGTTACCGTCTCTATACCTTTGTTTTTATAAAAATTTATAAAATCAAAGATTGTTTGATTTGATGTATTAATCCAACCATCAGTTGCAACGTACTTACCTCTAACATCAGCACCTAATATAATTTTTTCAGACCCATAATTTAAGATCCAATCACAAAATATCTCTGGTTGTTTTACAGCAACACTTCCACATGTAACTTGATTTGCACCAGAATTAAAAGCTAAGTTTACGTCATTTTCAGTTTTGATACCACCACCGAAGTCAATTTTTAAATTCGTTTTAGAAGCTATAATCTCTAAAATACTATAGTTTATAATATGATTTGATTTAGCTCCATCTAAATCTACTAAATGTAAAAACTCAATACCATGGTCTTCGTAAGTTTTTGCAACTTCTAATGGATTTTGATTGTATGTAATCTGTGAATTATAATTTCCTTTTGAAAGACGAACGCATTTCCCATCTATAATATCTATTGCTGGAATTATTTTCATATTGTTAAAAAATTTTCTAAAATTTTAATTCCAGGTTTGCTGCTTTTTTCAGGATGGAATTGTACACCATAAAAGTTGTTTTTTTGTATTGCTACACTAAAAAACCCATTGTAATTGCTTTCAGCAATTGTTTCAGGTATTATTGGAACGTAAAAAGAATGTACTAAATACATAAATTCATTATCAATAACATTATTAAAAAGTTGTGATTTTAAATTTGAAATATTATTCCATCCCATATGTGGTACTTTAACCTTATTTGATATTTTTTTTACATCTGTTGAAATTATGTCTAAGCAGTCTATGTTTCCTTCTTCAGTTGATCGACATAAAAGTTGCATTCCAAGGCAAATACCTAAAACAGGTTGTTTTAAATTTGGTATTATTTTATCTAATCCTTTTTTTTTAAGATTTTGCATAGCATTTAAGGCAGCACCTTGTCCTGGGAAAATAATTTTTTCAGCACTTTGAATCTCCTCAATATTAGATGTAAGTGAGCTATTTACACCAAGTCGGTCTAATGCAAATTGTAGACTTCGAGTATTTCCAGCGTTATAATCAACGATTGCTACCATACTAATTACAAGCTCCCTTTGGTTGTTGGTAATATCATTTTATTTGGATCACGCTTAATAGCAAACTTTATTGCTTTGGCAAAAGCCTTAAAAATAGCTTCAATTTTATGATGCTCATTACTCCCTTCGGCTTTAATATTTATGTTTGCTTTAGCTCCATCACTAAATGATTTAAAGAAATGCATAAACATTTCTGTTGGCATTTTTCCAATCATTTCACGTTTGAAATCTGCTTCCCAGACTAACCAATTCCTCCCTCCAAAATCAATTGATACTTTTGCTAGGCAATCATCCATTGGTAGTGAAAAACCGTATCTTTCTATTCCTATTTTTTCTCCTAATGCTGAATAGAATGCCTCACCTAGGATAATGGCTGTGTCTTCAATAGTGTGGTGCTCGTCAACCTCTAAATCTCCATGAACCGACAACTTAATATCCATATTACCATGACGAGCAATTTGATTTAACATATGATCAAAAAATGCTATGCCTGTATTTATATCACTTTCACCATTACCGTCTAAATTTAGAACTAAATTTATCTTAGTTTCATTAGTTACCCTTTTTTTTGTAACTACACGTTGTTTTAATTTTAGAAAAGAATAAATATCATTCCATTTTGTAGTTTTTAATGATATCGAATTATTTAAATTTTCACTTATTTCCATTTCAACTAATTTATCATCATTAGAAATAAAAATTCCTTTAGCACCAAGGTTTAACGCGAGTTCCATGTCTGTTAATCGATCCCCTATGACATATGAATTCGCCAAGTCATAGTTTTTATTATTAATGTATTTTTTTAATAGTCCTATTCCAGGTTTTCTTGTTGGAGCATTATCACTAGGAAGGCTTTTGTCAATATATATATCATCAAAAATAATTTCTTCATTTTCAAAGCACTTCAGCAGAAATCTATGTGTTGGCCAAAATGTATTTTCAGGAAAACTTGGAGTACCTAAACCGTCTTGGTTAGTTACCATTACCAATTCAAAATCTAATTCTCTTGATATTTTTCCTAAAGATTTAAAAACTCCAGGATAAAAAATTAACTTGTCAAATGAATCTAGTTGATAATTTTCTGGCTCTAATGCCAGAGTTCCGTCTCTGTCTATAAAAAGTATTTTTTTCATAAGTTTTCCATTTTTCTCATTACAAAAAGTAGTTTTTCATTTTCATCTTTTAGACCTACGGTTATTCGCAATGTGTTTTCACAAAAAATATTTTTAGATGAATTCCTTACAACGATGCCATAATCTAATAATTGCTTATAACGCTTTAAACTATTATCAACACGAATCAGAATGAAATTTGCATCTGAAGGGAAAACTGATTCAACGAATTTAATTTTACGAAGTGAAATTTCTAATTTTTTACGCTCTTTTAATATAATTTTTACCTGATTCTTAACTAGAACTTGTTCATTAATTCTCTTCAATGCAGCATTTATAGTTAAAGAATTCAAATTATATGGAGCTTTAAACTTATTTAGGTAATTGATAAGGTCTGGATTTGCAAATGCCATGCCTAGTCTTGCTCCTGCCATACCTTGTGCTTTTGAAAATGTTTGACATACAGCTAAATTGGGGTAATATTCTAAAAGTTTTGTGAATGATTCATGATTTGAAAATTCTATATATGCTTCATCGATCACAACTATTCCATTGAATGACTTAATAATTTTTTTTATTTCAATTGGATCAAAATTGTTTGCTGTTGGATTATTTGGGGTTGGAATAAATATTAATTTGGTATTTTCTTTAGCTGAATCTATTATTGCTTTTGTATTTAATTTAAAATCTGGCTTCAAAGGAACTTCAATAATACCAATACCTAATATTTGAGCTGAAACTTTGTACATGCCAAATGTAGGGGGAACTATCATTATCTCATCCCTACCTGGTTCACAACAAGCCATTATAATTTGTGTTATAAATTCGTCACTCCCATTACTTAAATACAATTGGTTCGGATTAACATTTTTCCATTTAGATATTTTTTGTTTCAATTCTCCTTGTAAGGGATCAGGATATCTGTTCGTAGAGGATTGAAAAGGATTTTCATTTGCATCTATTAAAATCATATCACGTCCCTCGCTTAAATATTCTTCACGAGCAGATTTATACGGGTTTAGTTTTAATAAACTTGCTCTAAAAAATTTAGAAATATCAGTTTTCATCTCTTATTTTTTTTAATCGAACACTTATTGCATTTTTATGAGCAATTAAACCCTCTGCTTCAGCCATTAATTCCACACTTTCACCTAAATTTTTTATTCCCGTTTTGGAAATTTTTTGAAAAGTTATTGTTTTACAAAAACTATCTAAATTTACACCACTGAATTGTTTAGCAAAGCCATTTGTTGGAAGGGTGTGATTTGTTCCGGAAGCATAATCTCCTGCACTCTCTGGGGTGTAATTACCGATAAATACAGATCCTGCATTTCTAACCCTGTTAAGATAGTATGATTCATTTTTTACACAAATAATATAATGTTCCGGGCTGTAATCATTGATAAAGCTCGTGGCAGTTTCATCATTTTTAAAGACAATCATTTTGGAATTAGCTAATGCTTTTTCAGCTATTTTTTTTCTTGGTAAATTTTCCAATTGTTTGGCAATAGATTTGTTCACTTTTTCGATAATACTTTCTTTAGTAGTTACTAAAATTACTTGACTATCTGATCCATGTTCCGCTTGAGACAAAAGATCTGATGCTATAAAATCAGGGTCAGCTGTTTCATCAGCAGCTATAAGTAATTCACTTGGGCCAGCTGGTAAATCTATTGCTACATTGAATTTAGTTGCTAGTTGCTTTGCTGCAGTTACATATTGATTCCCAGGGCCAAATATTTTAAAAACTTTTGGAATTTTTTGGGTTCCAAATGTCATGCCGGCAATAGCTTGTATTCCACCCACTTTGAAAATTTTACTTATTCCACAAAGTTTTGCTGTATACAAAATTTCAGCCGGTAGACTTCCTTTTTTATTTGGAGGTGAGCATATTATTATTTCTTTACATCCAGCTATTCTAGCAGGAATTGCTAACATTAAAATAGATGAGAATAAAGGGGCTGAACCTCCCGGTATATATAACCCTACCTTATCGATTCCATATTTTTTTTGCCAACACATTACACCCTTAGTTGTCTCAACCTTAATAGTTTTTGTTTTCTGAGATTTATGAAATATTTCTATATTTTTCTTAGCCTGCTTAATAGCTTTTTTTAGTTTTTTAGGTACTGATTTGTTAGCTTGTGATATTTCATTTTCCGTTACATTTAAGTTTTCAATTTGAATTTGATCAAATCTTTTAGTGTAATCAAAAATTGCTTTGTCACCTACTTTTTGAATTTCGTCAAAAACTTCCGAAACTAAGGCTAGTAAATTTTCATAGTTTACAGATGGGCGTTTAATTATTTCATCCCAACTTTCAGCTTTTGGATTTAATATTTTTCTCATTTAAAGAACCATTTTTTCTATTGGACAAACTAAAATGTCTTCTGCTCCATTTTCTTTAAGTTGATTAATTACTTCCCAAAAATCTTCTGAATTAATAACAGAATGCATTGAACTCCACCCTTTTTGAGCTAAGGGTAGTACTGTAGGGCTTTTCAATACAGGTAAAATTGAACTTATTGCATTAATTTTTTCATTAGGTGCATTAAGTAAAATATATCTTGACTTTTTTGCTCGAAGTACTGATTTTAACCTAAAAAGTAACTTATTTACTATTTCAATTTGATCATTTGTTAATTCATTTGATTTAACTAATACAGCTTGTGATTTTGCAATTAACAAAACCTCTTTTAAATTATTTTTAAACAAGGTACTGCCACTAGAAACAATATCACATATTGCATCTGCTAATCCAATATTTGGGGCTATTTCAACAGAACCATTAATGACATGTATTTCAGCATTTATTTTATTTTCCTTTAAAAATGTTTTAACTGTATTTGGATAAGATGTTGCAATTCTCTTACCATTAAGATCACTTATACTTTTAAACTCAACTTCTTTAGGAAAAGCAATTGAAACTCTACATTTTGAAAAACCTAATTTCTCAATTATCTCTAAGTCAGATCCTTTTTCTTCCAATAAGTTTTCTCCAACAATAGCTAAATCAACCACACCATCCCTTAAATATTGAGGAATGTCACCATTCCTTAAAAAAAACACCTCAACAGGAAAGTTTGTAGCAGATGTTTTAAGCTGATCTTTTCCATTTTCAATATTAATACCACAATCTTTTAATAGAGTTAAAGAATCGTTATTAAGTCTCCCTGATTTTTGTATAGCTAGTCTAATCATAATTTTAAATTAAAAAACCCGTTTGATCACTCAAACGGGTTTTGTGTAAGAACATAATACATCTACCTAAATCACGTTTGAGTAATTTAAATTTTGATGATTATGATGTTTTTTTTGTTTCATAAAGTGCAAATATATTTAAAATATTTGATTAACAAACTTATTGGTTCCCAAGAATAATTGGTAGCCCTCCGTCCCCACTTCCTATAACAATTACTTTTGAGTTTGGAGATTCAGATAGCTTGATAGTAGCTTCAATTCCTTTTTCTTGAAGTATTTTGTCGGTTAATGATGCACTTAAAATGCGGTTTGCAGTAGCTTTACCCTCTGCATCTATACGTTGGCGTTCAGCTTCTTGTTTTGCTTTTTCCAATCTAAACTCATATTCTAAAGCTTCTTGTTCTTGACGTAGTTTACGTTCAATAGCTTCCTTAATTGCCATTGGTAGGGTAACGTCTCTTACAAGTACAGCATTTACTTGTATATGTTGGGATTCCACATTTTTTACAGTTTCCTCAAATATTTCATTTTGAATTGCATCTCTTTTTGTAGAATATAATTGTTCAGGAGTGTATCTTCCAACAACTGATCTTGCAACAGCACGAATTTGAGGTATTAAAACAATATTCACATAATTCTCTCCTTTTGTCTTGTGTAATAATCCTAATTCATTGTATTTAGGCTGATATAAAACTGAAACGTCTAATGATATTTCAAGTCCATTTGATGAGAGTACTTGCATATTCCCCTCAAAAAATTCTTGTTGCTTTACGTTATAAATAAACACCTTATTCCATGGTGCTATAATATGAAATCCTTCTCCCAATGGAGCGTCATCAGTAACAACACCCCCACCAAAAGTTTTAAATAAAACACCTGCCTCTCCATATCCAATATTAATTGAAGATTTTGAAACGAATATTAATATTACAATAGATAGTAACACTACTGGTAATCCAATTTTAGGTAATTTCTGCATAATTTTTATTTTAAGTTAACATCCCTCCGTCTACATTTAGTACTTGTCCAGTTATATAATTTGATAAATCTGATGCCAAAAATACGCAAGTATTTGCAACATCTTCCGGTAATCCACCTCTTTTTAGAGGAATTCCATCTCTCCAACCCTGAACAACATCCTCAGGTAACTTTGACGTCATTTCAGTTTCAATAAATCCTGGTGCAATTACATTAGAGCGTATATTACGAGATCCTAACTCCAAAGCAATGGACTTAGAAAAACCAATTATAGCAGCTTTTGAAGCAGCATAATTTGATTGTCCAGCATTTCCTTTCACACCAACAACAGAACTCATATGAATTATTGAGCCACTTCTTTGTTTTAAAAGAGTTCGTTGAACTGCTTTAGTCATATTGAATACCGAATTAAGATTTGTTTTTATAACATGGTTAAAATCATCCTCACCCATTCTCATAAGGAGGTTATCTTTAGTTACTCCTGCATTATTTACTAAAATATCAATATTTCCAAAATCATCAATTACTTTTTCAACAAGGTTTTGTGCTGATTGAAAATCAGATGCATCACTCTGATAACATTTAATTTTGACTTTTGAACTGAATTCTTTTAGTAGATCTTCGGCAGCTTCTTTATTACGGCTATATGTAAACGCTACTGAGCAGCCTTGATCTATAAACGACCTTACTATACCTTTACCTATACCCCTACTAGCTCCAGTTATAATTGCTATTTTATTATCTAATAATTTCATTTTTTTTTAGTTAGAGAGTACTTCAGCAACTTTTTTTCCAATTTGTGCTGGTGAATCTACTACATGAATCCCACACTCTTTCATTATTCTTTTTTTCGCTTCAGCTGTATCGTCGCTTCCTCCAACAATTGCCCCAGCATGGCCCATTGTTCTTCCTTTTGGTGCTGTCTCACCAGCAATAAACCCAATAACTGGTTTCTTGTTTCCTTTTTCTCTAATCCATCTTGCAGCATCAGCCTCTAATTGCCCACCAATTTCACCAATCATTACTATACAATCTGTTTCCTCATCATTCATAAATAACTCAATAGCATCTTTTGTAGTTGTTCCAATTATTGGGTCACCACCAATACCTATTGCCGTTGAAATTCCTAATCCCATAGCAACTACTTGATCTGAAGCTTCATAAGTTAGTGTTCCTGATTTAGATACAATTCCTACTCTACCTTTTTTAAAAACAAAACCAGGCATAATTCCAACTTTCGCCTCTTCTGGAGTGATAACTCCAGGACAGTTCGGTCCTACAAGAGTGACTCCTTTTTGATTTACATATTGGTATGCTTTCGTCATATCATTTACTGGAATTCCCTCTGTTATAGCAATTATAACCTTAATACCAGCTTCTGCAGCTTCCATTATAGCATCAGCTGCAAATGCAGGTGGAACAAAAATTATAGAAGTATCCGCGCCAACATTTATTACTGCATCTTTAACTGTATTAAATACAGGCTTATCAAGATGTATTTGTCCTCCTTTACCTGGCGTTACACCACCCACTATATTAGTTCCATATTCAATCATTTGGGTTGAATGAAAAGTGCCTTCACCTCCAGTAAAACCTTGAACTATAATTTTTGATTCCTTATTTACAAGTACACTCATTTTGTTTAAATTTTAATTTGGAATTATTCTTTTATTCTCTCAATATAATTTCCTTTATCAGTATCAACTTTAATTTTATCTCCTTCATTGATGAATAGTGGAACGTTAATTTTAGCTCCTGTCTCAACAGTTGCAGGTTTTGTTGCATTTGTCGCAGTATTACCTTTCACTCCTGGCTCTGTGTGAGTTATTTCCAAAATTACACTTGCAGGCATATCAGCTGACAAGGGCATACCGTCTTCTGTATTTATTGATATAGAAACTAGCTCTCCTTCTTTCATTAGTTCAGGTGAGTCAAGAATAGCTTTATCAATACTAATTTGATTGTAATCATCATTGTTCATAAAATGATATTGATCTCCTTCTCTATATAAGTATTGGTATTTGTGAGTTTCAACTCGAATCGCATCTATTTTATGACCAGCAGAAAATGTATTATCAATTACTTTACCTGTTGTTACACTTTTAAGCTTCGTCCTTACAAAAGCTGGACCTTTACCAGGTTTTACATGTAAAAATTCTATAATTTTAAAAATATCGCTGTTATACTTTATACACAAACCTTTTCTTATATCTGATGTTGTCGCCATAAAATTCAAAAATAAATTTTTTAGTTGTATCCTTTTAGTATTCCTCGTTCAGATTTCTTTATAAATTCAATTATTTTTTGTTTCTCATTAATTTTTTCAAATTTATTTTCCAAAATATCAATTGCCTGAGTAACATTCATTTTATTCTGAAAAATAATTTTATAAATAGATTGTAAATTTTTAATAAGATTTTCTGAAAAACCATTTCTCCTGAGACCTACATTATTGATACCTAAATAGCATAGAGGATTTCTCCCAGCTTTGATATATGGGGGTATGTCTTTTCGTATTTGAGAACCTCCAGCAATAAATGCATAATCGCCAATAATGGAAAACTGATTTATAGCAGTAAGCCCAGAAATAACAACATTTTCACCAATAATTACATGCCCTGCTAAAGTTGTGTTATTTGATAAGACCGTATTATTTCCAATGGAACAGTCATGTGCTACATGAGAATATGCTAGAATATTACAATTATTGCCTATTGTTGTAATTCCAAACTCTGCAGTGCCTCTATTTATTGTAACATACTCTCTTATTGTTGTATTATCTCCGATTACAACATATGATTCCTCACCTTTAAATTTTAAATCTTGAGTAATTGCAGAAATTACAGCGCCTGGAAAAATTTTACAGTTTTTTCCTATTCTAGCTCCTTCCATAATTGTTACGTTAGAACCTATCCATGTATCATCCCCTATTTCAACATTTTTATGAATAGTAGTAAAAGGGTCAATATGAACATTGTCCCCTATTTTTGCTTCAGGATGGATTGCAGTAAAATTTTGTATGGTTAACATTTACTTATTTTCTTTTAGAAATTTGAGCCATTAATTCTCCTTCACTTACAATTTGGCCGTTAACAAATCCATAACCTTTCATGTTACAAATTCCACGACGTATCGGAGTCAATAGCTCTAATTTAAATATTAAAGTATCACCTGGATAAACAGGACGTTTAAATTTCACATTATCTATTTTCATAAAAAAAGTTAGGTAGTTTTCCGGGTCTGGAACTGTACTTAAAACTAAAACACCTCCTGCTTGTGCCATAGATTCTATTTGTAATACACCAGGCATAACTGGTGCACCAGGAAAATGTCCCTGAAAAAAAGATTCATTCATGGTTACGTTTTTTAAACCTACGACATGTTTTTCAGAAAGTTCAAGTATTTTGTCTACCAATAAAAATGGGGGTCTATGTGGCAGCATAGCCATTATTTGGTTTATATCCATAATAGGCGGCTTAGTTAAGTCAATAGAAGGATAATTTGATTTTTTTCTCTCTTTTATTAGACCTAAAATTTCTTTTGCAAAATTCACATTTATCTTATGTCCAGGTTTATTGGCAATTATTTTACCCTGTATTGGCATTCCAATTAATGAAATGTCACCTATAAAATCTAGTAATTTATGTCTTGCAGCCTCATTTGAATTGTTTAGCACTACATTATTAACAATTCCATTTTCATTAATAATAAGCTTTTCTTGATTAAATAAATTTTTAAGCTTATCTATACTAGTGTTATCAATTAGCTTATCAACATAAACAACAGAGTTATCTAAATTGCCTCCTTGAATTAAATTTTGATTTAATAGTGTTTCTAATTCACTTAATAAACTAAAAGTTCTTGATGAAGCAATTTCAGATGAAAAATCTTCAAAATCTTTCAATATTACATTTTGTGATCCTAATGCTTTAGTTTCATAATCAATTAATGTTGTAATCGAAAGTTTTTGATTTGGAACAAAAATAATTTCTGAACCACTCTCATCATCCCGAATAGTTATATTTTTTTCTATAACAAATACATCTTGAAAAATTTTTTGTTCTTTTAAACCTACCTTATTTATTGCATCAACGAACTTTTTTGAAGACCCATCCATTATTGGAATTTCTTCACCATGAACTTCAATAATACAATTGTTTATTCCACACCCTGTAATAGATGCTAAAATATGTTCAGTTGTTTTTATAAAGGCATTTTCTTTTCCAAGTGTTGTTCCCCTATCAGTATTAACAACATAGGAAGCCAATGCGGGAATTTCTACATTTGGTTTTAAGTCTATCCTTCTAAAAATAATCCCTGTATCTTCATCGGCTGGTAATAATTTTATTTTTGTTTTTAACCCTGTATGTAAACCAATTCCTTCAAAACTAATTTCTTTTGATAATGTTTTTTGAAGATGCTTTTTTGCAATCATAAGATTATAATTTTTCTAACTTTATAATTCTTTTATATAAGTCTGGAAGTTTTTTAAATAAGGAAAAGGACCTATAATAAGAATTAAAATCTAAAGATGGTGTACCTTGTATTACACTTCCAGTTTTAATATTTCTTGTAACTCCTGTTTGGCCTTGAATTTGAATATCATCTCCTAAGATTAAGTGTCCTCCTATTCCTACTTGACCACCAATTTTACAACGAGAACCTATCTTAGTGGAACCAGCAATACCCGTCTGAGCAGCAATCATGGTATATTCTCCAATTTCTACATTATGTGCAATTTGAACTAGATTATCCAATTTCACTCCATATCCTATTTTTGTTGAACCTAGAGTTGCTCTATCAATAGTTGTATTAGCACCAATTTCGACATTGTCACATACTATAACATTGCCTAAATGTGGTATTTTATTATTTTTTCCACTCTTATTTTTAGTAAAACCAAATCCATCTGAACCTATAACTGCACCACTGTGGATAACACAATTTTTCCCTATCTCTGTTTTACTTAAAATACTAACATTTGTAAAAACAAATGATTTTTCTTTGATAATTACATTATCACCTATTGAACAGTTAGAACTTAAATGGATATCATTTTCAATAATTGTGTTATCATCAATAATTACATTTGGTCCAACATAAACATTTTTTCCAATAGTAACATTTTTTCCTAATATAGCACTAGGATGAATACCACTTATACCTATTTTTTTTTCATTAGAAATCTCGGTTAATAATTTTGAGAAATCATTGTAGGGGTTTTTAACCCTGATTAATGTAGTATTTAGTGTTTCATTAATCTTAAGGTCATTTGGGACTAATATAGCGCTAGCGTTTGTGTTTTTTAAAAATGGAATATATTTTGGATTACTTAAAAAAGAAAGAGAGCCCTCAGAGGCATCTTCAATTTTTGATAAAGTAGTCAAAATGACATTAGAGTCCCCCTCTACACTGCCATTAAATTTATGAGCGATTTCTAACGCTGTTGAATTCATGGAGTAAAAATAGTGATTTATAAAGAAAGGTTATTCTTTTGGATAACATAAATAATGTTGGAAAATAGGCTTTGAAAAATGATCAAAATCAAGGTAATCGATAGTATTAGATAACGGAATAATTTCTCCAGTTTTAGTTTTGATTAATATTTGTGAATGCTCAGTTTTATACATCTGATTGGAAATGTTACCAGTGTACACAAAAAAATTTAAATCCAAATTTGGATATTTATTATAAAAATCTTTTTTTATTGTTGAAACATCTTTATCACTAAATGGAATTTCCTGTACTTGTATTTTGGGTAGCTTTCTATCAATAATCTGATTGCAGAGTTTTCTTAAAACATTATCAGAACTTTTCCTCATTATTTTTATTAAATAGAAAATATCTAAATCTTCTAATTTCAAGTATTTATTTAATAAAACTTTATTAAAATTCTCATTTACATTATCATACATTAGTAATTCTAATGGGTGATTAGTGTCTATTTTTTGTTTTTTACTATTTATCAACTCTCTATAACGTTCCAAAATCTTTACTAATAATAATTCCGCAACTAAACTAGTTTTGTGTAAATACACCTGCCAATACATTAAACGTCTTGCAAGAAGAAACTTTTCTATGGAATGTATACTCTTATATTCAAAAACAAGATTTTCATTTTTAACATCCATCATTGTTATAATTCTTTCAGAATTTATGTTCCCTTCAGTGACGCCAGTATAAAAACTATCTCGTTTTAAGAAGTCTAAACGATCTACGTCTATTTGTCCTGAAATTAGCTGATACATGAATTTTCTGTGATATTCATTTTTAATTATTTTTAGGGCTAAAGCCAGTTTTTTTTCAAAAATATCATTAAGCTTTTCAATAATTTTTAATGAAATATATTCATGATCTACCCCTTTAAGTATAATATTTTCAGTTGCATGTGAAAATGGACCATGGCCAATATCATGTAACAAAATGGCAATTTGCAATGCTTCACTTTCGTGATTAGATATTTTAATATTTTTTCTTTTTAATACATTAATTACTTTTTGCATAACATGCATTGCTCCTATAGCGTGTTCAAATCTAGTGTGATGAGCACCAGGATAAACAAGTACTGATAAACCCATCTGTGAAATACGTCTTAAACGTTGAAAATAGGGATGGTTAATAAGTTGTAAAATCAAATCACTTTCTATTGTAATAAATCCATAAATTGGATCATTAAAAATGGTGTTTTTTTTGAGCACTTTTTTTGAATTTTATCAAATATAATATAATGAATCGGTTCAAAATTTTATGGGTAGACGATGAAATTGATTTGCTAAAATCTCATTCCCTTTTTTTAGAGGAGCGTGGGTATCAAACAACTCCTTGTTCGAATGGTCAAGACGCAATAGAAATTATTAAATCTAATAATTTTGATGTAATTCTATTAGATGAAAATATGCCTGGTTTAAATGGATTAGAAACATTACAGGAGATAAAAAATTACAAACCCTTAATCCCAATTGTAATGATTACTAAAAATGAAGAAGAGCAAATCATGGAAGAGGCAATAGGGTCAAAAATAACTGATTATTTAATTAAGCCTGTCAATCCAAATCAAATATTACTTTCTCTGAAAAAAATACTAAAAAATAGAGATTTGATTGCTGAAAAAACCTCTAGAGATTATCAAAAGGAATTTGGGAAATTAGCAGAAAAATGTAATAATTTAAAAACACACCAGGATTGGACAAAATATTATGAAAAATTGATTTATTGGGAGCTTGAACTTGAAGCATTAGAGGATTCAAGTATGTTGGAAATACTTGAATCTCAAAAACTTGAAGTAAATCATCTTTTTGCCAAATTTATTGAAAAAAACTATGAAAATTGGATAAATAATACTGGTGAGGGACCTCTATTGTCACATCAAATATTTAAACACAAGGTACTGCCTAAAATCAAGCAACATCAACCCACACTTCTTCTTATGATAGACAATTTAAGGCTTGATCAGTGGAAAATCATAAAAGAAGATATCAATAGATACTTTACAATCGAAAACGAATCTGTTTATTTCAGTATTTTACCAACTGCTACTCAGTATGCAAGAAATTCATTTTTTGCCGGTCTAACTCCCCTAGAAATTAAGAAACAATTTCCAAATTGGTGGAAATTTGATCATGAAGAAGGAGGTAAAAATATTTATGAAAAAGAGCTGCTAAAAGAACAGTGTAAACGACTAAGAATAAGCCGTGAAATTAGTTATCATAAAATTACAAAGCTTAATGAAAGTGATAATTTTATAAAAAGTCTCAATAACGAAAAAAGTAATGGGCTTACTGCTGTTGTTTATAATTTTATTGACATGATTTCGCATGCTAAAACTGAAATGGAAATGATAAAAGAATTAGCTCCAAATAATAAAGCGTACAGGTCATTAACATTAAGTTGGTTTAAAAATAGTTCTTTAATAAAACTAATTAAGAAAGCATCTGAAATAGGTTTTCAACTAATTTTAACAACAGATCATGGGACAATAAATGTTGATAAACCGAGCCCTGTCATAGGTGATAAAGACTCTAGTTTAAATCTCAGATACAAAACAGGGAAAAGTCTAACTTATGAAAATAAAGATGTCATTATCTCGCCAAAAGCAGAAGAATACAGCCTACCAGCTGTATCATTAAATAGTAGATATATTTTTGCAAGAAATACAAATTATTTTGTGTATAAAAATAATTTTAACCATTATGCAAATTTTTTCAAGAATACCTTTCAACATGGCGGAGTCTCACTTGAAGAAATGATTGTTCCAATTATAGTTTTAAGTCCTCGCTAATTTATTTCTATGAAATCTTTATTTAATCTGTCCGAGTTAGATTCAGTAGCTAAAAATTTGATTTATAGCTTATCAACTAAAATCATTAGAATTGATGGGATTATGGGATCAGGAAAAACAACATTAATTTCTAGTGCATGTAAACATTTAAATATTCAAGACGAAATATCAAGCCCAACATTTTCTATAGTAAACACATATTCCTCTCCTAAAGGACCAGTTTATCACTTTGATTTTTATCGTCTTAAAAACTCAAACGAAGTTTATGACTTTGGTTTAGAAGATTATTTAGATTCTGGTCATTTTTGTTTTTTAGAATGGGCTGAAAAAATAACTCCTCACCTTCCTGAAGACTATGATCATTTTAATTTAGAAGTTATAAGTAATGATTTAAGAAAGTTAACTAAGAATTAATTTGAAAATGAATTTATTATATCGTTTAGGATATTATTTTATAGGTTTTTCAGTTGGCCTTATATTTTTGACGTTTATTTTTAGTGGCAAGAAAACTAGTTGTAATTACAGTCCTTCAGCTAGAGTTAAAAGAAACTTAGAAAAAAAAGAAATATTTATTTCTCAAGAATTGAGGAATAAATATCCATTTTTAGATGAAAGTCTTATTAAAAATTATATAAGAAATGGAAAAATTGATTTTTCAAGAAGTAACGTTAAACTTGATTCTTGTAAAACTTATTTTTTTAATCTAAGTAAAAAAAATATATTAAATTTTGAAGTTATTAATTGTTCAAAAATAATAGAACTGAAAAATATTACACCGAATTAATTTTTCGTCTTCTAATTTCTTTTTTAATAAGATTTAGCTCCCTTGGTGTCTGACCACTAACTGATGTATTTTCTTCTGCTCTTCTTATCAAATAGGGAATTACTTCTTTAACAGGTCCAAAAGGCACATACTTTACAACTTGGTAACCTTCTAATGCTAAATTGAATGAAATATGATCAGCCATTCCATAAAGTTGAGAAAACCAAATGAACGGATGATTATTTTTATATTTATACTTATTCATTAGCTTTGTCGCTTTGATAATGCTTTCTTCATTATGTGATCCAATAAAAAGATTACATATGTGAACCTTATCTATTATATGCTCAAGTGCTTTATCAAAATTTAAGTCTGTTGCTTTTTTATTTTTACAAATAGGCGATGATATTCCCAGATTTTTGGCTCTTATATTTTCTTTTTCCATATAGGCTCCTCTTACAAGTTTCACTCCAATTAAAAATTTTTTTTCTTCTGCTTTATCAATTATTTTTTTTAAATATGCCAGCCTATCTATTCGATACATTTGAATTGTTGTAAATACGTATGCTTTGTTTGTGTTAAATTTAGCCATCATTGATTCTGCAATATCGTCAATTGCAGACTGGATCCATGATTCTTCAGCATCAATAAAAATTTTAACATTTAAACTCCTAGCAGTTTTACAACAAACCTCTATTCTTTTTAGAACTCGTCTCCAAATATTCTTTTCTTCATAGTTTAAACCGATTCCAGCACTTACTTTTTCAAATAAATCAATAGGCCCTAAACTTGTTGCTTTAAAAACAGTAAATTGCAGAGCTGATTTTCCACTAGAAAATTTGAGAGTATCTAAAATTTTAGTCAATGATTCATCCATACCAACTTCAGATTTTTGACTCTCCGATGCATAGTGCATGTATGATTTAACATTGTAAGAAGCTAAGCGATCAACTTCATCTATTGAGTCTTTTTCGGAAATTCCAGAACAAAACTGCTTAAATACAGTGTATTTGAACAAGAAACTAATTGGTAATTTAAATTTTATGGCTAGTATTGCAAATTTCGTTAAAAATGCTACCAATCTTTGATTAGAAATCAATTTAAATAAATAAAGAGCCCTGAATAATTCCCTATTTGATTTAAGCTTATAGGCATGTTCAGTATTTTCAAAATTCATAAATTAAATAAAAACAAAAGTTTTATATTTTTATAATAAAAGTGAGATTAGTTTCAAATCTTATTATTCAATAGAGGAACAAATTTAAATTTCCCGAAAGTCTCTTTATTAAATGTTTTTATTGAAGTTCTAGTAAAACATGTCATCTCTTGTTCATTTATTCCTACAGGTATAACTAATTTACCTCCTACTTTTAACTGTTTTAATAATTCTTTTGGAACTTCGGGTGCTCCTGCTGTAACCAAAATTTTTTCAAATGGAGCATTTTCAGGTAGTCCATTGTATCCATCTCCAAAAATAATTTTCTTTGGCCTTAAATTTAAATCTTTTAAAAGTCTTTGTGTTTTTTTAAATAACTTGTGCTGTCTTTCAATTGTGAAAATATTTTTACTTAATCCAAGAAGGATAGCGGTTTGATAACCTGAGCCAGTTCCAATTTCTAATATTCTATCATTAATGTTTACATCTAAAATTTGAGTTTGGAAAGCTACAGTGTAAGGTTGAGAAATTGTTTGATCTGCATCTATAGGATAGGCTTGGTCTTCGTAGGCATAATTTAGCAAACCTTGGTCCATAAAATAATGTCTAGGTGTATTTTCAATTACCTTTAAAACTTTATTAGATGTAATTCCTTTGGATCTAAGTTTTTCAACTAACTGTTTCCTTAATCCTTGGTATTTTGGAGTATCTTTCACAGCAATAAAAATAAGTTAGTTTAATTACAAATTTAAGTTTACATTGTAAATTAAAATATAATTTTGTGCTAAAAGTTGGTGTAATTGGAGCTGGTTATCTTGGAAAAAAACACCTAAAGATCGTCGAAAATTCCTCTTTTTTTGATCTTATAGGTTTCTATGATGAAAATGAAAACACGAAAGAAAATCTCTCAAAAAATTCAAATTATGTTTCATTTGATCAAATTGATAGTCTAATAGACGCCACTGATATCATTATTATAGTTACCCCTACTCTTTCCCATTTTGATTTAGCAAAAAAAGTAATAAAAGCAAAAAAACATGTTTTCATTGAAAAGCCAATTTGTAGTACAGTTGAACAAGCATATCAATTAATTGACCTAGAAGATAAAAATAAAGTGTTTGGGCAAGTTGGTCATGTTGAAAGATTTAATCCGGCCTTTGAAGCAATAAAATCTTCAATAGGTTCACCCCAATTTATTGAAGCCCAAAGATTTGCTGAGTTTAATCCAAGAGGTACCGATGTTTCTGTTGTTTTAGATTTAATGATTCATGATATTGATATAGTATTGAGCGTAGTAAAATCAGAGATTGAAAAAGTTGATGCATCTGGTTTTTCAGTAATTTCTGAAACACCAGACATTTGTAATGCTCGTATAATATTTAAAAATGGGTGTGTTGCTAATTTAACTGCGAATAGAGTTTCTTTAAAAAAAATAAGAAAAACAAGATTTTTTTTAAAAAATAGATATGTTGCAATAGATTATTTAACCCAGAATGTAGAAATAGTTAAAGTTAAAGACATTCCAAAAGTTAAAGACGATTTATCAATACTTGTCACTAATGCAGAGGGTAAGCGAAAAAAAATAGTTATAGAAAACCCAATCATAACAAAACATAATTCAATACAGAAAGAGCTTGAAGATTTTTACCATTGTATTTTAGAGAATCAAAAACCTAAAGTTTCATTGCTGGACGGTGCACGTGCACTTGAGGTTGCAAAAAAGATAATGGAATGTATTTAAATTTATAAAGGATTCTTACCTAAACCTTGCCTAATAATTTCAAAAGGATTTTTTGTCAAGTCTATTACTGTTGAAGGTATATTCCTGCCAAATCCATCTGATAACATTAAATCTATTTGGGCATCCCATTTTTCTAATAAGACATCAGGATTGGTAGTGTAATCCAAAATTTTATCTGTATCATGAATTGATGTGCTTACCAAAGGAGCGCTTAAAAGAGGAAGAAGTTTCATTAAAATTGGATGGCTAGGTATTCTAACACCAATTGATCTTCTTTTTTGAAATGGCTTTGGGAGTTTATTTGCAGACTGCATAATTAAAGCATAAGGACCTGGTAAGATGCGTTTAATTAATCTAAACACTTTTGAATTCATAGGTGAGACAAATTCTGATAAATCTCTGATATCTTTAAAAATAAAACTTAGAGGTGCATGTTCTAATTTAACTCCCTTTATTTTTGCAAGATCTTTTAGACGCTCACTTTGATTTGACAAGCATCCTATTGCATATACAGTGTCAGTTGGAAAAATTATCATTCCAGCACTTTCTAATACATTAACTGCTTCCTTTAGAAATTTATAATTAGGGATATTAGAATAAAATGTTCTAATCTTGTTTGATTGATGCATTATAAAACTTTCAATTTAGCAAAACGCAATAATAAGTTTTTTGATCCATGCACATTGAAATTAATTATTGCTTTTTTATCAACACCCTTTCCCTCTATTTTCTCCACTATACCTTTTCCAAATCTTGCATGCTCGACTTCAGTTCCTACCATAAGGTCTACAACTTCAATTTTATTATTCTTTGAATTATATTCATTTAGACTTTTAAGTCTATTTATCTTTTTTGGTGACGGATTTGAAATTAAATTCTCCTTAATTTGATTCTTTCTTGGATTTAATGTTTTTGGCGAATCAAAAATGGAATTATCTATAAGAGGCTTAAAATTATATTCATCAGTTGAAACTATGTGATGCACATATTTGGAATCTATTTCTTCAATGAATCTACTTGGCTCAGAGTCTATAAGTTTCCCCCATCTATATCTAGAAATTGTATGGGATAAAAATGCTCTTTGTTTTGCCCGTGTTAAGGCAACATAAAATAATCGCCTCTCCTCTTCTAATTCACTTCGAGTATTCATACTCATTGCAGAAGGGAACAAATCTTCTTCTAATCCAACAATAAAAACAAATGGAAATTCAAGTCCTTTGGCTAAATGGATAGTCATTAAGGAAACTCTATCAAAGTTGTCATAATTTTCCTTACTATCTAAGTCAGTTGCTAATGCTATATCTTGTAGAAACTCATCAAGATTTCCTGATGCGTCAACAATTTCTTTTTGACCTTCAGTAAAATCTCTTATCCCGTTCAGCAATTCTTCAACATTTTCAATCCGCGCAACACCTTCAGGAGTTGCATCCTTTTTCAATTCTATAACAAATCCAACATTTTTTATAATTAGATCTGCAATCTCAAAAGCATTTAGTTTTTCATTTTCAATTTGAAAACGTTTAATTAATCTTGAAAATTTACTGAGCTTACTAAGTGTGCCCGAATTTATTTTTAATTCGAGTTCTTCGGCTCTAGTTATGATCTCAAATAGAGAAACTTTGTAATTCCTTGCTGCAATTACAATCTTATCTATAGTTGCCTGTCCTATTCCCCTAGATGGGTAATTTATAATCCTCTTAAGGCTTTCTTCATCTTTGTCATTTACAACTAGTCTTAGATAAGCTAAAATATCTTTAATTTCTTTACGTTGATAAAATGAAAGTCCTCCAAATATTTTATAAGGAATATCTCTTTTTCTTAAAGCATCTTCCATTGCTCTTGATTGAGCATTAGTTCTATATAATATAGCAAAATCAGAATTCTTTTTTTGTTCAGACATTTTAAACTCAAAAATACTTGAGGCTACATGACGCCCTTCGTCAGAATCTGTTACGAGTCTATTGATTTGAATCGGTGATCCCAAATCATTAGATGTCCAAACGACTTTATCTATTTTATTTTTATTATGACTAATTATAGAGTTTGCTGCATTAACTATTGTTTTAGTTGAACGATAGTTTTGCTCTAAGCGATAAAGTATGACATCTGGATAGTCTTTTTGAAAGTTTAAAATATTATTAATATTTGCACCTCTAAAGGCATATATACTTTGAGCATCATCCCCAACAACACAAATATTTTGATAGCGATCTGCTAATGCCTTAACTATCAAATATTGTGAATGATTTGTGTCTTGATACTCATCAACTAATATATAACGAAAGCGTTCTTGATATTTAGCTAATACATCGGGATGTGTATTTAATAATTCGTTTGTTTTTAATAATAAATCATCGAAATCCATTGCACCAGCCTTAAAACATCGAGAAACATATTCTTTATATATTTCACCTAGTTTAGGACGTCTGGACATAGCATCAGCTTCTTGCAATTCAGAATTTGAATAATAAGCTTTCACAGTAATTAAACTGTTTTTAAATGCTGAAATTCGATTTCTAATTTGTTTATACTTGTAGATATCCTTATCAAGTCCCATTTCTTTAATTATAGAAGATATTAACCTATCAGAGTCTTGGGTATCATAAATTGTAAAATTCGATGGAAATCCTAATTTATCGGCCTCAGATCTTAATATACGAGCAAAAACAGAATGAAAAGTTCCCATCCAAAGATTTTTTGCTTCGCTTTCCCCTACTAATTGACCTATACGATGCTTCATTTCCCTAGCGGCTTTATTAGTAAAGGTTAATGCTAAAATTGAAAAAGGATCAATCCCTTCAGACATTAAAAAAGCAATACGATAAGTTAATACACGTGTTTTACCAGATCCAGCTCCAGCAATAACAATTAAAGGCCCATCTTTATGAAAAGTTGGTCCTTTTTGGGCGTCATTTAATGTATTAAAACTCGATTTTAAATCGTCATTCATTTACAATCAAAATTAGGTAATTATGTAAACAAGATTAATTTTTTAATCTTTAAATATAAACATTGTATATTCACAATTATACTCAAATTTAAATCATGAAAAAACAAATTCTTTATGCTTTATTTATGTTGATATTTATACCATCAAGTGCTCAAAAAATTTCAAATTCACTAAAAAATAAAGTTATTAAATGGCGACACCATATACATCAAAATCCAGAACTTTCAAATAGAGAATACAAAACAGCTCTTCTAGTTGAAAGTCATTTAAAATCCCTAGGAATAGAAGTTCAAAGGGAAATTGCTAAAACAGGAGTTGTAGGAATACTTAAAGGAACTAAACCTGGAAAGGTTTTAGCATTAAGAGCTGACATGGATGCACTACCTGTTACTGAAAAAAATAATTTAGATTTTAGATCTAAAGTTAAGTCAAAATACAATGGAAAAGAAACTGGAGTAATGCATGCATGTGGCCATGATACACATGTAGCAATTTTAATGGGTGTAGCTGAATATATGTCAAAAAACAATAATTTTCCAGGTACTATAAAATTTATTTTTCAACCGGCTGAAGAGGGTGCTCCTGATGGAGAAGAAGGAGGAGCAGATCTAATGATTGAAGAAGGGGTTTTAGAAAATCCTAAAGTGGATGCTATTTTTGGACTTCATATAAATTCTGGAACTCACGTAGGAAAAGTACGTTATCGAACCAAAGGAATTATGGCTTCTTCACAACGTTTTGTAATCGATGTAAAAGGAAAACAAGCACACGGAGCAAGGCCATGGATGAGTGTAGATCCAATATTGATCTCTGCAAAAATAATAGATGGGCTTCAAAGTATAATTAGTAGAAACTCAGACCTAACGAAAGCAGCTGCTGTAATATCTGTTGGATCAATTCAATCTGGGATTAGATTCAATATAATACCGGAAACAGCTCAGTTAATTGGCACCATAAGAACATTAGATTCAGAAATGAAAGAAATTATTCGTCAGCGCTTGAATACTTTAGTTCCGTCAATAGCAGAAGCATATGGTGGAAAGGCAACTGTAAAAATTCAAGATGGTGCACCTATTACCTTTAATGATCCAAAACTTACAAACCAAATGGTGCCAACTATAGAAAGGGTTTTAGGTAAAGAAAACGTTGAATTTATTGATGCTGTAACAGGAGCTGAAGATTTTTCATATTTCCAATTAAAAATACCCGGTTTTTATTTTTTTCTAGGAGGCACGCCTCTAAATACTCCTGAAGCTGACGCTCCATCTCATCATACACCTGAGTTTTTTGTTGATGATTCATCTTTAGAATATGGAGTAAATGTACTTACTGCAATGGCAAAAGACTATTTAAAAAATAAATAAATAAATTGCTTTGACAATTTATTATGTCTAGAAAGCGAACATCAATTGAGTACTTAAAAGGAGTTGGTCCAGAAAGGGCTAGACTACTCAATGAAGAGCTTAAGATTAGCACTTTTGAACAGCTTCTGCAATTTTTTCCAAACAGATATATTGACAGAACTAAATTTTATAGGACAGATGAATTACCAAAAAATAATTCAGAAATTCAACTAAAAGGGAGAATAACTAGCATAAATACTATTCAACAAAAACGAGGTAAAAGATTAGTTGCAGAATTTTCTGATGAAACTGGATTTGTTAACCTAGTATGGTTTAGAGGTCATCAATGGATTAAAGATTCCATTATAATTAATAAAACTTATGTGGTGTTTGGAAGATTAAATTGGTTTAAGGGTAGAGCAAGTATTCCTCACCCTGAAATGGAACTTGAATCTACTTTTAAAAATAAAATAAAAAGATCCTTCTATCCTATCTACCCTTCAACCGAAAAACTTGTTAATAAGGGTATTTCTCAGAAAGTAATTCAAAATTTAATGGAACATCTAATAGAGAAAGGCGGACCATTGTTTTCCGAAACTCTACCCTTATATATTTTAGATAAATACAAGTTAATATCAAAAAATGAAGCACTTAAAGAAGTGCATTTTCCCGTATCACAAAACAGTTTAAGTAAAGCACAATCAAGATTAAAATTTGAAGAACTTTTTTACATTCAGATTCAGCTAATTTTAAAAAACTTTCAAAGAAAATCTAAAATAAAAGGATATGTTTTTCCTCTTATAGGCCAAACCTTTAAGTCATTTTTTGACCTACATCTTCCTTTTGAATTAACTACAGCCCAGAAAAGAGTTGTAAAGGAAATTAGAAGGGACTTAGGATCAGGAAGGCAAATGAATCGATTATTGCAAGGAGATGTTGGATCTGGAAAAACCATTGTAGCTTTATTATCAATTCTTATTGCAATTGATAATGGATTTCAGTCATGCCTTGTTGCGCCAACAGAAATTTTAGCACAACAACACTTTGAGTCAATTCAATATTTATTGAAAAAATCTGTTGGAGTTAGTATAGAATTACTTACTGGAAGTGTTAATTTAAAAAAAAGGAAAATTATTCATGAAAAGTTAAAAAATGGTGAGCTGCACATACTAATTGGAACACATGCTGTATTTGAAGACAATGTAAAATTTAAAAATTTAGGTCTTGCGATAATAGATGAGCAACATCGTTTTGGTGTTGCTCAAAGATCCAGTCTGTGGGTAAAAAATAAAATACCTCCACATATTTTAGTGATGACTGCTACTCCTATACCTAGGACACTTGCGATGAGTCTTTATGGTGATTTAGATATTTCAATAATTGATAGACTTCCACCTGGTAGAAAACCAATAAAAACCTTACATAGATTTGATAATAAAAGACTAAGTGTATTTGCTTTTTTAAAAGAACAAATTAAAAAAGGCAGACAAGTTTATATAGTATATCCACTGATAAAAGAATCAGAAAAATTAGACTACAAAGATTTAATGGATGGTTATGAAAGTATTACTCGAAGCTTTCCTTTACCAAATTATCAAATTAGTATAGTTCATGGAAAAATGAAATCAGAAGATAAGTCTTACGAGATGGAACGCTTTAAAAAAGGAAAAACACAAATTATGGTAGCAACTACTGTTATTGAAGTTGGAGTGAATATTCCAAATGCATCCGTTATGATTGTAGAAAGTGCTGAACGCTTTGGTTTATCACAATTACATCAATTAAGAGGACGTGTAGGAAGGGGTAATGAGCAAAGTTTCTGCATTTTGATGAGTAGCTCAAAAATTTCAACAAATGGAATTAAAAGGCTGGAGACTATGGTTAAGACAAATGATGGATTTAAGATAGCGGAAGCCGATTTAGAACTTAGAGGTCCTGGAAATTTAATGGGGACCCAACAGAGTGGTATTCTAAAATTAAAAATTGCAGATTTAGTAAAAGATCAAGAATTACTTAAAGTTGCTAGAGATGAAGCAAAATCTCTTTTAATCAAAGATCCTGAACTTAAAAATAATGAAAACCAGATTATTAAACGAACACTCTCATCAAATTATTTTGAATCAAATTTTTGGAATTTCATAAGTTAAAATTAGGTTTATAGATTACTATATTTGTATCATTAAAATTTAGATAATTGAAAATCTCCAATAAATGGTTACAACAATTTATTAAACTTGAACTTACTCCAGAGGAAATTTCAGTTCTACTTACTGACTTGGGGCTAGAAGTAGAAGGAATAGAGAAATTTGAAAGTGTAAAAGGTGGTTTGAAAGGAGTTGTGGTAGGTAAAATATTAAATTGCATCAAACATCCAAATGCTGATAGACTCAAAATTACTGAGGTCGATATTGGAGAAAAAGAGAATTTATCCATTATCTGTGGAGCACCAAATGTGGATAAAGGACAGAATGTTTTAGTAGCTACTATTGGCACAACACTTCACACTAATGATGAGAAAATATTAAAAATTAAAAAAGGTAAAATACGTGGTGAAGTCAGCGAAGGTATGATTTGTGCTGAAGATGAACTAGGTTTGGGAAAAGACCATAGCGGGATAATTGTACTAGAAAATATTTACAAATCAGGAACACCAGCTTCAAGTATTTTTGAAGTAGAAAGTGATTTTATTTTTGAAATAGGATTAACTCCAAACAGGGCTGATGCAATGAGTCATATGGGAGTTGCAAGAGATCTAAAAGCCGTTTGTACATTTAAAAACATCCCTTTTAAATGGAATTTTCCAAATATTTCATCCTTTAAAGTTGAAAATGAAAAAAACACAATAAAAGTAAATGTAATTGATAAAAAACGTTGTATACACTATTATGGTTTATCAATATCAAATGTAAAGGTTAGCTCCTCTCCTAATTGGCTAACTAACAAATTAAATTCTATTGGAATTACTCCAAAAAACAATGTTGTCGATGTAACGAATTACGTTTTGCATGAGCTTGGACAACCATTACATGCATTTGATGCTGATAAATTGATTGGAGATGTTGTCGTTAAAACATGTAAAGAGAATACAAAATTCAAAACACTTGATGGAGTAGAAAGAATTTTACACGCTGAAGATTTAATGATTTGTGACAATAAAGAAGCTCATTGTATAGCTGGAATTTTTGGTGGAGAAAAATCAGGAGTAAATAATAAAACAAATAATGTATTTCTTGAAAGCGCTTATTTTAATCCTGTAAGTATAAGAAAAACATCGAAGCGCCATGGATTAAATACGGATGCTTCATTTAGATTTGAGAGAGGGATAGATCCTGAAATTGGTATAACTGCTCTAAAACGAGCAGCGATACTTATATGTGATTTATCAGGGGGTATTATTACAAGTGAAATTCAAAAATTCTCTCAATCATTAAAACAAAATCCAAAATTTTTTCTCTCTTATGATTCAATCCATAAAACAATAGGACAACCAATAAATAAAAAAGATATAATTACAATTTTAAATTCATTAGATATTAAAATTGATAGCCAGACAGATAAGGGTGTAGATGTTGTTATTCCAAGATATAGAGTTGATGTAACACGTCCAGCTGATGTTATCGAAGAAATTTTAAGGGTTTATGGATACAACAACATAAACAATAAACCATTATTATTTCAAGCTAAACCACCATACAAGTGGAACGATAACTTTAAAATTGAAGAATCAATTTCATTAAAACTTACAGGGCTCGGTTTTTTAGAGACTATCAACAATTCTCTTACAAGTCATCAAGAGTCATTTCCTTTTTTTGATTCTGTGAAAATTTTAAATCCACTGGGAAAAGAGCTTTCTGAATTAAGACAATCTTTAATACCAAATGCTTTAGAAGTATTATCGTTTAATATAAATAGACAGAATAAAAATTTAAAATTATTCGAATTTGGAACTATTTATGGAAAAAATGAAGATAAATTTGTTGAAGAAAAACGTCTGTGTATATATCATACAGGAAATTCTCTAAAGACATTTTGGGATCTTAACAAACCTCCAAATTCATTTTTTTATTTAAAAGGCATAGTTAAAGATCTTTTTAAATCACTTGGGTTTGAAATCAACTTTAATGAAATTCAAAAATCTAACTTTGAATTATGTTTTGAGTTAATTTTTAAAAATGAACTTTATGGTATTTTCGGAGTAATATCGAAAAATTATTCTAATGAATTTAATATTGATCAGGAAGTATATATTGCAGAATTAAACTGGTCTCAAATAACAAAAAAATCATTTATAGAACCCGTTACATTCAAAAATACACCAAAATTTCCTTCTACGAAAAGGGATTTTGCTTTGTTACTTGATAAAAATTTATTATTTGATGATATTAAAAGAGTTGCGCTAAAAACTGATAATAAAATCTTGAAATCAGTTGAATTATTTGACGTTTATGAAGGAAATAATATATCAGAAAATAAAAAATCATATGGTATAAGTTTTTTATTTCAGGATGAAAACAAAACATTGACAGATAAACAAGTTGATAAAGTAATGGGTAAATTAAGACAAAAATTTGTTGATGAGTTTAATGCAGAATTACGATAATAAAACTAAAATTGATTTTTTTATTTATATTTTTGTTATAAATGTGTTTGAATTATGAAAGTGAATTTACTACCAAGAACCAATATTGAAGAATCTCTTAACAGATTAAAAACCAAAAACATTGATCAACATGAAAAAGAATTAAAAAATTTAATTAATCATTTAAATATTAATTCTTTTAATTCTTTTGATTTTGAAAAACTAGACTCTAATAAAATATATAGTATTAACACTATAAAAAGTGTTTGTATCGATTACAGATTAAGATTTTTAGATATTAAATATTTCAAAAATAAACTACCCAATGAAGTTTTTCAAAAAATAAAAAGTTTAGAAAAAACACACAATACAAATATTGGTGACTTCAAAATAATGGCACCCTCTGCCCTATTCAGATTAGAAAAAACAGATGATCCTTTATTGTTTGTCCCCTTAGGTAATAATTATTACTATCTAGTTCATAAATGGGGTAATGATTTGCACCCTTTTCGCAAACTAATTATGTGGCCATTCAAAAATATTTGGAATTTATTATTTACTATTTTGTTATTTAGCTTTCTTGTTACTGAAATAACTCCACTTACTCTATTTACAAAAACTCCCAACACTTCATCTTATTGGATGCTTTTGTTTTTTATGTTTAAAGCTATTGCTTCAGTTGTATTATATTTTGGATTTGCGTTAGGTAAAAATTTTAATCCTGCTATTTGGAATAATAAGTATAACAAATCTTAGGTGGTAAATAATTCAAAAGAAAAATATCACCACCTTTTCACAGGTCCATCAGTTGAAGTCCTGTCAATAATAAGTTTATTAGATGAATTGAAAATTAAACCAGTAATTAAAGATCAAGGTGAATCTGCTCGTCTAGCTGGATTTGGAAATACAACTCCTCTAATTCAAGAAATTTATCTTCATGAAGATGAAATAGAGAAAGGCAAAAAAATAATCAAAGAGTTTTTTTAAGATTCTATATTTTTTATTTTGCAAAAAAATCAGATTGAATGTTTTTTTCCTTATCAATGCAATTGGATTAATTTCATTCACTTAAACAAAAAAGAATGAATAATAATTTTGCAACACTCGATTATATTGTTTTTGGCCTTTATGCTTTAATCATTTTAGGAGTTGGTTTGTGGGTTTCAAGAAATAAGGATGGAGTAGAAAAAAGTTCTGAAGATTATTTTTTAGCAAGTAAATCACTTCCTTGGTGGGCTATTGGTGCATCACTTATTGCTGCTAATATTTCTGCAGAACAACTAATTGGTATGTCTGGCTCAGGCTTTGCAGGTGGATTAGCCATTGCAACATATGAGTGGATGGCTGCTTTGACATTAATCGTAGTTGGTAAATTTTTTCTTCCCATATTCATTAAGAAAAAGATTTATACAATTCCTGAGTTTGTAGAACAAAGATATTCTAGTCAATTAAAAACGATTTTAGCTGTTTTTTGGATTGGATTATATGTTTTTGTAAATCTAGCTTCAGTTCTATATTTAGGTGGTCTAGCACTTGAAACTATTCTAGGTATAGATATGCTTACAGCAGTTATTGGACTGGCTTCTTTCGCAGCAGCATATTCTCTTTATGGCGGACTTTCTGCTGTGGCCTGGACTGATATAATACAAGTAGTAGTGTTAGTTTTAGGAGGATTAATAACCACATATTTAGCCTTAGATACTGTATCGGGTGGTGACGGGTTTTTAAGCGGTTTAGTAGACATTTATAATGCTGTTCCTGAACGATTCGATATGATTTTAGAGAAAAGTAATCCTGAGTATATGAATTTACCAGGAATTGGAGTACTGATTGGTGGAATGTGGATAGCAAATATTTACTATTGGGGATTCAATCAATACATTATTCAGAGAACCCTTGCTGCAAAATCTCTTGAAGAATCTCAAAAAGGAATTTTATTTGCAGCAGGATTAAAAATGATAATTCCCTTAATCGTTGTAATCCCAGGAATAGCTGCTTATGTAATAGTTAATGACCCAAATCTTATTGGAACTCTAGGTGATGCTGGTTTGGAAAATTTACCAACTAAAAGTCAGGCTGACAAAGCTTACCCTTGGTTAATGCAGTTTTTACCTTCAGGATTGAAAGGTATCGCTGTAGCAGCTTTAGCAGCTGCTATAGTATCATCCTTAGCTTCTATGCTTAATTCAACAGCTACAATTTTTACTATGGACATTTATAAACAACTTATTAATAAAAATGCAAGCGAATCTAAAACCATCAACATAGGACGCCTTTCCGCATTTATATCCTTAATTATTGCAACAATAATGGCTCCACTATTAGGTGGAATTGATCAAGCCTTTCAATTTATCCAAGAATATACAGGAGTTGTAAGTCCAGGTATATTATCTGTATTTGTTTTAGGTTTATTTTGGAAAAAAGCTTCAAACAAGGGTGCTATATATGGAGCACTTGCATCTATACCAATAGCTTTATTTTTCAAAGTTGGACCTAAAGGATGGCTTTCAGGGTCTTCGATAGGAGGTTTTTTCCCAACACTTCCTTTTCTTGATCAAATGGGAATTACGGCAATACTATCAATGATAGTAATAGTAATTGTAAGTATGAATGAAAATAAAAATAAAGACGATAGTAAGGGAATTAATTTAGATAATGATATTTTTAAAACTTCATCATTATACAATGTTGGATCCTTTGTTTTAATGATAATTTTGGCATTTATTTACGCATTTTTCTGGTAAATTTAGTATTTCTTAAAAATCAATTTTTTAATTTGAATGCATTTTAGATCTTAACTCTTTTATTTTTGGATCTGTCATATATTCATCAAAAGTCATATGTCTATCAATAGAACCCTTAGGGGTCAATTCCACGATTCTCGTTCCTAATGATTGAGAAAAAGTGTGATCACTTGTACTACAAAGAAGAGTTCCCTTAAAGTTCTTAAGTGAATTGTTAAATGCTGTAATGGACTCTAAGTCAAGGTGGTTTGTTGGTTCATTTAGCAGTAGAACATTAGCGCGTTCCATCATCATTTTTGATAACATACAACGCACTTTTTCACCCCCTGATAATACATTTGATTTCTTTAAAGCTTCATCTCCACTAAAAAGCATCTTTCCTAGAAAACCTCTTATGAATACTTCTTCGCGCTCCTCTTCAGTTTTAGAATACTGTCTTAACCATTCAACAAGAGATATTGATGTATCAAAAAAATAGTCGTGATCGACAGGAAGATATGCTTGGTTTGTTGTTATACCCCATGAAAAACTTCCATTTTTTTGCTTTATTCTTCCCATTAGTATGTCATAGAATGCAGTAATAGCTCTTGAATCCTTGGCATATACAATTACTTTATCTCCTTTAGCTAAGTTCAAATCAACATTGTTAAATAATAGTTCATTATTTAATGATGATGAAAGATTTTCAACATTTAAAATCTGATCACCTGCTTCTCTTTCTTGTTCGAAAATAATTGCAGGATATCTTCTACTTGAAGGCTTTATCTCTTCGATATCTAATTTATCAATCATTTTTTTTCTGGATGTAGCCTGTTTTGATTTTGCAACATTCGCTGAAAAACGAGCAATGAATTCTTGAAGTTCTTTTTTCTTTTCCTCTGATTTTTTATTTTGTTGAGCTCTCTGTCTTGCAGCTAATTGACTGGACTCATACCAAAATGAATAATTTCCTGTGTAATGATTTATTTTTCCAAAATCTATATCAGAAATATGAGTACAAACTGAATCAAGAAAATGACGATCATGAGATACAACTATTACAGTATTTTCATAATTCGCAAGAAATTGTTCCAACCACATAATTGTATCATAATCCAAATCATTTGTCGGTTCATCCATAATTAAAACATCTGGATTTCCAAATAAAGCTTGTGCTAATAAAACTCTAACTTTCTGTTTACCGTCTAATTCTGACATTTTAGTAAAATGAAGGGCTTCTGGTATTTCAAGATTTGATAATAATGATGCTGCTTCACTATCTGCATTCCACCCATTCATCTCTTCAAACTTCACCTGTAATAATCCAACTTGCTCACCGTCTTGTTCAGAAAAGTCTTCTTTTGCATATAGCGAATCCATTTCTGATTTTATATCATAGAATACTTTGTTTCCCCTTAGTACTGAATCTAAAACAGAATATTGATCATAAGCATTGTGGTTTTGTTCAAGTACTGAAAGTCTTTTTCCCGGCTCTAGAAAAACATTTCCTGAATTTGCCTCTTGCTTTCCTGAAATTATTTTTAAAAAAGTCGACTTACCTGCACCATTGGCTCCTATTATACCATAACAATTTCCTGGTGTAAAACTTACATTCACCTGATCAAACAATACTCTTTTACCATACTGTACCGATAAATTTGAAACAGATAACATAATTTAATTTTTGCAGCAAAACTATAAAAATCCTTCTATTGAATTTTATTGAAAACAAAATTTTTGATTAGTAAAAATGTTATTTTTATTATCTCATGATAAAATTTTACATTTTTTTTATTTGTAGTTTAACATTATCAAGTTGCTCTTTAAGGAAGGACGATTATTCAGGAATTTTTTTAGGTGGTCAAATAGTGAACCCTACATCTCGTAATGTAACTCTTTATAAGGGTACTCGTCCACTAGAAATGTTTCTGCTCGACGAAAACCTTCGTTTTCAGAAAAAATACGATTCGCTTACGAGTGGAATTTATAAACTTGAACATCTTCCAGAATACCAGACATTACTTTTAGAAGAAAAAGACAGCCTTTGGGTTAGAATCAATGCCACAACTTTTGACGAATCTATTGTATTTTCAGGAAGAGGTGCTATGAAAAATAATTTTTTAATTAATCTGTATTTACAACAAGAAAATGAGAATAATTTTTTGGCTACAAAGTATTCAAGTAATAAGACAGAATTCAAAGAAATAATTGATTCCCTTGTCATTGAAAAAAAACAATTGTGGATTAAAATGGATTCACTAAATAAACTAAGCCCAATTGCACAAAAAGTTACACAAGCAGCATATATATATCATTATGCAAATATTCGAGAAAGATATGCTCTTTTAAGAGGTGCTAAATGGACACCTCAGGAGGATAGTTTGTTTTTTAGCTTTAGAGATTTTTTAAATTATAAAGACAATGATCTTTCCTTTTTTGACCCTTATGTTAATTATATTTTAAATTTTATAAGCCAAAAATCACTAAAACCTAATGAATCATATTTTAAGGCAAAAGAAACTACTGACTTCAACATTAGACGCTTAAAAACTTTGGATAAAGAAATTAATGGAAAATTACTTAGAAATAATTTAGCGCGTGCAATTGCTTTTGAAGAGTTATTAAAGTTTGAGAATCATAGTGAGCATGATCCCTTTTTACAATATTATGCTACTGTAAATAATTCACCATTATATTTAGCTGAGGTATTGGATTTACACAACGACATAAATAAGATGAGTATAGGAAAGCCTCTTCCTAAGGTTAAATTACAAAATTCAAAAAGAGATGTAATAAATAGTGCATCATTAGAGCTTGGAAATAAAACGGTCCTATATTTTTGGTCACAAACTCAAATGAATCAGTATAGAAATACATTAGATCGTATCTCAGATTTACAAAAAAAATATCCCAAAATTAAATTTATAGGTATTTGTATCCAGCCATTTAATTCACTAGTTGACCAAGTTCAAAAAATGATGGAACTCAACTTAAATGAACAATTTGCTTTAGTTGATTTTGAAAAAGCAAGTAAATCTTGGGTTCTAACTTTACTAAATAAGAGTATAATTCTTGATAGAAATGGATATATATTGGAGGGTTTCGGGAATTTTTATGATATGGAATTTGAAAAAGTTTTAAAAAAGTCTTAGTTCCCTTTTCTGTAATCCGATAAAAATTTTTCTAATCCAATATCAGTTAAAGGATGATTGAGTAAACCTTTAATTGCTGAAAGTGGACCTGTCATAACATCAGCACCAATCTTTGCACAGTTTACAATATGCATAGTATGACGAACAGAAGCAGCCAATATTTCAGTGCCGTAGGAATAATTATCAAACACTAATCGAATATCTTCAATTAATTCTAAACCATCAGTTGAATTATCATCAAGACGACCTATGAAAGGCGATACATAAGTAGCACCAGCTTTAGCCGCAAGTAGAGCTTGACCTGTAGAAAAAACAAGTGTGCAGTTAGTTTTAATTCCTGCATCATAAAAATATTTTAAAGCTTTCACTCCTTCTTCAATCATTGGAATCTTAACTACGATTTGTGGGTGTAATGAAGCAAGGTGTTCTCCTTCTTTTACCATCCCCGCAAAATCAACTGCTATGACTTCAGCAGATACATCACCATCGACTAATTCACATATTTTAACATAATGCTCAATTATGTTTTTCTCTCCAGTGATTCCTTCCTTAGCCATTAAAGATGGATTCGTGGTAACACCATCTAATACTCCCAAGGATTGAGCTTCACGAATTTGATCTAAGTTTGCAGTATCTATAAAAAATTTCATATTAGTTATAATTTATAATGGTTCATAATTAGGTATTCAAATATACGACTAGGAAGGATTTTTTTTAACGTTTTTGTAAGCTTCTGAATGAAAGGTCCTACTTGATAATGTACACTAGTTTTCCTTTTTGTTATAATTCTTTCAATAAGCTTAGCAACTTGATCTGGAGGGTTTCCTTTATCTACGTGAGAGTTCATCGTATTTAAACTATCAAAATATTTTTTGTAGGGGGAATTTTTAATAATTGGTGAGTGATATCGTCTAGAAGCGATATCTGTTGCAAAATCGCCTGGAGCAACACTACAAACATCAATGCCAAATTTTTTAACTTCCATTCTAAGGCTTTCGGTAATTATTGAAAGAGCACTCTTAGAAGCCGAATAAATACCCCTAAATGGTAAACCCGTATGGCCTGCTATGGATGTAATGTTAACAATTAATCCAGAGGATTGACTTCTCATGTGTGGCAAAACTGCCTGACAGATATTTACTGGTCCGAAACAGTTTGTTTTAAAATTATCAATAACAGCATCATGATTAATTTCCTCAATAGGGCCAGTTATTCCTCTTCCTGCATTATTTATCAAAATATCAATTTTGTTTGAACGATTTATAACCTCATTTACACATTTATTGATTGAGTCTCTATCTGTAATTTCTAATGGTAGTAAATCAAAAGGTAGTTTCTCTTTATATTTTTTTGGATCCCTACTAGTTCCAAAAACATTAAATCCTTTTTCTGAGAGATGTAATGCTGTAGCAAGGCCTAAACCAGAAGAAGCACCAGTGATTAAAACTACTTTTTGCATTTAAAAATTATAAAAGGGCAAGCTGTATACATCACACCGCTACGACCGTCTACCCTTGCTGCGTTCCCACCCTGGGGGATTCAACAGGAGCTGGTTGTGTAGGACTTGCCCTAGAACAAATATAATTCGTTAAGTTGATTTCAACAATCATTTTAAATTCTTAATTTGCCTAATTAAACTCTATTATAAGTATCATGAAAATTTTATTTTCATTATTTGGTGCACTCGTGCTTCTAACGTGTGATGGTTCAAAATCACCTAAAATAAAAGTAAAAACTGGTCATAAAGCAAATATTGCTATACCAGGAGACACACTAAAACTAAGTGTGGTTACTTCTCTAGAAAAAGATTATCAAGTAACATATTTTTTAAATGATAAACCTATCAAAGAAGATTATCAATTCTCTCTTTCAGATCAATTAGGAGATTATAAAATTAAAGCATTGATTAAAAAAGATAATAAAAGTTATCAAAGCACAGTAAAATTTACTTTACTAGCTTCAAAATCTCCAAATCTTTACACCTATCAGATAATAAACATTTACCCACATGATATTGAAGCATACACGCAGGGTTTAGAATTTGATAACGAAATTCTTTATGAAAGCACGGGTCTTAATGGAAAGTCATCTTTGAGAAAAATTGATTATTTCAAAGGTGAAGTGTTGAATTCTATAAATTTAAATGAATCCTTCTTTGGAGAAGGTTTAACTTTATTTGATGATAAGATCATTCAACTAACTTGGAGATCCAAAAAAGGATTTATTTATAGTAAAAATGATATGAAAATTGAAAAATCTTTTTCTTATCAAGAAAGTAAAGAGGGCTGGGGACTGTGCAACGATAATAAATACTTATATAAGTCAGATGGAACTCATTTTATATGGATTTTAGATCCAGAAAATTATAATGAAGTCGATAAAATTCAAGTAATGACAAATAAAACCTCTTTAAAAAATCTAAACGAATTAGAATGGGTTGAAGGTAAAATTTATGCAAACACTTATCAATTTAATAAAGATGTAGTAGTCATTATAGACCCAAAAAATGGAGCAGTTGAAGGTGTTATTGATTTTTCTGGACTAAAAGAAAAAGTAAAACAACATAAAGAATTAAATGTCTTAAATGGAATAGCCTATCATAAAAAACGTAAAACATTATTTGTAACTGGAAAAAACTGGAATAAGTTATTTGAAGTTAAAATCACTCCCAAAATTTGAATAGATTCACTCAGGAACAAGAGGTTCTTTCCGACCACCTCGACGACTTAAAACATGTCAACAATATTCAGTACTTAAACTGGATTCAGGAAATTTCTAAAAAGCATTGGAATAAATTAATTACAAGAAAAAATTTTGAATTTCAAATTTGGATTGTAAGGAGTCATAATATAGTCTATAAAAAACAAGCAAAATTAGGTGATCAACTACTGTTGGAAACCTACGTGAAAGAATGCAAAAATTATACATCAGAAAGAGTAGTAAATATATTACTTAAGAAAAATAAGGAGGTTATTACTCGATGTAACACAATATGGTGTTACGTAAACAAAACTTCTTTTAATTTAGAAAGGATACCAAAAGAAGTATTAGACTTATTAACCATTTCGGATATTAAATATTAAAAAGTAATCTACCTTCCATTAGTTGATTAACTTCATTCGCTACATTATTAATTACTGATTCATTAGTATAATTTGAAATCACTTTATCAATTAAACTAACGATAGTTTTCATGTCGTATTCTTTTAAACCTCGGGTTGTAATAGCTGCTGTTCCAATACGAATACCTGAAGTCACAAATGGAGATTTATCGTCAAAAGGAACCATATTTTTATTTGCAGTAATTTCTGCCTTAACTAGTGCTGTTTCAGCGTCTTTACCTGTAATGTTTTTGTTCCTAAGATCAATTAACATCATATGATTATCTGTACCACCTGATATTAGATTGTAATCAAGTTCAATAAACGCATTAGCCATTGCCTGAGCGTTAGTTTTAACTTGTATCATGTAATTTTTAAATTCAGGTTCTTGAGCTTCTTTAAAGGCAATTGCTTTAGCAGCTATTACGTGCATTAGTGGGCCTCCCTGGTTACCAGGGAACACAGCCATATTAATCAAATGTGACATTTTTTGTGGTTTACCACTTTTGAGAACTAAACCAAAGGGGTTTTCAAAATCATTACCCATTAAAATTAAACCTCCTCTTGGTCCTCTTAAAGTTTTATGAGTTGTCGTTGTAACAACATGACAATGAGGAATAGGGTCACTCAGTAAACCTGTAGCAATCATACCTGATGGGTGTGAAATATCTGCTAATAGAAAAGCGTTTACATTATCAGCTATTTCTCTAAATTTTTTAAAATCTATATCTCTTGAATATGCTGAAGCTCCAGCAATAATCATTTGTGGTTTTACTTTTTTAGCAATAGATAGTATATCACGATAGTTTAATTTTCCTGATTCTTTTTCAACACCATAAAAATGTGCTTCATATAATCGACCAGAAAAATTTACTGGAGAGCCATGGGTTAAATGACCTCCATGAGACAAATCAAAGCCTAAAATTTTATCCCCAGGCTTTAAAAATGCATGAAAAACAGCTGTGTTTGCCTGAGATCCAGAATGAGGTTGAACATTTGCATAAGATGCCCCAAACAATGATTTAGCTCGCTCAATAGCAATATTTTCAACTTCATCAACTACTTCACATCCACCATAGTATCTTTTACCAGGATAACCCTCTGCGTATTTATTTGTAAGTACTGATCCACACGCTTCCATAACAGCTGGACTAGTAAAATTTTCAGAGGCAATAAGTTCAATCCCGTTTGATTGTCTTGCTCTCTCTTTTTCCAGTAGATTAAAAATTATTTCATCTCGCTTCATAGGCATTATTTTATATAACAAAAATAATAATCTTACTTCTTCTATTCTATTACTTAATATTTGATTTTTTTCAAATTATTCAATAGTAATTAACAAGTTAATATTTAATAATTTTATTATAAATCTAGTTAATTTATAAGTCATTATGTCTTTATTAATTAAGCTTTTCATGCCATTTAGTCATATTTAGATAATTGGAATAAGTTTTGAAATGTTCAAATAAAAAATTGTAATGAATCTAAACAATCTTACATTAAAAACCCAAGAGGCAATACAAACAGCTCAACAGTATGCATTTGAAAAAAAACATCCACAAATTGAAGATGAACATCTATTTTATGGATTGCTTGAAGTGGATCGTAACGTGGTTCCTTTTTTATTTAATAAACTTGATGTGGATATAGAAATACTCAAAGGATTAAACAGTAAATCACTTGATAAATTTTCTAAAGTTGAGGGTAGCACACAAATGATTTCACAAAAAGCATCTAAAACACTTATGAATGCCGTATCAATAGCCAAGAAACAAAAGGATGAATTCGTAGCTGCTGAACATTTACTTATTTCATTATTAGATTCCTCTAGCTCAGTTTCTAAAATAATGCTGGATAATGGAATTACCATGCAAAACCTTAAGAATGCTATTGATAAACTTCGTAAAGGTGAAAAGATAACATCAGTAAATGCTGAGGGAAATTATAATGCTCTTGAAAAGTATGCAAAAAATTTAAATTTTTTAGCCACTAATGGAAAATTAGATCCAGTAATTGGAAGAGATGAAGAGATAAGAAGGTTGCTTCAAATATTGAGTAGAAGAACTAAAAATAATCCAATATTAGTTGGTGAACCCGGAACTGGCAAAACAGCCATTGCTGAGGGATTGGCTCATAGAATTATAGAAGGTGATGTTCCTGAAAACTTAAAAGATAAATTAATTTTTACTTTAGATATGGGAGCGTTAATTGCTGGTGCAAAATATAAAGGTGAGTTCGAAGAGCGCCTTAAAAGTGTAATTAAAGAAGTATCCCAAAGCGAGGGTAATCTTGTTCTTTTTATTGATGAAATTCACACCTTGGTTGGTGCTGGTGGGGGGCAGGGATCAATGGATGCTGCTAATATCTTAAAACCTGCTCTAGCTCGTGGAGAATTAAGAGCTATTGGCGCAACCACACTAGATGAATATCAAAAATACTTTGAAAAAGACAAGGCTTTGGAGAGAAGATTTCAAAAAGTTCATGTTACTGAACCTGACGAAGAGAGTGCAATTTCAATCTTAAGAGGACTAAAAGAAAAATATGAAAACCATCACAAGGTGATAATAAAAGACGATGCTTTAATTGGAGCCGTAAAATTATCGACTAGATATATTACCAATCGCTTTTTACCTGATAAAGCTATAGATTTAATTGACGAAGCTTCCTCTAAATTAAGAATGGAAATTAATTCAAAACCCGAAGAGTTAGATAAGCTAGACAGAAGAGTTAGACAATTAGAAATTGAATTGGTAGCAATAAAACGTGAAAAAGATAAAAACAAGGTTAACTCAATAAATCAAGAGCTTAGAAATTTTAAAGAAAAAAGAGATTCTTTATATGCTCAATGGAGAAAAGAAAAAGATGTTGTTGATTCGGTTCAACAATCAAAATCAGAGATAGAAGAATTAAAAAATCAAGCTGATCGATATGAAAGAGATGGAGATTATGCTGCTGTAGCTGAGATAAGATATGGGAAACTTCAAGAGGCGGAGGAAAAAATGTCAAAACTACAATTAAAGCTTGTTAACTCTCAATCATCAGACAATTTAATTAAAGAAGAAGTAACTTATGACGATATAAGCGAAGTGATATCTAAATGGACTGGAATTCCAGTATCTAAAATGCTAGAGTCAGATAAAGAGAAACTATTAAATTTAGAATCAATACTTCATAATAGGATTGTTGGGCAAGAAAAAGCTGTTTCTTCAATTAGTGACTCGATTCGAAGAAGTAGATCTGGTCTTCAAGACCAAAATAGACCAGTAGGTAGTTTTTTATTTTTGGGAACCACTGGTGTTGGAAAAACAGAATTAGCTAAAGCACTTGCTGAGGTTTTATTTAACGATGAAAATAATATTACACGTATTGATATGAGTGAATATCAAGAACAAAATTCAATAAGCAGATTAATTGGTGCACCTCCAGGTTACATAGGCTACGAGGAAGGCGGACAACTAACTGAAGCCGTTAGAAGAAAACCATATTCGGTAATTTTATTGGATGAAATAGAAAAAGCACATCCAGATGCATTTAATATTCTTCTTCAAGTATTAGACGAAGGTAGATTAACAGATAACAAAGGAAGAGTTGCTGACTTCAAAAACAGCATTATAATTATGACTTCTAATATTGGAAGTCTTGAAATAAAAAAAGCATTTGAATCAAATCAATCTTTTGAAAAAGCAGAACAAATAGCAAAAAATGAAGTTATGAATATTCTAAAGCTTCAAATTAGACCTGAATTTTTAAATAGGATTGATGAAATTGTACTCTTCTCCCCCTTAACAAGAAATGAAATTCAAAAAATCGTTAACATACAAATTAAGGCTATTCAAGAAAGAATTAAAAACCAACAAATTGAATTAATCATCTCAGATGAAGCAAAATCAAAAATAGCTAAACTTAGTTTTGAACCAGAGTATGGTGGAAGACCTGTAAGGAGAGTTTTACAGTCACATCTTTTAAATTCATTAAGTAAAGAGTTACTCTCATCAAATTTAGATCTAAAAAAACAAATTTTATTTGATGTAATAGAAGAACATTTTATTTTTAGAAATACTTAAAAGAGAAAAGCTCACATTAATATTATATTTGCTATGTGCAAAAAAAAATCAACATAAAAAATAAACGTGCCAAGTTTGAATATAAATTTATAGAGGAGTATACTGCCGGCATTGTATTGACTGGAACAGAAATAAAATCACTTCGTAATAGCAAAGCTTCAATTTCAGAAAGTTTTTGCGAATTTAATCAGAATGGAGAATTATTTACTGTTAATATGCAAATTGAAGAATATAGATTTGGTACCCGATTTAATCATCGCCCAAAAGCACAAAGAAAACTACTTTTAAATAAAAAAGAACTCAAAAAATTACACAAAGAGGTCAAAATTAACGGTTTAACTATTGTACCTATTAATTTATTTATAAATGAAAAAGGTCTTGCCAAACTAAAAATTGTTTTAGCAAAAGGGAAAAAACTTTATGACAAAAGAGAGGTCATTAAGGACCGAGATAATAAAAGAACTTTGGATCGAATCAAGAAAAAATTTAATAAAGGTTAGATTTTAAAATAAATGATAATTCAAGAGAAATAATATATTCATATTTTTAAGTAACCACTCTTATATGCAAAACAAAATTAACATTACTTTCGGTAAATCAGCATTTTCCAAATTACCAAAGAAGTTTTCTGAAAAAAAATATAGTCGTGTTTTCATACTAGTTGATAACAATACTAATAAGTTCTGCTTATCTGATTTTATTTCTATAACAGGTTTTGACAAAGCAGAGATATTAATTATGGAGGCTGGTGAAGAAAATAAACATTTACAAACTTGTGAAAATTTGTGGAAAAATTTATCTAATAAGGGTGCTGATCGTAATTCAGTATTAATAAATCTTGGTGGTGGTGTAGTTACTGACTTAGGTGGATTTGTTGCTTGTACATTCAAGAGAGGAATTGACTTTTATAACATACCCACTACTCTACTAGCTATGGTTGATGCTTCAGTTGGTGGCAAAACAGGAATTGATTTAGGTTCACTAAAAAATCAAATAGGTGTTATTGAGGAACCTAAACAAGTAATTATAGATCCTATATGGCTAGAAACCTTACCGAAAAATGAAATACGTAGTGGATTTGCAGAGATGCTAAAACATGGAATTATATCCAGTAAAAAATATTGGCAAACACTTAAAGAATTGACTGATTTAAGAGTCTCAACATTAAAAGAGTTTATAAAGCCATCTGTTAAAATAAAAAAGGAGGTAGTTTTAAAAGATCCAAGAGAAAAAAATTTAAGAAAAATTTTAAATTTTGGCCATACACTAGGCCATGCAATTGAGTCTTACTTTTTAATTAATCTCAACAAAAATAAATTATTGCATGGAGAAGCAATAGTAATTGGAATGATACTTGAAAGTTACCTTTCAATTCATTGTGCTGGATTAAAGATTGAAGTTGCTAAAGATATTAAAACTACTTTTTTAAAAAGTTTTAAAAAAATTGAATTTAGCTCCGATGATAAGAAAGAAATTGTAAAGCTTCTTAAACATGATAAAAAGAACATAGGGGATAAAATAAATTTCGTGCTGATAAGCTCAATTGGTAAGCCTAAAATTGATGTTCAAGTTCCTGAAGATTTATTTGAAGATGCATTCAATTTTTATTTATCCGATTAGGCAGAATTCCTACTTGCATTTATATTTCCAAAAAGAGATCGCGTTACAATAGCCTCTAGTGTTTCTATTTTTTTAACATTGTCTTTATCGTTTCTTTTTATTTTTTGCAATTGCATTAAAGCATATTGTTGAATGGTCAATAATGGCTGTACAATTTCTTCCCTTGCATTAATTGATGCCTTTCCAGAAGGTTCATTTTCCATAAGAGATTGAAAGTCACTAATTTTTAATAGTACCATTTTTGTTAGTTTATATTCACTAAATATTAATTTCCAAAATGAACCAAATTCCTTGTCATTCTCCATGTACGAAGTCAATTGAAAAAATGATTTTGATAAACTCATCATACTATTAAAAATTAAGGTTCGAAAAAATCGTGAATTCTTATAAAGAGTTTTCAAATTTTCAATCCTTCCCTGCTCAATAATAGTATCCAATGCAGTACCAAGCCCAAAAAATCCCGGAACATTTTGCTTTAATTGACTCCAACTTCCAACAAAAGGAATTGCTCTAAGATCTTCAAATTTTAAAGTTGAAGATTTTCCTCGTTTAGATGGACGACTACCAATATTAGTTTTAGAGTAAAATGGTAAAGTAGACATTTTTTCTAAATATGGAATAAAATTTGGGTGTTCCTTGAAATCTTGATATGATTTGTAACTAATTGTTGCTATTTGTTCCATTAATTTCCTGTCATCGTTTGAAAGGTTATTTTTACCTGGGCTAAGAATTTGATTCTCAATACCAGAGCTTAATAATTGTTCAAGATTATATTGCGAAGAATCTAACGTTCCGAAATTTGAGCTTATTGTTTGACCTTGAATTGTAAGTTGAATATCATCACTTTGTATTGTGTCTCCCATTGATGCATAAAATTCATGAGTATTTCCACCCCCTCTTGCTGGTGGCCCACCCCTTCCGTCAAAAAATGCAATTTGAATACCAAATTCATTCCCCAATTTGCTTAGTGTCTCCTTGGCTGTGTAAATACTCCAATTTGCCATAAAATAACCACCGTCCTTAGTTCCATCAGAAAAACCAAGCATTATTGTCTGCTTCATGTCTCTTCTCTCTAAATGATTTTTATATTCACTATTTCTGAAAAGAGCTCTCATCACATTTCCTGCTTCTTTTAAATCTGGAATAGTTTCGAATAAAGGGATAAAATCTACATTTGGCTTTTCCCAATTACTTAAGCGACACATCGCAAAAAGTTCAAGAATATTTTCCAATGATTGACAATTACTAATTATATATCGGTTACAGCCTCTTTCTCCATTATTTTTTTGGATCTTTTTAATGGCTCTAATACTTTTTAAAGTATGATATGTCATTTCATTTTTGAAAATCTTTGGTGGTAAATCACCTTTCAAATCTAAAAGTACTTTACATCTTTCTTTATCATTTAATTTTAAATAATCTTTTGGTAAACCCTCTAAATACTCATTTATTTTCGAATGAGAGATTATATCAATAAAAACATTGTGATGTATTCTTGAATCCTGACGTATATCTAAACTTGCAAAGTGAAGACCAAATAATCTAAGTTTGTGGATTAAGTCTAAAACCTCATTCCTATATAAATTGTCATGATCTTTAGTTAACCCATCTAAAACAAACTCTAGTTCTGAGGTTATATAATTTATTGAAAAAAGTTTATTCTTTTTTGGATAAAAAAGCTCATTAAAAACTAATTCCTCAAGGGCTTCAATTCTGTCTTCCAGTCCAGGAAATGTAATTTTTCTCTTGAGTTTGCGCAAATCTCTGTAATAATTTCTAAGAATTGAAAACTTTAATCGTTTTGCAGTTTTTAATGTAATTTCTGGAGTTACAAAAGGATTGCCATCGCGATCGCCCCCAGGCCAAAATCCAAAATCAAAAATAGAATTTTTTAGATCATTAGAATCGGTAATATGTTCTGCTATATAATTATATATTGTACTAGCTGAGTGATAGAAAATATTTTCAAGAAACCATACAAGACTTACAGCCTCGTCATATGGAGTTGGCTTTTTTTTCTTGTAAAAAGGAGTTTTTCCTAGTTGGACCAAAAGTTTTTTGATATTATCTAGATTATCTTCTGCAATTGACTTAGATAGCTCATTAATAATAACAAGAACATTATCCGGATAAAACTGTGTTGGATGGGCTGTGAGTACGATTCTTACTTTAAATCGATTAACATATTCACTAAGAGCCTTTTTTAATTGTTTGTTTTCTGCCTCTTCTTTCATATTTCTTAGTGTTCCTCTGCCATGCATATTATTCACATAAGAAAATCCTGCGTCTTCAATTGCATCAAAGAGAACAACTTGACGTTCAATGTACTGAATGAAGCTAAAAATTAAGTCTTGTTTTTTAATTGTATCAAATTCTGGAGCATATTTTTTAAAAAAAGAAATGACAATTTCATTTGGATTGACATTATTTTCATATTGCTTTCTACAATGATCAGCAAATAATGGCATTAATATTGAAGTCTGCTTTATACCTTTAAAAGGGAGAGTTAAAAATAAGCTATTATAAATTTGAAATCGAGAAAGAATTTTTTCATTAAACCTTTCAATTTTTGGTTTTCGAGCCATTATTTAGTTCAATTCATTAAAAATATGATGCATAAGACGCTTTTTATCATTTATACTTTCTTCAAGAGAAATCATTGTTTCAGTTCTAGATACTCCAGCAACATCATCAATCATAAAAATTATATCCTTGGCATGATGTGTATCCCTAGCTCGAACTTTACAAAACACATTAAACTTACCTGTTGTAATATGTGCAACTGTTATGAATGGAATAGCTTTTAAAGATTCAAGGACTTGCTCTGTAGCGCTTGTTTTTTCCAAAAAAATACCAACGTACGCTATAAATGAATAACCAAGTTTCACATAATCTAAATTTAAGGAAGAACCCTTTATGATTCCTGCCTCTTCCATTTTTTTTACTCTTACATGAACTGTTCCAGCTGAAATTAATAATCGCTTAGAGATATCTGTAAATGGAACTCGGGTATTGTCTATTAAAATATCTAATATCTGGTGATCAATTTCATCTAAATTAACTTTATTCATTTGTTTGATAATTTTTGATTAGGATGCAAAATTAATCCAAAAAATTGAATTTTATTGAGAATAATCTCTTAATTATTCGTTTTTAATGAAAATAATTTATTGTACTTTGAGTTTTTTACTTCTCCATTGAGTATAAATGATATTTTTGCCCTCTCACCTTTCAGGTCAATATGGCGATGTGCTTTATATGGTAAATTATTATCAAATTTTATAAATATTGGCACAAAATTAATCTTATTTCTATCGAGCTTTTCAAGATATTGTACTGCTAGTTGCTGTTTTTTAAAAACCTTTTCATCATAAACTATATCAACATTTGAAATCAATAAATCAGTATAGCTTTCAGTGTTTTCTGGTATTTTAAAATATTCATCTGTACTATTATTGTTTGATTTTTTAACCAGTGATTTTAATAGTAGTTTAAAAGCTTTAAATATATAATTTGTTACTATAGTTCTATCATAATCATTTGGGTAGTGGCCTGCCTCAAATAGAATTGTTGGTATTTCTGAAGATGTAAATGAATCTCCTACGCAATTAGGATTATAAACATCATTGTATCTAGCAATACCATAAGGAAGTTCTTTGCTTAAACCTTTTTTTATATCTATGATTATCTTCATTGCTTTTTCTCGAGCTGGTGTTATTGATCTATCTTCATCAGCTGATGGTGCAAGGAAAGAGAGAGTAGCAGGCTTTCCACTATTTCCAGCGCCATATATAGTTCTTTGGCCATGAAGATTCAAAGCAAGATATGGTGATATTCGTTTAATTGCTTTATTTAAAACTACACTCTCGGGTTCACTTAGAGTCATTGCATCCCTATTTAGATCAATATTATTAGCGTTATGTCGGGTATAAAGTTTAGAACCATCAGGATTAAGTTGAGGTATTATATATATACTAAAAGTTTTTAAATATTCTGATTGTGAAGTATTTAATAGCCAAGGTATTAATTTAAATATGGCTCTGGTTGTGCTTGTCTCATTACCATGCATTTGCGACCACATAAAAATATTTTTTTTCCCATTTCCAATTTTTAATTCAATTATGGGCAAACCTTTAACTGAACGACCTATTTCATACTTTTCAATGGACCCATCAAATTTCGTTATCGCTTTTTCAAGCAATTCAGGGGGGAAATATCTTTTTTTTGACATCTTTTTTAAAAATACAAATGTAAACAACATATTGTATACAAATGTAATTCACAAAAGTGAACAAAAAGTAGTCGTAAGTGATTTACAATTTTTTAAAACATATACATTTGTAAACAAAAAAATTAAAATCAATTATAATTATATAATAATCAAGCAATTAAAGATCATGTTTAATTTATAAGTTTAATTTTTTTATCTGTTTTATAATATAAATTTGATTTGTATATTTGCAAGTAATTCTTAATTGTTTACAATGTTAAACACTGATAATTTTATTTCGAGGTTAGAAATTATAATGGAAAAAAATCAATTAAGTGCTGCAGCTTTTGCTGAACGAATAGGTGTTCAACGATCATCAGTTTCTCACATTTTATCAAAACGAAATAAACCAAGCTTAGATTTTATTTTAAAAATAAATAATTCTTTTAGTGAAGTAACCTTAGACTGGTTACTGTCAGAAGAACCCTCTAAAGTGATAAAACCACTAGCCTATTTGGATGAAATAGATAAATACGCATTGAATGATTCAAAGGATGAGTCATATGTTACACCGAATAATGATGAAAATTTTGACAGTTCAAATGAGGTTACTGAGGTTATAAAATTTTATAAAGATGGTAGTTTTAAAACCTTTTTACCTAGAACTAAGTAAATTAGATTATGCGCAAAATTCTATTTTTTATATTATTTATCCTATTTTCTTGTTATGAATTGAAAAGAGATTGCAAATCTTTTCATTTAGGTGAATTTAAATTCTCTCAAATTATGGGCGGTGAAATGAAAACATCTTATTTCAAGAGAGATAGTTTATATGAAATAGAAATTTTTGAAAATAAAACTGATACCGCTAGAATTAATTGGGTTAGTGATTGCGAGTGTATTCTTACTAAATTAAATCCTAAAAATTATCAAGAAAAAAGACCTATACAAATCAAAATTTTAAGCACTGATGAAAACTCATATGAATTTGAATATTCACTTGTAGGTGATATAAAGAATAAAAGAAGAGGTAAGATTGAAAAATTAAAATAATTACTAAAAATCAATTTTTATTTGATTTTGATCATCAAGACCACTTACAATCTCGTTTTGTTTTACTTCTATCTCTAATGGATTTTCTATTTCTTCCTCTTTATAGTCTAAGGCCTCCTTTAGCTCAACTCTTTTTATTTTATTTGACGTGATTTGATTTCCCAAAGCTTTAAATCCTTTTACGGATATGAATTCTTCAGCATTAACTTCTAATGGTTTTAAGTGGGATTTTCCTCTTGGTTTTTCGAATATGATTTTAATAACAGGTCTCCATTCAGAGACAAAATATACCAGCTCTCCATTTTCTTTTATAAAACTATCTTCTTTGTCTGAATTCTCAATTACAAATCGTTTGATAAAATATCGTTGCTTATCAATGTCAAAATAAATTGCAGTTAAAGGCTTTTTTGGATTCCACTTTTCTATATGATAAATATTATCATCAAAATGGAGACTCAACTCAGGAGTAACAGCCTTTATTGTGCCTTGACAACTACAAATTAATAATTTATCATCTCCTTTGAATGCTCCGAGTAACTTACCCCTCTCTTCTAAATTTAACCTTCTAATTGTTTCATCAAACCAAATTTTTCTTGGTTTTAGGGTTGATACGCCCTTCTCTTTTAATTCAACTTTTCTAATTGAATATTTTGTCACAGTGTTTCCTCTGACCGCTCTCCCTTTAATTTGAAGATCAGCGAAATCTAAGTCCCATTTAAGTTTTTTAATATTGCCATTATTTCTTAAAAGAATAGTGACTATTTCTGCTTCCCCATTAAGATTCGCAGAAAAATATAAAACACTAGATTGAGGTTTACCTTGGGTTAAATCATAAATTTTTTCTCGTGTTACTCCAGTAACAGCAAAACGCTTGATATAAGAAGTGCCCCCTTTACCATCTCTATAAATCATGTTGTAAATAGTGCGCTGGTCTTTCTTTTTAAAAACTGCAGCATGAATAATATTTTTACCTACAAAAACTTTACTATCAACCTTAACTACCAACATTTTACCTTCTTCTGTAAAAACAATAATGTCATCAATATCGGAACATTCACAAACCATTTCGTCCTTTCTAAGGGTTGTGCCAATGAACCCTTCCACTCTATTTACATAAAGTTTTTGATTTCTTACAACTACTTTTTTTGCATCAACATCATCAAATATCCGAATTTCAGATTTACGCTCTTTGTCACTACCATAGGTTTTCTTTAAATGTGTGAAATATCGAATTGCAAAATCAATTAGGTGTTTCAAATTGTTTTTAACCTCTGATATGTCAGCTTCAAGTGACTCTATTTTTTGTTGAGCTTTATCTAAATCAAACTTAGAAATTCGCTTTATTTTAATTTCAGTAAGCTTTACGATATCATCATTAGTAATTTCACGTTTTAAATCACCAATGTGAGGTTGTAATCCTTTAGAAATAAAAGAGATGACTTCTTCCCAAGTTTCAGCTAATTCAATATCACGATAAATTTTATTTTCTATGAATATCCTCTCAAGTGAAGAATAATGCCATTGGTTTTCCAAATCTTTAAGCTGAACTTCAAGTTCTCTTTTTAATAATTGTACCGTATGATCTGTAGAAATTTTCAACATTTCAGTTACTCCCATGAAATTTGGCTTATTGTCTATAATAAGGCAGCCTAAAGGGGATAATGAAGTTTCACAACCAGTAAAGGCATAAAGTGCGTCAATGGTTTTATCAGGAGAAATATCATTTGGCAGATGTATTAAAATTTCAACTTGGGAAGAAGTATTATCTTCAATGCGCTTGATTTTAATTTTACCTTGGTCATTAGCTTTTAAAATACTATCAATTAATGAGGATGTATTTGTTCCAAAAGGAATTTCATTAATAACTAAAGTCTTTTTATCTAATTGATTAATTCTTGCTCTTACTCGAATTTTTCCCCCTCTTTGCCCATCATTATAATTTTGAACATCAATGATTCCTCCTGTTTGAAAATCAGGATAAATCGAAATTTTTTTTCCCTTCAAATGTTGAATACTACTACTTAAAAGCTCATTAAAATTGTGAGGCAAGATCTTTGTTGATAACCCTACAGCTATACCTTCTGCTCCCTGAGCTAGTAATAAAGGAAATTTAATAGGTAAATGAACGGGCTCTTTTTTTCTTCCATCATATGATAATTGCCAATCTGTTACTTTAGGACTAAATACTACTTCTAAGGCAAATTTAGAGAGTCGAGCTTCTATATATCTAGAGGCAGCAGCACTATCACCCGTAAATATATTCCCCCAATTTCCTTGCATATCAATTAGCAACTCTTTTTGACCAATTTGAACCATAGCATCTCCTATACTTGCATCACCATGAGGATGATATTGCATTGTATGGCCAACAATATTTGCAACTTTATTATAACGCCCATCGTCTAGATCCTTCATTGAATGAAGGATTCGGCGTTGAACAGGCTTCAATCCATCTTCAATTGCAGGCACTGCCCTTTCGAGAATTACATATGAAGCGTAATCCAGGAACCAGTCTTTATACATGCCTGTTACCCGCTTTAATGAATCACTCGTTTGTAAATCAATAAGTTCTTCTTCCTCGTTCATTTACTATGATAATGACATTTCATTCTCAATGAAATCTAGTTCTACTTTAAGATTATTTATAATAAATTTTTGTCTTTCTGGAGTATTTTTACCCATGTAGAATAATAATAACTCTTCAATGGTTGTGTTCTTGTCTAACATTACAGGATCTAGTCGAATATCATCTCCTATAAAATATTTAAACTCATCAGGTGAAATTTCACCTAATCCTTTGAATCTGGTTATTTCTGGTTTTCCTTTAAGTTTTTCCATAGCATCTTTCCTCTCAATTTCACTATAACAGTAGATTGTTTCTTTTTTATCCCTAACTCTAAATAATGGAGTTTGTAGTATATAAAGATGTCCTTCTTTAATAAGCTCTGGGAAAAATTGTAGAAAGAAGGTTATAAGAAGTAAACGTATATGCATGCCGTCAACATCGGCATCTGTGGCTATTACAATATTATTATAACGTAAATCCTCCAAACTTTCTTCAATATTTAAAGCAGCTTGAAGTAAATTAAACTCTTCATTTTCATATACGATTTTTTTACTCATCCCAAAGCTGTTTAATGGTTTGCCTCGTAAACTAAATACAGCTTGGGTATTTACATCTCTAGACTTGGTAATTGAACCACTAGCTGAGTCTCCCTCTGTAATAAATAAAGTAGAGTCTAAACGGCGATCCTTCTTTAAGTCAGGCAGATGAACTCTACAATCTCGAAGTTTTTTATTGTGTAAGCTTGCCTTTTTTGCTCGCTCTTTCGCCAATTTGCGTATACCGGATAATTCTTTTCGCTCTTTTTCAGCCTGTATAATTTTTCTTTGAATTAATTCAGATACTGCCGTATTTTTATGTAAAAAATTATCTAATTGTGTGCCTAGAAAGTCTATAATATAAGACCTTACAGTGGGCATTCCTCCACCCATGTCAGTTGACCCTAATTTTGTTTTAGTTTGTGATTCAAAAACAGGCTCCATCACTTTTATGCTAATTGCGGATATTATAGATTTTCTTATGTCTGAGGCCTCATAATTTTTTCCAAAATGCTCTCTTATTGTTTTTACTAATCCTTCTCTGAATGCTGCCTGGTGAGTTCCTCCTTGTGTAGTGTGTTGTCCATTCACAAAAGAGTGATATTCCTCACTATATTGTGTTTTACTATGACTAATTGCAACCTCTATATCATCACCTTTTAAATGTATAATTGGGTATAATAAATCATTTTCATTTGTATGATCCATTAATAGGTCTTTTAAACCATTTTCAGAATAAAATTTGTCATCATTAAAATCAATTGTAAGACCAGGGTTTAGATACACATAATTTTTAATCATGCGCTCAACATATTCCCTTCTATATTTATAATTTTTAAATATTTTCCCGTCAGGTATAAAAAAAACCTTTGTTCCTCTTCTTTTGCTAGAGGCCTCAATTGGAGAATCATCAATCAAATCACCATATTCAAATTTTGCTTTTTTAGTTTCTTTATCTCTATTTGATTCTACAATAAAAATTTCAGATAGTGCATTTACAGCTTTTGTTCCAACCCCATTAAGCCCTACAGATTTTTTGAATGCTCTTGAATCATATTTACCTCCTGTATTCATTTTAGAAACTACATCGACAACTTTCCCAAGTGGTATACCTCTTCCAAAATCTCGAACAGTAACGGTATTTTCTTTTATTTTTATTTCAATAGTCTTTCCAGCGCCCATGACAAATTCATCAATACAATTATCTAGAACTTCTTTTAAAAGGATATAAATTCCATCATCTGGAGAAGAGCCATCACCCAACTTTCCAATATACATACCTGGACGCATTCGGATATGTTCTTTCCAATCGAGAGAACGTATATTTTCTTCAGTGTAGGTGGTTGTTCCTTTCATAAGTATAATGAGCTAATATAGGAGATTGAACTCTTAAAAACAGATGCGAATACAGCAAGAAATCAACAATTATTAGACTTATTTTGTTAAAAAGTTTAATTTTAATTAAATACATTACTAACTATAAAAAGTTGAAACAATTTTATGGCAAACTCCTCTATTGAAAACACAACTGGTCCTTTATTACATATTGTTTTATTTTGGCTTAAAGAACCAAATAATAAAGCTCATAGAGATGAATTTGAAACTGCTCTTAAAAAATTAATCACAACCAACCCACAAGCTATTTCAAATCATCTGGGGATTCCTGCCAATACGGAAAAAAGAGAAGTTATAGACAACTCTTTTACTTACTGTTACACTATGAGTTTTCCCGATATAGAAGCACAGAATAAATATCAAAACGATCCTACACACCAATTATTTATTAAGGAAGCTGCTCATCTTTGGGAACGTGTTTTAGTAAATGATTCTCTCTCCCTTTCCTAAAAAAACTATAAATCATGAAAAATATTTTTTTAATACTCGCTCCCTTTACTCTATTTTTTATACAATGCCAAAAAACAATCAAACAACCCTATGGCAAGAGATGGTCTGAAGAAAAAGCCTGGGAATGGCATAAAAATGAAGGCTGGATGGCGGGAACTAATTTTAATCCAAGTACAGCAGTAAATCAGCTTGAATTCTTTCAAGAAGCCACATATGATCTAAGTACTATAGAAAAAGAATTGAGCTGGTCAGCTGAATTAGGTATGAAAATGCATCGTGTTTACCTCCATAATTTATTATGGGATCAAGACTCTTTAGGGTTTTTGAATAGATTAAACACTTATTTAGATACTGCTGACAAATACAAAATTAAAACCTTATTCGTACTACTCGATGATGTATGGCATCCTTTACCTAAATTAGGAAAACAACCTGATCCCACTCCATTCGTTCACAATTCAGGATGGGTGCAAGCGCCAGGGGCATTAATTTTAGGAGATTCTCTCCGACACCACGAACTAAAAAATTATATCAAAGGTGTTGTAAGTCATTTTGCTCAGGACTCACGTGTCATTGGCTGGGATTTGTATAATGAGCCTGATAATGTCGCTACTCAACCTGAGTATGCAGAACTGGAATTAAAAGACAAATATACCTACACATTTGCTTTGTTAAAAAAGGTAGTCCGTTGGGCACGTGAAGTGAATCCTTCACAACCCCTTACTATAGGACTCTGGAAAGGTGATCCTGAACTTTGGGGAACACCAGAAAAAATGAGACCTCTTGAACGGTTTATGGTTGAAAATTCAGATATTATTTCATTTCATAGCTATGACAATCCCAAGGTCACACAAATTAAAATCAAGGAATTAAAAAAATATAACCGGCCAATAATCTGTACCGAATATTTAGCACGTTCTTTTGGCAGTACTTTTGATTCAATTCTCCCATTATTTAAAGAAAATGAAATTCATGCCATTAATTGGGGTTTTGTAGCAGGAAAAACCAATACTATATTTCCTTGGTCCTCTTGGACTACCTCCTTTGACTCTATGCCTAAAGTTTGGCATCATGATATATATAACAAAGATAAAAGTCCATTTTCAAAAGAAGAAATTACTTTTTTAAAAACAATTTTGAAGGATAGCCCTACTAATGAGAATTAAATTTATTTATCGTGTAGCGGAATCGGCTATAAGGTAAATTGATAGCCAATAACTAGAAAGGATCAAAGCACCTGAAAATGATAAATTGTAAGAAAATTTATTGATTGCAATTAATGCATCAGAAAATAAAAAAAGTGAAACAGCCAAGCCCAAAAAGCGATGCTGTTTTAATTTTGGATTTAAAGTCATTGCCCACCCTTGCCAACTCATAAGTAAAATAACGATTAGATAAATCATTACAGGGATGTATAGATCACCTAAATCCTTTGAAATGAAAATAAAAATAGCCGCAGCAATGGGAAGTAAAACTAAAATAATTTTAGGTCGCCATTGCCACCCTTGTCTTTTAATGAAAGCAAAAAGAAAAATCAAATGTGAAATTAAAAAAGAGACTAATCCGTAGATAAAAAAGATTTCTAAAAGCAAAAAAATGTCACCTAAAAGACAAAAAAATAATCCAATACTTATTTGTAAAGGATATTTCTTTAAAGTTGGATTCCTACAAGAAAGTGAATAGACCATTATTGTTGCAGAACAAAAAGGCTTAAGTATAAAAAAGGCAAAGGTGTTTATAATATCTGCAACTATTGCTGTAAACCCAATTATGAAAATCAGTATTCTGAATTGAGAATGAGAAAGCAGCATAATAATTTCTAAACGTTAAAACGAAAGTGCATAACGTCTCCATCTTTAACGATATAGTCTTTCCCTTCTATACGCATTTTACCTGCTTCTTTAACTTTATTTTCTGAGCCGTAATGAGCATAATCTGAATAACTTATTACTTCTGCTCTAATAAATCCCTTTTCAAAATCAGTATGAATAACACCAGCTGCCTGGGGGGCTGTATTACCAATAGGTATAGTCCAAGCCCGAACTTCTTTTTCTCCTGCTGTAAAGTATGTTTGCTGATTTAGTAAGGTATAGGCCGCTCTAATTAACTTTGGAGCCCCTGCTTCTTCAAGTCCTAAATCTTCTAAAAACATTTGGCGTTCTTCAAAGCTTTCTAATTCATTTATATCAGCCTCTGTACTTACTGCGAGTAATAATAAACCTGCTGATTCTTCTGTTAGGTCATTTTTAACTTGTTCTACATAATTATTACCAGTCTTTGCAGAGCCTTCATCTACATTACAAACATAAAGTACAGGTTTATCAGTAATCAACTGTAAGGGTTTGATAAATTTAAGACGAACCTCTTCTTTTAGTTCCAGACTCCTCACATTTTTAGCAGATTCCAAAGCACTTTTAACTACTTCTAATACTTCTTGCTCTTTAAGAGCTTCTTTATTTCCTGTTCGAGCCGAACGACCCGTCTTTTCAAGTTTTTTTTCTACAGTCTCAAGGTCCTTTAATTGTAATTCAATATCTATGGTTTCTTTGTCTCTTATTGGATCCACTGAACCATCTACATGAACAATATTGTCATTATCAAAACAGCGTAAAACATGAATAATAGCATCGGTTTCACGGATATTTGCCAAAAATTGATTCCCTAGTCCTTCTCCTTTACTCGCCCCCTTTACCAAACCTGCAATATCGACAATTTCAACAGTAGCAGGCTGAACTTTCTCAGGTTTTACCAACCGTTCTAAAGTTTCGAGTCGTGGATCAGGAACATTTACTACACCTAAATTTGGTTCAATTGTACAAAAAGGAAAATTTGCACTTTGTGCTTTCGCACTTGACAAACAATTGAATAGTGTTGATTTTCCAACATTTGGCAGACCCACTATACCAGCTTTCATATATTTTTTTTTGCAAAAATAGGTTTTCTTTTTTGTTATTTTTATTTTTCTATTAAAGAGCAAAACAAAAAATGAAATCAAAAAAATATTTAATGATCCATGCTGACGATGCTGGTCTATCATGGGCAGAAAATAAAGCTACTCAACTAGGAATGATAAATGGTAGTATAAGCTCAACTAGTCTTATGGTGCCATGCCCTTGGTACTTCGATATGGCAAAATTTTGTCTTTCAAACCCTGAATTAGACTATGGAATACACCTCACTTTAACGGGGGAATGGAAAAACTACCCATTTAAACCATGTGCAGCCCCTAGTAAAGTAAGTTCTTTAGTTAATGAAAATGGATATTTATACCCGAAGAGAGATTTAATAAAAAAAAATGCCAAAGCAGATGAGGTATATATAGAACTAAAAACACAAATTGAAATAGTTTTAAATATGGGCTTAAAGCCTTCCCACCTAGATTCGCATATGTTTACTTTAGGCTTGAGACAAGATTTAATTGATATTTATATTAAGCTTGGCAAAGAATATAAATTACCCATTTTTTTAAGCAAAAAATTAATCAAACTTGTAGGTGAAGATCCAAATAAATTTGTTTTACCTGAGTCGACTTGCTTTGAATCAGTTTTTATGGGTTCGTATGATATTTTCCAAAGTAAAGGTCTTTTTAGTTTTTATGATAATGTTATAGATGAATTAGCTGAAGGTATTTCATTTTTATTGATTCACCCTGCATTAAAAACTGATGAAATGGACCAGATTGCATTAGATCATCCAAACTTTGGTTCAGACTGGAGATCAAAAGATTACAGTTATTTTACAAGTGAAAAATGTAAAAAAAAGCTAAAAGAAAATTCAATTGAACTAATAAATTGGAAAAGCCCAATTATACTTAACTATCTGGATGCATGAACTTTTGTTTTCCAAGTAATGTTTCCTCAGATTCTTGAATATCATTATCTGGAACACAACAATCAACAGGGCAAACCGCAGCACACTGCGGTTCATCATGAAATCCTTTACACTCAGTACATTTATCTGGCACAATAAAATAGATTTCGTCTGATACCGGCTCTTGAAAAACATCTGCGTTAATATTTTTACCGTTTGGTAATATTACGTCACCAGACAATGAAGTTCCATCTTGATATCGCCAATCCTCCGCCCCCTCATAAATAGCTGTGTTAGGACATTCAGGTTCACATGCTCCGCAATTAATACATTCGTCAGTAATAATGATAGCCATAGCGATATTCTTTCATTACATTTGTGCAAAAATAAGACCTTAATTTTTCTTGAACAAGACAAATGAATATTAACTCAAAACGAATTTTGGCTCTTATAAATCTTGGGCTTCACATTAAAAATTATTCTTATAATGATCCAAAATATTCCAAATTGGACAGTTGTATTGAAAAGTCAATTATTTTAAATAAATGGTTTACTAGAGGAGGTATCACTAATGCTTTAAAAAGTTGGGCTTATACATTAGATTCAAAAAATATTGAAAAATGGTTAAGCAAATATCAATATATTGAAAATAAACCTCGAGTTATTGGACTTATTCTTGCAGGAAATATACCTATGGTTGGATTTCATGATATAATTTGTGTTTGGGTTACTGGGAACAATGCTTTGGTGAAGTGCGCTTCAAAAGATGAGGTGCTTCTCCCCTATATGACGGATTTCTTAGACAATGAAATTAAGTGCTCTAGTTTTAATTATGTTACTAAAATTAATTTAGACTTTGAAGCTATAATTGCAACTGGTTCTAATAATTCAGCTCGTTACTTTGAGTACTATTTTAGTGCTTATCCAAATCTCTTGAGAAAAAACAGAAATGGTATTGCTATACTAGATGGAAATGAAACTGAAGATGATCTTTTCGGTTTAGGTAATGACATACTTCATTATTTTGGTTTGGGATGCCGAAATGTTGCAAAAGTTTTTTTGCCAAAAGGGTACGATTTAAACAAAATATTTAAAGGTTTATATAAATACAAAGAAATTATACATCACAATAAATATTTGAATAATTACGACTATAACAAGGC